>MGRL01000056.1 GCA_001798165.1 Deltaproteobacteria bacterium RIFCSPHIGHO2_02_FULL_43_33
GGGATATTGCCTGTATCTTGAAGCTTGATTGCGTTAGGGAAGCTGCCGGGCTTGATGTCGATTTCCACAGGCAATTCGGCCTTGCTTATCTTTATAATCTGCCCTATAGTCGTATCCACCACATATAGATTACCCTTCGAATCAAAACCGAGGTCTATAGGGTAATCAAACCCTGCGGCAAATGCCGTTGCAACACTGGTTGCCGGATCCAATCTGTAAATTGTCTTTGTCGTGTAATCAGCAACATAGAGATAGCCCTCAGGCCCCCAGGCGATTGCCTGGGGGTTTGGGATGGTGTCGTTGTAAAGCGTCCTGGTCCCATCAGGCGCAAACCGGAAGATACTATACTTTTGAGTCGCCCAATCCCATGCACATACCAAAAGATTACCCTCCTTATCAAAAAGCAAGTCTATTGGACTATAAACACCGGTAGCAAATACCGTTGCTGACATGGTGGTTGTGTCGACCTTCAGGATATCATGTGGATACCATGTATCCCCTATATAGAGATATCCGCTGGCGTCAAAGGTCAAACCTGCTATATCGAAAAACATATTAGAGCCAAACCACTGACGGGCAATGGGCACCACAACCCCATCCGGCGTAATTTTGTAAACTGTATCCAATACATCGCCGTATGGATTATACGGGTCGTCATACCAGCCTGTTACTCCTACCCAGAGATTGCCGTCCTTGTCGAAGTCCATTTTAGTCGGATATGGATAAGGGTGAGACACCCAGTAAGCATAGGCAAAATCGAGCGGAGCTTCTGGTGCACTTTTTGCAAAAACGCTTATTGTGCCGTTTGGCGTGATATTAAGTATTCTGTCTTTTGCAGCTTCTATAACAAAAAGTTCTCCCTTATCATTGAACTCTACATTTGCAGGCACTGATAGTCCAGATACAAAGATTTCTGCTTTATATCCTGTAGGCACCTGAATCTCTGCTTGTGTCAACAGAGGCATTACCATATTCAAAAAAAATATCACTAAAAATGTTCGAAATATTAACATACAGACCTCCTTATTTTAGAGCCTTGCGGCCCGTGATTATGTAATGCTGATATAAAATTATAGCTCAAAAATCATACCTTCCATGTGTACGAAGCAAAGACCCTGATGCAAACAAGCTTTTTCCGTTTCATACAACACCTACTTTTTTGGCATTTTTCATGCCATGATTTTGTTAAAAATATTGTCCCGACCAAAGGTTCTTTGCTCTCGCTTTTCCTTCATAATACTGCTCACCGAAGTAAAATACATGCTCAGATAATCAGCAATCTCACACTGTCTATATCCATATTCTTCAACAGCCTCTATTATCTTCTTGTTTCTCTTGCCATTATCCTTCAAAATCCCCTCATGAAAAATCTTTTATAGCGATGGCCGGTTCACATTACTGTTCACTAATAACTCTCGCTACTTTACCTTCCCCATCGCCTCTTTTACCTTTCTTATCTCTTCCCTTATAAGCTCCTCTGCCATATCAGGGATTATCTCCCACGCAATCTCTTCTATAACCTCTTTCGAAATTTTTCTTATAACTGCTTCCAGTTTATCCTTCGGAACAGCCCCCAGTTCAGGCATCTCTTCTGTAACCGCCTTCACCTTTGCCTCAATCTTTTCAGGAACCCTTGTTACAACCTCCGGTGCAGGCGGCGGAGGGATAGGGGGGGTCTTTGGCGCGGGTTTCATCTCAGGCACGGCTTCAAAGACCTCTTTTGGCTTAGGCGGAGATGGCTTGACCTCTTCTACAGGCTGCAGCTCCTCTTCCTTTAATTCCAGCTCTATAAACTCTTCTTCTATCTTTGGCTTTTCTTCAGGCTTCTTCGGCGCCCCTTTGGCCGGCTCTTCAAAAAATTCAGCTCCCCAGATGTCTTTTTCTGCAGCAGCCTTTGCAGACGCCCCTGCCTCTTCACCCCCCATAAAATCTCCAACCTCCCATATATCAGTTGGCATTGGGGCCTTTACCTCTGGTTTGGCCGGCCTCTCCTCTTCAGCAGTAGCTAACTTAGGCGGCCTTGCTAAGAGATTTTTCACTTTCTCTATCAATTCCTGCGATTCAAAAGGTTTGATTATATGGTCGTCTGCCTTTACCCTTTTTGCCTCTTTCTCATTGAGCGGCTCAAATGTGCCTGCTAAGAGAAGCACAGGGATGTATTGAAGCCCCGGGTCTTTTTTGATAAACTCGCAGACCTCATATCCGGTTTTACCTGGCATGGCAACATCGGCTATTACCATCTCAGGCTTCACCTCTTTTATCTTGGCTATTGCGGTATCACCATCGCCGACAATAATAAGGTCATAATCCTCGCTGGCGAAGGTTATGGAGATAACCTTTTGGATGGTAATGCTGTCGTCAGCCAAGAGAATCTTTTTTGACATTGTGTCTCCTAAAATATTTCAGAAAATACCTTTAATCGCTGGAAAAGTCAAGCGGAGATTTGGAATAGGAGATGTGTTTTCCTATTTTAAAATCCTATACAGAGCGCCATAACTTCGCATACCTGTGTTGCTCCTCGGCTCGTCGTTGCGGCGTATGTTTGAAATACGCCTCACTCCTCGCTTTCGTCGCGCCTCGGTCTGCTGTGTTCTGACGCTCTGTATGCTGCTATATTTATGTCGTTGTGTATAAATCCGAAATCGTGAACCAGAAATGCTTTTTACTCCCCTCCGCCCAAATTTTCCTCTATCCTCAAATAGACTGTCTTATCCAGAACCACATCCATTTTATCAATCTCTTTTAATGCTGCCATGAGTTCTTTTTCTTTTGCATGATGGGTCATAATGACAATGGGCACAGAGCCTCCGACCTTTCTGTCTTTTTGCATGACGGAGAGGATGCTGATATTGTGATTGCCCAGCACGCCGGAAATTCTTGACAATACCCCCGGTTTGTCCAGCACCGAGAATCTGAGATAATAGGGTATCTCCAAATTTTCTATGTGCCGTATCTCCACATTTCTGACAGCCTCTTCCGTGTAGGATAAGGGCGAAACCCGCTGCGCTGCGTTTTTATTTATGTTTCTGCATATATCCACAACATCCGCCAACACTGCGCTGGCCGTGGGCATCATGCCTGCGCCCCTTCCGTAAAACATGACAGAGCCTACTGCATTGCCTTTCAGATGAATCGCGTTGTAAACGCCGTCTACTGTTGATAGAAGGTGAGTTGCAGGTATCATGGTTGCATGAACCCTGGCTTCAATCTCGCCGCCCTCTTCCTTTGCAATGGCAAGGAGTTTTATCTTGTAGCCGAATTCCTTTGCAAATTTTATGTCAAGCGGAGTAATCTTGCTGATCCCTTCTGTGTAAATATCGCCCAACTTGATGTAGGTTCCATATGCAAGGTTTATCAAAATAGCCAGTTTATGCGCTGTGTCAATCCCCTCCACATCGTAGGTCGGATCTGCCTCGGCATATCCTTTTTCCTGCGCCTTTTTCAGGACATCCTCGAACTTGCCGCCTTCGTTAGTCATCTTGCTCAAGATGTAATTTGCCGTTCCATTGATGATGCCGTAGATGGAATTTATTTTGTTGGCAACCAGCCCCTCTTTCAACGCCTTGATAATCGGGATACCGCCGCCCACGCTTGCCTCAAACCCAATATCCACGCCATTTCCCTGAGCGGTCTTAAAAATCTCCTCGCCGTGCTGCGAAAGCAGGGCTTTATTTGCCGTCACCACATGCTTTTTATTCTTGAGTGCTTTTATGATGAAGGTCTTTGCAGGCTCAATGCCTCCCACCAGTTCAATCACGATATTGATGGATGGGTCGTTGATAATGTCATTTGCGTCCATAGTAAGAACAGACTTGTCAACCTCAACGCCTCTGTCGCGGGTTGTATCCTTATCCGCAATCTTTTTCAGGACAATTTCTGCGCCAAGCCTTTCCTGAATGACCTTTGCATTTTCTTTCAGCACCTTAACAACGCCTGTTCCTACTGTGCCGAAACCTATGAGACCTATGTTTAGTTTTTGCATGATTGGTTATCCTGCCTTCTCAAACGCCTTCTTAATCCCCTTTGCCGCCTGCCGCGTCCTGTGTTCGTTTTCAATCAGGGCGAGCCGCACATACTCGTCGCCGTATTCGCCAAAACCAATACCGGGCGACACCGCCACCTTTGCCTCTCTCAAAAGAAATTTTGAAAATTCCAGAGAGCCCATCTTCCTAAACTGCTCAGGAATCCTTGCCCATACAAACATGGTAGCCTTCGGCTTTTCTATAGGCCAGCCTGCCTTGTTAAAACTGCTTACTAAAACATCTCGCCGCTTCCTGTATGTCTCGCATATCTCTTGCACGCACTCCTGAGGTCCGTTCAAGGCGCTGATTGCTGCAATCTGGATAGGCTGGAACATGCCGTAATCCATATAGCTCTTTATTCTGGCAAGCGCAGCTATCATCTTTTTATTCCCAACCGCAAAGCCGACCCTCCAGCCAGGCATATTATAGCTCTTGGAGAGGGTGAAAAACTCTACGCCAACATCCTTTGCCCCCGGAATCTGAAGAAAACTTGGGGCCTTGTATCCGTCAAATACAATATCTGCATACGCCAAATCATGGACAACCATGATATTATGCTCTTTTGCAAAATCCACAATCTTTTTAAAGAACTCTAAGTCAACGACCTCTGTCGTTGGGTTATGAGGAAAATTCAAGATGAGCAGTTTTGGCTTGGGCCATGTCTGCTTTACGGCATTCAAAAGCTCTTCAAAAAAATCCCTGCCCGGCAAAAGCGGGATGCTCCGCACATCTCCGCCTGCAATGACCACACAGTAGGTATGGATAGAATATGTGGGATTCGGGACAAAGACCACATCGCCGGGGCCAATTATTGCAAGCGCCAGATGGGAAAGCCCCTCTTTGGAACCGATGGTCGCAATGGCTTCTGTGTTAGGGTCAAGGTCAACATCATACCGCCTTTTATACCAGTCTGTTATAGCAAGCCTTAATTTGTATATGCCTTTTGATGCAGAATATCTGTGATTTCTCGGATTATGGGTAGCCTCGATAAACTTGTCAACAATATGCTGAGGCGTAGGCTGGTCAGGGTTGCCCATGCCAAAGTCAATGATGTCTTCCCCGCGCCTGCGCGCATCCATCTTCAACTCTGTTGTGATGTTAAAGATATAAGGCGGCAGTCTTTTTATTCTGTGAAATTCTTCCAATCAAACCTCCAAAATACCGTGATGCGTGTGCGTGATGCGTTATACGTAAAAGATTTTTGTTTTTTTACGCACACGTATAACGTTCACGTATCACGGTCTTTTCCGCATTATACGAACTCCTCACAAAAGGCCCGGAATAAACATGCTTCAGCCCAATCTCTTTTCCGTACAGTTCATATTCCTTAAAAACCTCAAGGGAGATATATTCCTGAACTTCAAGATTTTTAATGGATGGCCTCAAATACTGGCCTATGGTCACAGCGTCACAGCCGGCATTTAAAAGGTCTTTCAGAACAGATTTTACTTCATCGCTTGTTTCGCCAAGGCCGACCATGAGCCCGGACTTTGTGATAACACCACCTGCCGTCTTTTTTGCCATTTCAATTAACTGTAAAGACTGCTTATAATCAGCCTGCGGCCTTACCTTTGCATAAAGAGAAGGCACAGTTTCAATATTGTGATTAAATATATCCGGCCTTGCATCAAGAACAATCTTCAAAGCCCTCTCATCCCCTTTAAAATCAGGGGTTAAAACCTCTACAGAAATAGAAGGAATGGTATCTTTAACAGCCTTTATTGTCAAGGCGAATTGCGCTGCGCCGCCATCAGTGAGGTCGTCCCTTGTAACCGATGTTATGACCAGATGCCTAAGCCCCAACTCTTTTGCTGTAATGGCTATATTGTGCGGTTCCAGAGGGTCAACAAAGAGGGGTATTGTCCCTTTATCTACGCTGCAAAAACCGCACCCCCTTGTGCATACATCGCCGAGAATCATGAATGTTGCGGTCGGCTTTGAAAAACATTCTCCGATATTCGGACAGCGTGCAGACTCGCAAACCGTATGAAGATTACGGCTACGGAGAATGTTTTTCATATCATGGAGCTTGCTCGGCTGGCCTATCGGTCGTGAAAGCCAAGAGGGGAGTCGTTTTGTCTGCTGTTTTACCATGAAATCAATCACCAATTCATAATTCGTAATTCTTAATTTTAAATTGCTGTTTTGTGTCTACTCACTATCTCGTTTGCCAGCCTATCCAACGCCTTATAATCCTCGTCCTTTGGCAGACCTTTTATGACTACAGGCTCAAGCATCTCGATCTTCAGATTTGGCAAGAGCCCTTTTATCTGCTCCACCATCCTTCCGCCCCAACCATAAGAACCGATAATAGACGCAAATTTTAATTTTGGCTTCAAGGCATTTGCAAGAAAGGCAGCAGATACAACGAGCGGATGCGCGCCTGTAAGGACCGTAGGCGAACCAATGACAAGCGTTGCAGCGTCTACCAAGGACATGGCGAATTTGCCTGTATCAGCTACAGCAAGGTTAAACTTCTCTACCTTAATTCCATTCTCCGAGAGAACCTCTGTCAAGCGCTCAACCATCAACTGAGTGC
Source organism: Deltaproteobacteria bacterium RIFCSPHIGHO2_02_FULL_43_33 (assembly GCA_001798165.1). Taxonomy (GTDB): domain Bacteria; phylum Desulfobacterota; class GWC2-55-46; order UBA9637; family UBA9637; genus UBA10170. Next base: position 6,562 of record MGRL01000056.1, read on the forward strand.
TGCCGTGCATTGTCACATATGGCACGACAACCGTATTGCTCACCTTGTCAGAAACCCACTCCTGATGCGAGCGAACAATGCACTCAGGGTCTCTGTGCACAGGGCCGTGGCTCGGGGCAATCATGTCAATCTGATACTTTTTCAGCTTTTCCAGATGCTTTTGAATCGTGGTTCTGAACGGCATCATCACCTCTGCATAGTATCTCTTTGCTTCATCGCATACGTGCCAATAGTCGTTATAAAATATATCTGAGGTGGCAAGGTGAGAGCCGAAAAGGTCGCAGGTAAAAATTATCTTATCTTCCCTGATGTATGTAAACATGGTCTCCGGCCAATGAACCCACGGCGCATGGATAAACTCAAGGGTCTTATTACCCAGAGATAAGGTCTCTCCGTCATTGACCGTTACAATCCTGTCTTCCTGAATATGCAAATGGTCTATGAGCATTGGTTTGCCTTTTGGAGTTGCAATGACCTTTGCATTTTTATATTTTTCCAAAACATAAGGAAGCGCACCCGCATGATCTTGTTCAGAGTGATGGGAAATTATGAAATCTATATTTTTTATATCTTTTAGATGAGACTCAAATACCGTGAGCATACTTGGGTCAACCGTGTCTAAAAGCGCTGTCTTCTCGCTTCCCTGAATCAAATAGGCATTATAGCTTGTCCCATCCGGCAGAGGTATAAGAGCGTCAAAAAGCCTTCTATCCCAATCAACTGCCCCCACCCAGAACATATTATCTTTTATTTTTTTTGGTTTCATTTTAAAACCCCTTTTAATACATAACATACATGCTATAATTCTGCAATAACTCATGAAGATAAAAAATTTTCATAGATGGGACGTAACGCCCAAAGAGGCAATTGAAATACAGCGCAAGCTGCGAAAGAGAATTAGTTTCAGCAGTTCTCCTGAGAAAATTCACCTGGTCGCTGGCATGGATGCAGCCTTTTCAAAAAAGGGGAACCTTATTCATGGGGCTGTTTCTATCTTTTCTTTTCCGGACATGGAACTTATTGAGGAAAGGACTGCCACGCTCCTATTGAAATTTTCTTACATCCCCGGACTTCTAAGCTTCAGAGAAGGGCCTGTGTTATTGGAATGCTTCGGGAAAATAAAGAGCAGCCCTGACGTAATACTCTTTGACGGACAGGGGCTCATGCACCCGCGTAGAATGGGAATAGCTGCTCACCTCGGAATATTATTGGATAAACCCACAGTTGGGTGCGCAAAGTCTTATCTCTACGGAGAATTCAGATTACCGGCAAACTCTAAAGGCGCATTTGAATATGTACGGGATAAAAACAAAGAGATAATAGGCGCATGTCTTCGCACACGAACAGATGTGAAACCAGTGTTTGTGTCAATCGGAAATAAAATCAGCCTTTCAAAGGCAATAGACATTATATTGCAATGCGTTACAAGATACAGAATCCCGGAACCATTGCGATATGCCCACAGATTGGCTGAGAAGGTAAAATGACATGGCAGATAAAAGAAATATTAAAAAGACGATTAAAAAACTCATAACTACAATGGGCGGAAAATTTTCAAAGGAACTTGGAATTAATTTGTTGAAGGGGAAGTCTGAGGAGATATTCAAGTGGTTTCTCGCATCAAAGCTCTTTGGCGCCAGGATAGGCGCAAATATCGCAATAAAAACCTATGAAGAATTTGAACGATGCTGCGTGCTTTCTCCAGAAAAAATAATTTCAACAGGCTGGGATGGTCTCGTTAAAATATTGGACGACGGAGGTTATGTAAGATACGACTTTTCCACTGCAACAAAGCTTCTTGAAATAATGAAAGATTTAGAAAAAAACTATGGCGGTGATATAAATAAACTGCATCAGATGGCAAAAGACGAGAAAGACCTTGAGAATCGGCTTAAAGATTTAGGCAAAGGCATAGGCGCTGTGACGACAAATATATTTTTGCGGGAGCTTCGCTTGATATGGCCAAAGGCAAGGCCAGGGCCTTCTGAGTTAGTGAAGATAGCTGCCAAACATTTAGGCCTTATAAAACCGAAACAATGCCCCTTAATTGCCCTTGAGCGAATCTGGTCAATCTACAATATCAGAGGTTATGATTTTTGCGATTTTGAGGCAGGGTTGGTAAGATTGGGAAAGGATTATTGCGGGAAGATGAAATGCGATATATGTCCTATGGAAGCTGAATGCAGGTGTAAAAAAATATACAGAACATAATAAAACACACCCTCACGGTGCGTTTTATTTTCTTATACTGGTTTTCCCTCTGTCATACAGACATTGGCGTCTCTTTTTCTTTTCCCTCTTCTACACCTTTAATATGTTTTCTCAGGCTGAATACATCAGCAAAGTTTTTCTTGCATATCGGGCAATGAATATCCGCAAGAGATGCAAGTCCGAAAAAGTCGGCGATAAAGAGCACGATCAACGCTGCTATAATAAAGGGTACCGCATATACCATGGCTGTTAAATCTGTCCAGACCATACGTAACACCCCCTCTTACGCTGCAATTGAAATTGATTATCTCTTTCATGTTTATATTATAACCCAAAAACACCGAATGTCAAGGGGTTAAGGTATGGTTTTCTTAAAAAGAGATTTGCAGGAAAGACTTATATTATTTCTGGCAATTTTATGACGAAAATCATATACTAAAAATAAAAGATTCGGTATCTTTAAACTGAGGCTTTTATAAATAAAGGAGGATACTATGTCAGGCAACAATCTTAACATCACAGGCGATATGACTACCGGTGAAGTAACCACCCGGTGGCCATCTACAAAAGAGGTATTTACGAAGCACTTTGGCGCAGGCTGCTTTACATGCCCTGCCTTTGGCGGCGAACCTATTTCAATGGCATGCGCAATGCACTCAACAGACCTTAATATGTTCGTAGGCGAGCTGGCAGAAGCTGCAAAAAAAGAAGAGGCTGCAAAAAAATAGCGTTTTATTCCTTTCAAAACTGCCAATGTAATACTCACAAAAAACCAGTTGATATTGTTCAACTGGGTTTTCACCTGAAAATCCCCTCTTTACCCCATCCCAACCCTTCTTTGTGAGCCAAAGGCTCATGAGTGTTTCATAAGGAATTTATCATTTATATTATATAGCTCGCGCGGCGAGTATTCCGCTCAAACCGGCAATCTCATAAAGCCTGTGCACATCAACGTTTCTGCTTACAGCCTCTGCCAATCTTTTTATCCCCTCATCTCTCTTATCTTGATAAGAAGCAATCTCTTGCAGTGGCGCTCCTTTTTCAAGCCTAATCTTACTTAAAAACCCTGTTCTGAATTCATCATTGTCAAAGACGCCGTGAATATATGTCCCCAAGATTTTGCAGTTATCTGATATAGCGCCGTCTTTTATCTTAACTGAGCTGCCATTTCTATTTATTATCACAGCAAAGGGTGGGCAATTACCAACAGTCTCTCCCATATGTATTTCATAACCTTTTATATGTGAACTGTGAACTGTGAACTGTAAAGTGTTTATAATCGCCTTTACTTGATAGGTTTTCTTTTCTCTTTCTAATATCGTCTCCGCATCTAACAAACCCAACCCCTTTGCTTCCTTGCAATGAGATTCTACACCGTGCGGATCTTTTACCGATTTTCCCAGCATCTGGAATCCGCCGCAAATGCCGACAACCCTTCCGCCATCTTTTGCGTAATGTATTATCGCATCTGCAATGCCGCTTTTCCAGAGCCATTCAATATCCTCTATTGTATTCTTACTGCCTGGGATTGTAATGACATCAGCATTATCCAATTGCGCAGGATTTGTAATGTATCTAATGGCCACATCAGGCTCAAATCTAAAGGCATCAAAATCCGTAAAATTAGAGATTCTCGGCAGTTTAATTATTGCAATTTGTATTTTCTTCTGACTCCTGATTCCTGACTCCTGACTTCTTTCTAATGCCACCCCATCCTCATCAGGCAGCATAATATCCTTCAAATACGGCACCACACCCAAAACAGGCAGCCCTGTTTTATTTTCCAAAAAATCTATGCCGGTCTTCAACAATTCGAAATCCCCCCTGAATTTATTGATGATAAAACCCTTAACCCGTTTTCTTTCAGAAGGTCTCAACAACTCCATTGTTCCTACTAATGATGCAAACACGCCGCCCCGGTCAATATCTCCAATTAAAATTACCGGAGCATCAATCATCTCAGCCATGCCCATATTGGCGATATCATTTTCTCTTAAATTTATCTCAGCAGGACTTCCTGCGCCTTCAATCACAATCGCATCATGTTTCTGCGCCAGCCTCCGGTAGCTCTCCATTACATATTGCGCAGCCTCTTTTTTGAATTTGTGGTATTCTGCGGCCTTCATGTTTCCATAGACCTTGCCGTGGATAATCACCTGAGCGCCCATATCGGATGTGGGTTTTAAGAGTATCGGATTCATATCAACGGACGGCGCTATGCCTGCTGCCTCTGCCTGAAACGCCTGCGCCCTGCCTATCTCTCCGCCGTCTTTTGTAACAAAAGAATTGAGCGCCATGTTCTGCGCCTTGAACGGCGCAACTCTTAGGCCATGCTCTTTGAATATACGGCAAAACGCTGCCACAAGGATGCTCTTGCCCACATGAGAGGAAGTGCCCTGGAGCATGAGAGATTTCGGATTTCGGATTTCGGATTTCGGATTTAAATAATCAAACATCATATCCTCTCGGCGTTATCATTTTGTTATGAGAAACAAAGGTTGTGCTATTGCCTATTATCAAAATCGTTGACATATCTATAAAATCGTAATGAACTGGCAATCCTTTTAAAGTAGTTATCTTTATCTCTTCCCCTTCCCTTGTAGCATTTTTCACTGTGCCGACAGGTGTATTCTCGTTTCTGTGCGTAGATATGATACCAATGGCCTCTTCAAGTTGAGAAACCCGTGTCTTGCTCTTGGGATTATAGAGGATGATGACAAAATCAGCGGCAGAGGCCATATCCAAGCGCTTCCTTATGGTTTCCCATGGAGTCAAAAGGTCGCTTAATGATATAGATGCAAAGTCATGCATAAGCGGAGCGCCGAGCAGACTGGCCGCGGCGCAAAATGCAGGAACACCGGGAATGACGGAAACAAAAATTTTCGATTTTCGCTTTTCGATTTCCGATTTGTTTTTTTCTTCTGACTTCTGACTTCTGGCTCCTGACTCCGGCAAAAGTTCCAACACCAGCCCAGCCATTCCATAAATCCCTGCATCTCCGCTGGAGACAACCGCCACCTTTTTGCCTTGCAAGGCCAAATCAATAGCCTTTTGGCATCTATTAACTTCCTTGGTCATACCGGTAGAAAAGATTTCTTTGCCTTGAATAACACCCTTGATTAAATCAATATAGGTCTTGTAACCCACCACTGCATCGCAGTTTTCCAGAACTTGTTTTGCCTTAAAGGTGAGATGCTCTAAACCGCCTGGGCCGATGCCTATAATGTAAAGGGCGCCCTTGCTACTGCTATCGTCACCCTGCCTACCTTTTGTTTTTTTATCCATATCTTTTTTGTCCCCGCTGATTTCAACGCCGCCGGTTCGCAAACGCCGCCAACACCGACCTTTCCCATGACAAATTCAGAAAAGCCTGACGGCAACGGCATTTCCGCCAGTTCATGCTTTGAATAAAAATCAACTTGTAAATTATATTTCTTGGCAAATTTCAAAAGCCCTGTCTCATTCTTCTTCACATCAATAGACGCAAGGTTTTTCACCGATAATGGGGACACATCCCATTTTTTCAATACGCTGGAATATGCATCATCAACCTCTTTTACAGTTACGCCTCTGTCGCAGCCGATGCCAACCACTAAATTTTTGGGCCGCAAAATGAAGGTGGAGGCGAAAGGTTGGAGGCGGTACAAAGAAGCATTGTCAGTTATAATAACATAGGTATCTGCTCTAAATCGTTTGGCTTGCGAAATGGATTTGTAGAATTTAAAACCCACCTTCCCCCTCCTACCCCCTACATCCCTCTTTATCGCCTTCAACCTTTTGTCATCCGCATCAACAATCGCCACCGGCCTGCCGTTCACAATGGCGGAGTTTACTGCCTTAATCTTCTTTACATCCTCAATTGCCAGATGAAATCTCTCTGCAATATCCTCTATGCACGGCAGGTTATTTACATCAGTTGCAGTCGTAATAACAGGCGCTGCGCCAGTTAGCTTTGCAATCTCTTTTGCAAGTTCATTTGCGCCGCCCAAATGCCCCGCAAGCAGGCTTATAACATATTTGCCCTTTTCATCCATTACAACAATTGCCGGGTCTTCCGACTTGTTTTTTAAAAGCGGGGCAATGGTTCGCACTACAATGCCGGTGGCCATGATGAAAATCAGGCCGTCGTATTTGTTAAACGCGTTTCTTACAGATTTTTTAAAATCTTTGGGATTGGCAAAAAGGTCAGCACCCATTTTTTGTGAAAGCCTTCTGCCAAGGACAATGCCATTCTTTGTAAGCGCAAATATTGCAAGCATCATCTAATCTTCTCAATCCTTTTAATAATTTCCACAACCCTGTCAACGGAAAACAAAAACAGCTTTTTTCCTTTTTCATGTGTCGCCTTTGCCGGATTTCCCCAAATGCCGCCCTTCCAGTATTTTACCTTGTCGCGCACAAGAAACGGTTTGGGCAGCTTCGGATACTCCTCTTTTGCTCTGCCTTTCACCAAGTGCGGCGCAAGATGCAATATCCGCGATGTCTCTATCTCGCCTGCATGGCCGTCATCTTTTGTTTCAACAAACTTATCGCTCTCTTTCCTGATCATGTCATACTCGGATATAACGGCGATTTTTATATCGTCAAACTCGTCTATCATCTCCTCGCCTATCTCTTTCAATGCAGACATATGTATATTTCCTGCATGGCCTGAAATCAGGATGAAATTCCGCAAACCCTTAACGTATGCTGATTTTATAATATCTCTTGTTATCATCCTCAAACTGTTTGCCGAAATGCCGATGCTTCCGGCATGGTTTCTTGTGGATGTCAAAACCCCGTAATGAAGAGGCGGCGCAACAAAGACCTTAATCCTTTTCGCCGCCTCTTTAACAACCTCATAAACCTGCATGGTATCCGTGGACAGCGGCAGATGGCTTCCATGCTCTTCAACTGTGCCGAACGGGATAATCAGGGTCTTTGTCTTTTTTAAACCCTTTTGAAAATCAGTCATGGTGATGCTTTCTAAAAGCATTTACATACCTCCGGGCATCTTACTTTTGCGCCTGTAACCATGCTTAAAATCTTTATCGTAGAGCTTAGACTTTTGTCCCTTGACCCTTGCCCTCTGCTTACTGCCTGCAGTGGCAGTCCACTGACCTAATGTTTTTCCTATAATTATCATGGCCTGTCTTTTAATCTTTGCCTTTTTCACCTTTCTGGCAATATCCTTTAATGTCCCTTCCACAATTTTCTCATCTTCCCATGTTGCCCTGTAAACAACAGCAACTGGAGTATTATCTGAATAACCCTGTTTCAGTTCTTTGACCACTCTGTCTATCATTCCGGCGCTTAAAAATATACATATAGTTGTATTATGTTTTGCAAGCTCAGACAGCCTTTCTTTTTCAGGCACAGGGGTTCGGCCTTCAAGCCTCGTAAAGATAACAGTCTGTGTAACCTCCGGCATGGTAAGTTCTTTTTTTAACGCAGCAGCAGAGGCAAATGCAGAACTAACGCCCGGCACAATCTCATAATGGATTCCTTCCTCCTCCAGAATATCTGCCTGCTCCCGGAGCGCACTGTATAAAGTCGGGTCGCCTGTATGGAGCCTGACAACCTTTTTGCCCGCCTTTACCGCTTCTACCATAATTTTCATAATCTCATCCAGTGTCATTGATGCGCTATTATAAATCTTCGCCCTTTTTTTTGCGTACCAAAGCGCCCTTTCCTGTATAAGCGAGCCTGCATAGACCACTACATCCGCCTCTTTTAGAAACCTCCTACCTTTTACTGTGATAAGCTCAGGGTCGCCAGGGCCTGCGCCGATGAAAAATACACTCGGTTTTCTTTTGTTTTTCACTTCTTTACAATCACCATTGAAAAATAATCCAGCTCCTTACCCTTCAAACTATCCAAATCCCTTATCACCATCTCTTCCGGCCAACCTGCTCTGGATACAAAAGTCGCCTTGCCTTTTAAGGCAAGTTCCTCGAGAACAGTCAGCACCTTATCCATGACCCTATTCACTTTCATTAACACAACTGTATCAAACCCTCTTATGATTTCCTTCAACCCTTCTTGCTCATAGGTAGATGGAATAACCGCAATCTTTTCATCTGCCTCTGCCAATGGCAAAAGCGCTGCGCTGGATGCAGCATTTATGGAAGAAACCCCTGGAATTATTTTAACGGTAACTTCCGGCAAAGCATTCATAACCAATGGAATCAAATAACTAAAAGTGCTGTAGAATAGCGGATCTCCAAGGGTAATGCAGGCTACAACCTTGCCTTGTTTCAACTTTTCGGATATGAGAGCAGCAACTTCTTTTCGGGCCTTTGCCAAAATTTCCTTCTCCTTTGTCATGGGCAAGATCAGTTCTAAAATTTCCTTGCCTTTACAATCCACCATCTTCTCAACTATAGACAACGCCCTACTGTCAGCCTCTTCTTTTGATTTTGGGACTGCAATAACATCTGCTTTTTTCAATATGGCTACAGCCTTTAATGTCAAAAGTTCAGGGTCTCCAGGACCAATCCCAACCCCATATAAAATACCAGAGACCTTCACGGTCTTTCTCCAGTTATAATAAAAATAGGGTTGTGCGCATTAAAAAGATGCAGACTGGCAACATCTATTGTCTTTGCAATATTTACTGAAATAGTCTCTGTATTCCAGCCGGCTTTTTTAAAAAAATCTGTTGCTCCCATTAATGTCTCAATGCTTATGGCATTTATAACCATCCTGCCGCCATGTCTTATTCTTTTCGAACAAACTGCAAGGATTTTACTAATATCCCTTCCGCCGCCGCCAACAAACACAGCATCTGGGGTTGTTAGGCCTTTTAGCACATCCAAGGCATTTTTATTAATAACCTCAAGATTTGTTGTTGCAAATCTTTTCTTGTTTCTTTCAATATGTGTTACTCGTGATTTTTCTTTTTCAATAGCAAAAACCTTTCCGTCTCTTGCCAGCAGCGCTGCCTCTACAGATAAAGAACCAGAGCCTGCGCCGATATCCCATAAGATACTGTCGTTCTTGAGTTTAAGTTTAGATAAGCTTATCACCCTAATCTCTTCTTTGGTTATCATGCCGTTGGAATGGCTGAATGCAGAATCGGGAATGCCGAAAGAAGGAGGAAGGTTGGAGGTTGGAGGTTGTGGGTTTTGTCCTTGCCTCCCGCCTCTAACCTCTTGCTGTTTTATCAACACCATAACATTCAACGGCGAAAATTTCTTTCCAGCAATCTGTTTGAGAGTTCCTTGCGTGATTCTTTCTTTCTCCGTTCCCAAGTCCTCGCATACATACGTCTTGTAATGAGTTATACCTTTATCAACCATCGCTTTTGCAATCTTTGAAGGGCTGTTTTCCGGGTCCGTAAGAATACCTACTTTTGCATATTTTATTATCTCATCTATCGCATCATCTATATTCCCATCTCTTCCATGCAGACTCAAGAATCTGGCATCATTCCAATTTTCCTTTATTCTTGCAAATGCTGCCTGCAGAGTACTGGCATTCGGTATTATCTCCACAGACTTTTTACCAAACTTCTTTATTATAAAATCAGCAATGCCAAAAAAGTTCGGGTCGCCTGTGGCAAGGACGACGGCAGATTTGCGATTTGTGATTTGAGATTTGAGATTTAAAACCTTCAAAACATCATATAGGTTGGAGCCAATAGGCATCTTGCTACCTTTAAACTCCGGGAAACAGGCAAGATGCCGCCTCCCGCCAACAAGCATGCTTGCGCCTTTAATAAGCCCTAATGCCCGCTGTGAGAGGCTGCTCTTTCCTTCAATGCCAATACCAATTATACAAATCATAGTTTAACAACAACCTCTTCATTATAGCCCACCAACACGCACCCCATATCAATACTTGCAATCTCTGATGCGTTTTTTTTCACTCTTTTACAAACCACTTTTAAAACCTTTTCCAATCCTTGTTCTTTCAAAATAAAAAACACCTGCCGCGCTGTATTTGCATTTCTTATACTTTCGATTATGTCTCTCTTGGCGCCAGCATCCTTTGCAAGACTTGCTAAAAATTCCAATTCAACACTGGAATCTGAACAGTGTGTCTCAAAATGCCCTGCTGCAAGCTTGCTGAATTTACCAAATTGCCCGACAAGAGTAATTTTCTTGACCCTTGACCCTTGACCCTTTGCCCCTGCTTCTCTGAGCGCAAATCCCATATGGTCGCCCACAAGTATAAATGCCTCTTCTGGCAGCCCTGCTTCTTTTTCTGCAACCTTTTCACTGCTTCTGCCTGTTGAAAATATAATCTCTTTGCAGCCTGATGCTAATGCAACATCCATGGCGCAGGCTATGGAATGACGATACGCAGATAAAGACAGTGGTTCAACAATGCCGGTTGTCCCTAAGATTGATATGCCGCCGATTATCCCAAGGCGGGCATTCATGGTTTTTTTTGCGATCTCTTCGCCATGAGGAACGGAGAGGGTAACCGAAAATTTACGATTTTCGATTTTCGATTTTAAATTCGTAATTCGTAAATCGTAAATCGTAAATGCCTCTCTTACTGCATCCTCTATCATCTTTCTCGGGACTGGATTGATGGCAGGCTCTCCAACAGGGATTGCCAATCCTGGTTTGGTAACAACGCCGACTCCCTTTCCGCCATAAACTGTGAACCGTAAACTGTTAACTGTGAACTGAAATGCTTTGGTCAATCCGAAATCCGAAATCCGAAATCTGAAATCAACTACTATCTCTGCTCCATTAGTCGCGTCCGGATCATCGCCTGCATCTTTTATTACAGAGGCAATTGCCTGCCACCTTTCTATCGCGCATCTATGGATAGGAATAATAATCGCCTTACCAACCGGCAGGGTTATTTCAACATCCTTAACCTTTTCCTTGGCCAAAAATGCAATGGCCGCTGCCTTGCTTGCAGCGGCCGCACAGGCGCCTGTTGTATAGCCTTTTCTTAAGCTTCTTTGCTTTTTATCTTCCACAAAAATCCTAAAATACATCCCATGATAACCGCCAGAACAAAGCCTTGCACAGACTGGGCTGTTATAAGGTGGTACCTGTCTGGCTCAACAGATGACAGCATAACGCCGCCAATCCTGAGCAACAACCACAAAACAGAAGAAAGCAAAATAGCATTCAATAAGATATTCTTAAAAGGCAGCCATTCATGCAACAGCCGCATAAATCCGCTAACAACAATGCCAAAAATAATCCCGCCTATGGCAAAACCAATCAAATTATGAAGCAGGCTATTCTCAAAAGTGAATACACCACTCATAGCATTAACAGCCAGAGCTACCCAGCCCCACAATACACCTGCGACACCACCTAATATAATACCTTTCTTCCAATCAATGGATTGAAAATGCATAAAACCTCCTCAGAAAATAGAGTCAAAGTAACAAAGAGTCAGAGCGTCAGAGTTTTCTTATACTTTGACTCTATGACCCTCTGACTCTATACTACTGCCTTTAGTGACACGGCATTCCAATGGTATGCCTAAAATCATGAAATGCGTCATGCACACCAGGGACAACGGACTCCATGCCGTATGCAATGACTACCATTGCAAATGCCACTCCCACAATCACGAGCGCCTGCGATAGTGTTCCCATTAAACCGTTTTCTCTGCTTATTATTCTTTCCATAGTATTAGCCCTCCTTTCATAGTTTTAAAAAAATGTCTGAAGCCTTATGCCATATATAAACAGTTTTGTCGCATTGGTGTCGCCACCGGGGTTCATCACATATTGAATGTCAGGAGAAATATGAAATCCTGTATTCTGCGCAGCGTCAGCAACTGCAATATTATAGTAAAGCTCCATATAATGCTCCGGACCTGATTCAAAATTAGAAGAACTCTTTTTATAATCTTTGTAATCCTTGCCCATAAGGGTTATGCCATAGCCAATTCCTATTGCATCGTTTGGCCTGCCAAATGATTCACCGGTAATATTTAATCCGCCGCCGACAAACCTGTCAAACTGAGCAACCTTTTCCCTTTGAATGCCTCCCCGGAGCCATACACCAATTGTATCTATAATGGCCTGGTCTATGCTCAATCCCACACCTTTGTTTTCTGCCCTTAGCAGGTTTGTATCATTGGGATTAGCTGTATTCGTCAAAGAATCACGGCCTTGCCTATTCCAATAATATGCCCTGTAATTGCCTTTTTTGCCAAAGGGTTCTATTTTAAAATTCAGTTCTGCCATAAGGAATGGCTTATTAAACATATCATTATAATCGCCATTGCCTTCAAATGCGCCCACTGTTATATCCATAGCCTCAACAGGCCCATAAGTAAGCCTTATGCCTGGGCTGTAAAAATCGGCAGAGCCGCCAAATTCAATTGTAGGATTATTTACAAACAGGTTGGCAAGAAATTGATCCCTTTCATTATTTGCAAACTCATTGGCATCAAAATAGCCGGTAATGTCCAACTGGCCAATGGAGGCCGTCAAGCCAGCGGCTATGTTGTGCTCATAATAAAACTGAGTAACATGGATTTGATCGTTATCAAATGATTCAATATCAGCATTTGTACCAGAGGTATTGCCATTCGGAGAGGTAAAAAATGAAGGCAGGTTTTGCAGCCCGGGCCCCCTCCGGAAATCAAGAACAGCCACTGCCCTGCCGTCCTTTCCAACAGGCGATTCCAATGCAATATCCGCCGATATTGCGCCTGCGCCCCTTTGATTATTGGCCTTGCTATGCATTACACCTTGAGCTGTTACGGTAAGCCCGCCACCTATCTTTAAACCATAGATGCTGTGAATCGGATGAAATTTATGGCCAAGCTCGTCAACCACTTCAGTGCTTTTTACCCTTTTCTCAAGGTCTTCCACCCGATGCTTAAGATCTTCCAACTCGCTATTGATATCAGACCTTTTCAATTCTTTCTTTTCTTCAGCCGCCCCTGCCCACTGATTTGAGAACACAAACAACGCCGCTAACAACATAACAAACAGCTTCTTCACCATATTAACCTCCTCTCATAGTTTTTGTTTGTATAATGCACTGCCTTGCCTTATTGCTTATCTTCATGTTCATCATGCCGCGCAAAAGGCCCGTGGCTGTGTATGTGAACAACATCTCCGTGCCTGTGAGTATGCTCATGGATTATGTTGACCTTGAGGAGCATATCTTTGTCTTTCAAAATCTCTGCCGGGGTTCCGTCCGCCACAATTGTATGCTCCTCGCTCAATACTGCCACTCTGTCAGTCAAGTCCTCTACGATGCTCAAATCATGGGTTGCCATTATTACAGTTTTTTTAAATTTTCTCAATCCTGCCAAAAGCTCAAACAACCAGACCTGCGTCCTCGGGTCAAGGCCGTTTGTCGGCTCGTCCAAAAGGAGTATATCAGGATTCAGAGAGAGAACAGCGCCAAGAACGACTTTCTTTTTTTCGCCGCCACTTAAGTGATGCGGCTGCCTCTCCTTTAAAGCCCTGATGCCCAGCATATCAAGCACATCCTCAACCCGCTTTATTACTTCATCCTTTGGTATATCCAGTTGCAATGGGCCGAATGCAATCTCGTCCCATACCGTGGGGCAGAAAACCTGCACATCAGGCTCCTGGAATACAAAACCAACCTTGCTCCTAAAAAATCCGGCAAATTCTCCGCTCAATATATCCTGCGTCAAAGGCTTACCAAGGGCTATTACAGAACCGAAAGAAGGAAATACAAGGCCTGCCATTATTTTTAAGAGTGTCGATTTTCCGCTGCCGTTAGCGCCGAGTATCGCAAGACTCTCGCCGCTATGAATCTGCATAGTTATATCTTTCAGGCCGATATATTTGTCGCTATAACGATAACTGACGCCTTTTATATCAAACAACGGTTCATTCATAATTGCATTGATAAAAATAAAATGAAGAGAGAAAACCCTATCCACCCATAATCCCGGCCTTTCATCTCAAATATCGTCATTGTTTTTATCTCACCCATAAATCCCCGCGCGGTCATGGCAAGGTAAACATCTTCTGCCGTCTCCATAGACCGCTCTATGATAAACCATATCCTTGAGGCCAGCCAGCCGCGGCCTTGCTTTAATGTTGATGGTTTTATAGTCCGCACCTTTCTTGCCAGATGGCTGTCCTCTGCAACCTTTATCAGAACCATGATATATCTGAATGTCATGGAAAGGGCTGCGACAAAGATTTTAGGGATAGGAAAAGTTTGCAGCGCCCTGAAGACATCCGAATATGCCGTTGTAAGCATAAAGAGCGACAATAAAGAAACCATTGCCCCTACCCTCAATAAAAATACGGCTATTCCTTCCAATCCTTGTTTTGATATATACAAAGGAAAGGCATCCCGTGCGGATATGGTTATAACAGGGGCGCCTGGGTTTATAAAATTAAACACAGCAGGCAGAACCAGAAAAAGTGTAAATATAAGAACCGGCAGCGCCCTCTTTAATAAAATCATTGCATTTACCCTTGAAGCAGCCGCCATAAGGATAACAAGCGATAGAAGCAATATAATTGACAACGCGCTCTTGAGAAGGGCTGCTGTAAGCATGAATAACAGTATGCCCAAAAGCCTCGCCCTTGGGTCAATTTGCTGCAGCAAGCCATTCTTATTTGCAAAACCCTCCGGTTCCAGAACCTCTTTTATAAAAGAGGCAATGGCTGCTATGTTTTTTTCAATAAAACCCTTGCCCCTGCCGATGCTGCAGCATGGACATGCGGCAACTCCGGTAGTTTTAAGCCATTCTGGAATATTTACCCCGTTAGAAAGTCCCATAATTTCCTTCCGGAGAAATGCATTCTTTGAACCTTCTCACAAAAAATCGGTCTAAAGTCATAGGCATGCTTCTAACGGGGTTTACCTTTTCCATATCCTGCCTGCAATATATATTGTCAGCACAATCAGTGCGCTGCCAAGCGCAGCGGAAACAACATAACCAAGGGTCGATTTCATTGGACTGTCAAAACCAGGAATATTATAACCAGGCATTATACTTGTCCACAAACCTTCCAGCCTTTGAAGTCCTGCCGGCGCATACCCTAATATAGACTTTAATTCCTCGGATGCCCATTCGCCCCATGCAGTGCCCTTAGCTAAAAGGCCCAATGGTGTAAGAATTATCAGGATTATGAGCGCTATCCACAGCGGCTTTAAAGGATTATGTGCAGGCTTGTAGAGCATAGCCTCATTTGTTTTGAAGACATAGGAAACAACCATAGCAGTGCCAATTGCCTCAACAAGACCGAAGAACATGAGATGGCTTGCGGCCATTGCAGGTATTGTAACTGATAAAGGATATGGCGCATACAACGGCCTCCCGTCAGGCGAACTTGCTATAAGAGGCTGTATGCCCAATTCAACTGCAACGGCAAGGGCGGCAATATTCATGGCAACATAACCTGCAATAAAAAGCGCAACCCATTTTCTTCTTTGACCCGGATTGCCGGCAGCAATAATATGATATACATAGTAGCCTGCAAAAGGCATCAGGAATGCCATATTAAAACAGTTTGCGCCAAGTGTTGTAATGCCTCCATCGCCAAACAAAAGCGCCTGAATCGTGAGCGCCAGAGACAGCGATATGACCGTTGCCCACGGCCCAAGCACGGATGCCACCACAACGCCGCCAACCATGTGGCCGGTAGTGCCGCCTGGAATAGGAATGTTGAACATCATAATAACAAAGGTAAATGCGGCGCTCAGGGCAAGAAGCGGTATCTGTTTTGCATGCAAGGTCTTTTGAACCTTTCGCGCAGATAGATACCAGACCGGCGCCATTGCCGCATATAATACGCCGCATGTCTTGGGGCTTAAATATCCGTCAGGTATGTGCATACATATCGTCCTCCGTGTCCGTGATTCGTGACCGTGTAAAAACTACTTCAAACCCCTTTTTGTCTTTACGGACACGGAACACGGTCACGGTTCACGGCTTTGCCTTCTGCTAACATCAGCAGCGCATTCACAATTGCCACGGCCACGGTGCTGCCGCCTTTTTTCCCTTTGATGGAGATATACGGAATATTCAGTTTCATCAGTTCTTCCTTTGATTCTTCCGCGTCAACAAAGCCGACCGGAACACCGACAACCAGCGCCGGAGCTGCCTGACCGGCCTTTATCATCTTTATAAGTTCCAGTAGCGCAGTCGGCGCATTACCTACTGCAACAATCGGGGATGAGGGTGAAGGTTGGAGGTTAGAGGCAAAGGCCTCATGCCTCCACCCTCTAACCTCAAACGCCTTTTGCATCGCTGCTGCTGTTTTTGTAATACCGGCCTCTTTCGCATATTGCGCTACATCCTCATCCGCCACAAAACATCTCGCCTTGCCGCCGAACTTATTCAGCCTTTCCCTGCTTATTCCAACCTCTACCATCCTCACATCAGTAATTATATCAGCGCCTTTTGAAATTGCATCTATGCCTGCCTCAATTGCGCCATTGCCGAACCTGACCAAATCCGCATATTCAAAATCCGCAGTGGTATGGATGAGCCTTTTCACAATCGGCAATTCAAACGCATCGAATCTTGATTCATCAAGCTGCTCGCTTATAAGACGGAAGCTTTCTGCCTCAATGGGATGCTGCCCCGCAAAAAAGTTGGAGGCTGGAGGTTGGAGGCTGGAGGCTGGATAATTGTTTCCGTGTTTTTGCCTCTCGCCTCTAACCTCAAACCTCTGCCCCATCGCTTCCCCAATCCTCTCCACAGCCACATCCACCAGTTTTTCGTGATAGCCAAGATGGGACGCAAGGATAATCTCAAGATTTTGATATTTCTTTTTGACAGTGCCTATCTCAAAAGGAATGTCCTTTGTAACATGGGCGCCCATATAAAGAAAATAAGGATGAACGATTATTTTCTGAACTCCCTGCTGTGCCAAGATATCCACTGCCTCTGCAAAATTCGGATGTTCAAATTGCAGAAAGGCCGGCTGAACAATATCATAACCGCCCTTTATCTTGACAGCATGCGCAATTTCCCGCAGAGTCTCATTTGCCTTTGGCACAGGACTGCCGTGACCGAGGATGAGAACTGCCGTTGTGCGTGATGCGTTGTGCGTGATGCGTGTCATGCGAGACTCCAGACTTCAGAGCGATTGTAGTCTGCCGATTTATCGGCGCTTTTAAAAACGCCCATAAATGGGCAAACTACTAAAATAAAAATCCCCGGCCTTCAATTTCTGAAAGGCCGGGGATTAACATAAACGCCATTAACCCTCACCTTCTTTACCATCGAAGACTTATGTGAGGCATACTAACGTATCTGGGCAGGTCTCCTGACTTACGGTTCTATCCTACTCTCTGACGCCTTCCCAGTAAAAACTAGTGGCTTTCGGTGCAGATTTCGTACCGTTCACAGTGGCGGGTCCGTGAGGGATTTTCACCCTCTTCCCTATTCTATCCTGATATAATATCGGGATCACCCAAATACAATATTTAATTGTGATGTATCTTTACCTTAAATTATATTCTGTGTCAAGGGTAATCAAAAAGATGCTTACAAACTTGACACGAAGAAAAACTGTGCTAACCTTTGCAAAATTGCAGCTGAGTAACGTTCAACACATACAACACTCAGGTTGCAAGGAAAATAGGGATATTTTCACATTTTTAAAAGGAGGGGTGTTATAAAGAACAACTGAAGTATGCGATGGACACCGTCTCTTTTTATTTTATAGAGATGACGAAATGTTGAGCATTGCAAAATACTTTATAAAAGGAGGATGTAAAATGATTAGCAAAAAAATGGTAAGAGGATTTCTGCTTTTTGCAATAGCTGCGCTGTTGACCATCTTCGGAAGAACTGTATTTGCCCAAAGTCTTACCCCGCAGCAACAGTTGGGGAAAGATGTGTTTTTTGATGTAAATCTTTCGGAACCTGCAGGACAGTCATGCGCAAGCTGTCATGACCCGGCCGTTGGTTTTACAGATCCGGATAAAAACCTGCCCGTATCAGAAGGTGTGATACCCGGCCGGTTCGGCACCCGTAACTCGCCCAGCGCTGCCTACGCCGTGTTCTTTCCGACATTTACCCCTAAAGGCGGCATCCATGGCGGCCAGTTCTGGGATGGCCGTGCAGCCGACCTGACTGAGCAGGCAAAGGGACCATTCCTGAATCCGGTGGAGATGAACAATACCTCAAGGGCACAGGTAATCGCAAAGATTGCACTGGCAACCTATGCCTCTCTCTTCGAACAGGTATGCGGACCAAATGCCTTCAACTTAGCCAATACAGATACTTCCTATAACTGCATGGCTGCCTCTATTGCCGCATTTGAAGGCACAAGCGCGCTTAACAAGTTTACATCAAAATTCGACGCCTATCTATCCGGTCTGTACACACTGACGCCGCAGGAAAACATGGGCCGCAGGCTATTCTCAGGCAGCGGCAAATGCGCCCATTGTCATGATGACAATGGAAGGCCGGTGGTGTTCACGGATTTCAAATTTCACAACATCGGATTGCCGACAAACAGAGAATATCCCTTTTCTTTGCTGAACCCGATCCCCATCGACCTTGGCCTCGGAGTCAACCCCTTCGTGATGGATCATAGAGAAGATGGAAAGTTCAAGACTACGCATCTTCGTAATGTGGAGCTTACTTCACCCTATATGCACAACGGTGTCCTGAAGACCCTGAAGCAGGTCGTACACTTCTACAACACCCGCGACATTCTCGCTCCCTGCGCACCTGCCCTTGGCAATCTCGACCCCGGGTTCGGAACCACCTGCTGGCCTGCGCCGGAGATACCGCAAACCATGGACAGCAGCTTTGTGGGCAACCTCGGCCTTACTGATGCAGAGGAAGATGCCGTCATCGCATTTATGCTGACATTTACGGACGGATATCTACCTTAACAATAGTGGTCAATAACTGTGATTAAGGAGGAGTTTTTTTTAAATATACACTCCTCCTTTTTCGCGGAAAAAGTTATCTGAATTTTTATCCTAAAAAAACGCAGAGTTGTTTTACCCTATTCCGTTCCTTAAGGTTCTCAAGGTGCGTCTTGCCGCTTGCTACCTTACCGTAAAATAGCGATTAAAAACCTCGCCCTCCCCCTGTCCCCCTGTGGGGACAGATTTCATCCGCCAAAGGCGGACTGTCCCCATAAAAGGGGATAAAGGGGGAGGGAATATTTTTCCATTTGCCTTCTTTATCAATTTACGGTATCTTTTTTACATTTATATAATTCGTAAGACTATATTCAGGAGGCTTTTGACATGATAAAAAATGACCGATGGATTAGGAAGATGTCTGTGGAGCATAATTCAAAGATGATTGAACCGTTTGAGGAAAAACAGGTGCGCAAAGGCTGCATATCCTACGGCGTTTCATCATATGGCTATGACATCCGCATCTCAGACGAATTCAAGATATTCACGAATGTGAATAATGCCGTTGTTGACCCAAAGGAGTTTGACAATAAATCCTTTGTGGACTTCAAAGGAGATGTCTGCATCATTCCGCCAAATTCTTTTGCCCTCGGAAGAAGTGTAGAGTATTTTAGAATTCCGCGAAATGTCATGACCATATGCGTTGGCAAATCCACCTACGCAAGATGCGGCATCATAACCAATGTTACCCCGTTTGAGCCGGAGTGGGAAGGTTTTGTAACCCTTGAGATTTCAAATACAACGCCTCTGCCTGCAAAGATATATGCAAATGAAGGCATTGCGCAGGTTTTATTCTTTGAAAGCGATGAGGCGCCGGAGGTGTCTTACAAAGATAAAAAAGGCAAGTATCAGTCTCAGGTGGGAATAACACTGCCAAAGATATAAAAGAAAGGTTGAGGTTAAGGTTAAAGTTGAGGTTTAGAAATACAAAAATAAGAAAAAGTATTTTTTGTTTTTTCCTTAACCTAAACCTATTTTTTTCTTAACCTGTCTCATATTATGGCTAACTCCAAAGAAAAAAAAAGGGGACTCAAACAAGAGGTAATAGGCATTGCCCTTCTTGCAGTTTCACTATTTGCCATTATCAGCCTCCTTTCTTACTCATCAATAAACATCTCTTCCAACTGGGGCGGGGTTGTCGGCGGATACACCGCATGGGTTTTATTTAAGATCGTAGGCTATTCAGCCTACATATTCCCTATCCTTACCATAATCCTTGCGCTGGAGTTTTTAATAAGGCGGGAATTTAATTTCAGGCTGTCTATTCCCATAAGCCTTTTCTTTCTTCTTTTATCATTCTCCGGACTTTTAAGCAGTCTTATTGGCAGCGACACCGCCAGCGGAGGCATAGTAGGGCAATATGTATGTCTCTTCCTCTGGAATTATTTAAGCTATACAGGCACACTCATCGTTCTTACAGCCATGTTTATAGGCTCTACCATCTTTGCCACAGGCATTTCAGCCGTAGAAATTATCAGCAAAGGCTATGATACATGCCAGGCTATTCAGCAGAAGAGGCACGAATCTAAAATAGAAAAAAGAGCGGAAAAGGAAGAAATAGGGGAGGAACCGATAGATGAGGAAGAGGAATTAGAAAAGCCTGTTCAAAAGAAGGTAGGCCGCCCGGCTATTATTGTCCCGCCTGCCCCTAAAAAACAGCCAAAGCAAAAAGAGCCTGCGCAGGAACACTTTGAATTTTTAAAGGCATCCGCCTCTGGTGGAGGAGAATTCCAGCTTCCTCCTATCTCCTTTTTAGACAGCCCTCCTGAGAAGGCGCAGTCCCTTGATGAAGAGGCGCTTCATACAACCTCCAAAATCCTTGAGAAAAAACTTAAAGACTATGGCATTGAGGGTCAGGTATTGGCAGTAACACCAGGGCCTGTTGTAACCATGTATGAGTTTGAGCCGGCCCCTGGGGTGAAGGTAGCAAGCATTATCAATCTTGCAGACGACCTTGCCCTTGCAATGAGGGCTGCATCTATTCGCATAATTGCGCCAATCCCCGGCAAGGCAGTGGTTGGCATAGAAGTGCCGAATACCGCCAAGCAGAAGATTTATCTCCGGGAGATATTGGAAAGTCAGACGTATGCAAAAAGCCATTCTAAGCTCACCTTTGCGCTTGGAAAGGATATCACCGGGGCTTCTTTTGTGGCTGACCTTGCAAAGATGCCGCATCTTCTCATGGCAGGCGCAACAGGCGCCGGCAAGAGCGTTACGGTCAATGACATCATTATAAGCATACTTTATAAGGCAACGCCTGTTGATGTCCGGTTTCTGATGATAGACCCAAAGATGCTTGAACTTTCTGCTTACGAAGGCATACCTCATCTTTTAACCCCTGTTGTCACTGAGGCAAAAAGGGCTGCCGTAGTATTAAGGGGCATGGTGAATGAAATGGGCGAGAGATATAAACTCATGGCAGAGAAAGGCACAAAGAGCATTGACAAATACAATCAGCTCTTCGATGAAGAGGGTTCCAGAGACGAGGATAAGGAAATTCACCGCAGGCTCCCCTTCATCGTGGTGGTAATAGATGAACTCTCTGATTTAATGATGGCAGCAGGAAAAGAGGTTGAGGAGTCGCTTGTCCGGCTCTCTCAAATGGCACGGGCAGCAGGCATACATCTATTAGTTGCAACCCAGAGACCGTCTGTAGATGTCATAACAGGGCTTATCAAGGCAAATTTTCCTGCCAGACTATCGCTTCAGGTTGCATCCCGGACAGATTCAAGGACAATCCTTGATACAGGCGGCGCAGAGACGCTGCTCGGCGAAGGCGATATGCTCTTTCTGCCGCCGGGATCATCAAGGCTGAGAAGAATACACGGCGCCTATATTTCAGAAACAGAGATTAAACTGGTCACAGACTTCTTGAAGAAGCAGGGCAAACCCGCTTATGACAAGGCCATATCAGAGGCAAGGGTAGAAGAAAAGACATACGGAGAGGATGACCTTGGAGAAGAGTTTAATAAACGATATGACGAGGCAGTTCAGCTCGTTATGCAATTGGAGCAGGCATCTACCTCATACATCCAGAGAAGGCTTAGAATAGGCTACAATACCGCTGCAAGAATAATAGAAAAAATGGAGGCCGAGGGCATTGTAGGCCCGGCACAAGGGAGCAGACCGAGAGAGGTGCTGATGAGGAAAGAAGGAGGGGTGAGTGAGGAATAACGAGATGAGAATTCAGAATTCAGAATTCAAAATTCAGGAGAGAAAAAAGAAAGTTCTTTGTTTCTTGTTGTATTTATTCTGTATGCTGACTTCTGGATTCTGGATTCTGCCTCTTGTCGCCTACGCCGATGACCTTACCGTCATCATTTCAAAACTTCAGAAGACCTACGACGGCATTCAGGATATTCGGGCAAACTTTACACAGTTCACAACCTCTGCCTCAATAAAAGAGACACGGAAGGCAGAAGGGATTGTGTATTTTAAAAAACCGGGTATGATGAAATGGGAGTATAAGTCACCGAGCAAGGATGTAATAGTAAGCGATGGCAAAACCCTATGGGCATATCAACAGGATATTGGCCAGGTTATAACAGGCGATGTTGCAGCATATGGAACATACATATCAAACAATTTTCTTGCAGGCATAGGAAATCTAAAAAAGGATTTTGATATAGAACTATCAGAAAATGACAATAGCGCATACCTTTTAAAACTTAATCCAAAGGTGCCGCAGCCGAATGTTCAGAAACTCTATATCGCAGTGGATAAAAAAACTTTCCTTGTGGCAAAAACTATTGTTTACGATTTTTTGGGAAATGAAACTAAAGTGGTTTTTGAAAATATTAAAACAAATCAATCCCTCTCCGGCAACATTTTTAAATTCAAGATTCCGGAAGGGGTAAAGGTGGTGAAACCGTAAGATACATTTTCGATTTTCGATTTGCGATTTACGATTGCTTGTGATTTAAAATGAATAAGAACCTATTAGCAAATAAGACCAAGAAATTGGCGTTGGATATAATCAAATTTTGCACAAAGCTGCCGCAAAAACAGGAGTTTTGGGTTATATCAAATCAGGTCATCAAATCGGCC
>MGRL01000057.1 GCA_001798165.1 Deltaproteobacteria bacterium RIFCSPHIGHO2_02_FULL_43_33
AACGCTCCAAGCGGTTGCTTTTGTCATGCGTCCGAGCCACAAAGCTGCCATGGGAATAATATGATTCCTATTACTTTTGCAAAGTTCAATAATTACTGGTTAAGTCTAGAAGGAATACCGAAATGGACGAAATGGAACGAGAAAAACTCAGAAAGCGCCTATCGGAGTATCCAGGCAATACAGCGGAAATTGTTGAACAACAACTTCATGCCTATGCGCATAGAGAAGAGGAAAAGCAAAACTTAATAAGGCGGGGGTTGAGGAACGGAACGCTCTGGCTGAATACTACCTTGACCGCAGAGGTTACCCTAGGCCACATGGGTGGCATTCTGTCTTCTTCTACCCGGGCAGCAAACTCCTGCGAAATAAATTTATATTTTGGTTTGTTGTAATTGCCGGTGTAATTTGGTTCGTTGCAAAAAAATAGCTCGACCTAACATTTATGCAGACTGTGTGAAAACTATCTTTATATTTTAATCCTCAAGGGCTGAGATGTCAAATTTTCCAGCATTATTCTTAATTACCCCGCTGATTCGAAATAAACGATTAGCTATGATGGGGGTAAAACCGATACCAATCGATCTCTCCCTGTCAAACAGACTGCAATCAAGGATAAATAGCCCTCACACAAGGGCCTCTATCATCTTTTCTACACCGACAATATTAATCACCCGTTTCATATTATAGGCAAGGGTGGAGAGGCTGAATTCGGCTCTTACTTTCTCAAGCCCTTTCATCAAAAATGCATTTTGATGGTTCCAAAATTTGATCGTTCCGAAGGGGTGTTCGACGATCTGTTTTCGCTTCTTTATTATTTCCGGATGCTGCTTCATGCGGGCCTGCATCCGATCTATTGCATCCTCTTCCGGACAACGGGTAATCCGTCTTGGGTCTTTGCTTTCCGTGCAGAGAGGTTTTTGCTCACAGCGCTGACACGATTCTCCTACGTAATAGAGAACGCTTCTTTGCTTATCCCTCCTCTTTTCGTACCCTTCAAACCGATAGGACAGCTTCTTGCCAGCAGGGCAATGGTAGCAGTTATTCGTTGCGTCATACGTAAATTGCTCTTTCCCATAGAGCCCTTTCTTTGTGCTGTTGGATGTATTGATCTTTGGGGTATAGGTTTCAATCCCTGCTTCTTCACATGCCTTAATCTCTTTCGCATTGCAGTATCCTGCATCGGCAACAACCTTGAGCCTCTCTACGCCTAAGGCTTCTTTCGATTTGATCGCCATTGCGCTGAGCTGATCTATATCGGTCACGGCGTTGGTGACTTCTTGCTCAACGATAAGGTGGTGCTTCTCATCTACTGCGGCCTGGGCATTGTATCCAACCGGTACTCCAAATTTCTTTGGAAAGGACCGACTGTCAGAGTCGGTCAGCGATATCTGAGTCTCTCCGGATTGCTCCATGGCTTCCAGCATGTTTTTGTATTCACCTTTTTTCGCTTCTAAGCCGTTGATCTTCTCTTTTAATGCCACGGCTGTCAGCCTCGGTCGGTCTGGTTCTCTCTCATCTGTCTCTTCGATATCTTTTAAATACGCATCGATTCGCCGGTTTATTTCCTTAAGCTTCTCCTGTAAGAGAGGCTTAGAATAGTTCCGAGAGATGTTATTGACGCCCTTGATCTTCGTCCCATCAATCGCAACGAGTTCTCCTGAAAAAAGATCGAGGACATTGCATAAAAGGGTAAATTGACGAAAGACCGACTTAAAGGCTTTCACATTATCTTTACGAAAATCCGAGAGGGTCTTAAAGTCCGGTCTTAATCTCCTTAATAGCCAGACCACCTCCATGTTGCGATGAGTTTCTTGCTCCAGTCGACGGCTTGATGTGATCCGGTTCTTATATCCATATATATACAGCTTCAGTAAGTCTTTTGGTTCATAGCCAGGACGGCCGGTTTTGGCAGGTTCTGCTCTTATGAATCCCAATTTGTGAAGGTCCATATGTTCCACAAAGGCGTCTATAAACCGGAGAGGATTATCTTCGCTTATATAGTCATCAATGGATTCGGGAAATAATACAACTTGACCTCTGCTGACTCCTGTTATGTATGACACAATCACTCCTTTAAATGTTTTTTTATGGAGTCATTATATCAAATATGGTATGTATTGAAAGGAGTTTTCACACAGTCTGTATGTGGAGCGGACGCGGTGAGACTGCGGCGTGTTTCCTGTTACCTTAATGGCCCGCGCCGCTCACCAAAACATTAAGGAAAATGTTTATGTGTGAAACAGATTTTGAGTCCGAATATAAAGAGAAAATCCTTGATTACGAGCTATGGATCGCCAAAGCGGAACAATTGCTTGAAGTTGCAGGCTTTCTAGAACCTGAGATTGAGAAAATGTGGGCAGAAATGAGGGAAGGAGACCATGACCGACATACTCGATAAAGCCATTTTAATTGGATTGGGCTTGGAGAAAAGAATAAAGGATGCCTTAAATGAACTGGCGAATCCAGCTACGGGTCATGCATTATCAAAAATTGCCTAAAATCGTGCAAAGTGATATATTCAAACTGGATGCAAATGCAGGAGGCATGTTATGAGTAAAAAAGAATTACTAATACATGAGATTGAGCAGGTGCCAGACTTTCTCCTTGACGAAGTACTGGACTTTGTTCATTTTTTAAAGACAAAGGCAATTACAGAAAAGCTGGATACTGCCATTGCCAGCGAATCTTCTTTAAAGAAAGATTGGCTTAAGCCAGAGGAAGACAAGGCATGGCAAAATTTATAAAAGGCGATGTTGTTGTCGTTCCTTTCCCATTCTCTGATTTAACTCAAGCCAAAAGGCGCCCTGCCTTAGTCATCACAGCATTGGATGGTGATGACTTAATCCTTTGTCAGATAACCAGCCAATCTATTAAAGATAATTATGCAATCCCCATAGATGATAGAGACTTTGCTAACGGAACCTTAAAACAGCCAAGTAATGCACGGCCCAACCGTTTATTTACAGCTGACAGTCATATTGTCTTGTATAAAGTAGGCAATCCAGACAAACTAAACCAGATTATTGATAGAATAGTTGAAATTATTCGTAAATAAAAATTCTCAGAATTTGAGAGAGCAGGGGGGACACCATGACTGACATACTTGATAAGGCAATATTAATCGGTTTGGGTTTGGAGAAAAGGGTGAAGGATGCTTTAAACAAGTTGGCAAGTGAGGGAAAAGAGGCAAAGACAGGAGAAGGTGGAGAACTTCCACCAAAACAGGAATTGGAAAACAAATTAGTAGATGAAGGGGTGAAAGTTGTGAGGGAGCTTATTGGTACGGTAAAGGCGGGCAAGGAAAAGGTTGATAAAGAGATACAAGAGGTGGTAGAAAGACTTCTGGAGAAATGCAGGGTTGCTACAAAGGATGATATTGAAATAATTGAAAAGATGGCGCAAGTTGCTCGGGAGAAGGTGGATGCGCTGGAGAAAAGAATGGAGGAGTTGGAGAGGAGAAGCCGTTAACCGTGACCGTTGTCCGTGACCGTGTGAAAAAACTTCTTTCACGGCCACGGTTCACGGTCACGAATCACGGCATTATTTTTATGAACGAGAAAAAACATGTCCCCGAAGGCTTTAATCGGGGAACTGAAGTCTCCATAGGTCTGATACAGACAGCGGTTACGAAAGATATTCAGGAGAATATTCAAAAGACCGTCTCGTTTGTAAGAAAGGCTGCGGCGCAAGGCGCTCAGATTATCTGCCTTCAGGAGCTTTTCAGCACCGTCTATTTCCCCCAGCATGAAAGGCTTGATGCATCAGGGTTTGCAGAGCCCATACCCGGGGATATGGTAAGCCTCTTTGCAAGATTGGCAAAGGAGTTAGGCATTGTTATCATCGTCCCTCTGTTTGAAAAGGCACAGAACGGCAACTATTACAATTCCGCCGCCACCATAGACGCGGACGGAAACATCCTGGGCGTATATCGCAAGATACATATCCCCTTTGATAAGCTCTTCTATGAGAAGAATTATTTTAAAGACGGCGATTTGGGATATCATGTCTATAAAACCAGGTTCGCTTCCATAGGGGTACTCATCTGCTATGACCAGTGGATCCCGGAAGCAGCAAGGATAAATACGCTCATGGGCGCGGATATCCTGTTTTATCCGACTGCCATAGGCTGGATAAAGGGGCACACCTCAAAAGACGGCGACTGGCACAATGCGTGGGAGACCGTGCAGCGCGGACATGCCATAGCAAACGGAGTTCATGTTGCCGCAATAAACAGGGTGGGAGAGGAAGACCAGCTTCAATTCTGGGGCGGATCGTTTGTTGCTGATGCCTTCGGCAAGGTGCTGAAAAAGGCGAGCCATACAGAGGAAGAGGCTCTGGTTGTCCAAGTGGATTTGGGAATGAATAAGATGATCCGGGATGGATGGGGCTTTCTGAATAATAGGAGGCCGGATACTTATCAGCGGATTTGCAAACCATCATGACTAAACAATCCTTGAACCCCCCCAAAAAACTCGGCTACTCCATGCCTGCGGAATGGGAAAGACATGATGCGATCTGGCTCTCATGGCCGCACGACCCCATAACTTTTCCCGACAGGGTGGAAAAGGTGGAAAAGATTTACAGCGAAATAATCAAAACTATCATGGTCAGCGAAAAGGTAAACCTCTTTGTCCAAGACAGCGCAATGAAAAAGAGGGCGCAAGGGATTTTAAAACAGTGCGGCGTAAACCCTGATGACATTGTATTTCACATATACGACTATGCGGATGTGTGGTTCAGGGATTACGGCCCGATCTTTCTCGTGAACAAAAAGAGCGGCAGCCTTGCCATGAGTCACTGGATATTCAATGCATGGGGGGAGAAATATGAAACCCTGATGAAGGACACCCGCATCCCTGAATTTATCAACCGAAGCATGAATATCCCCTGCTTCGCGCCCGGCATCGTGCTTGAAGGCGGCTCCATAGATGTAAACGGAAAAGGGACGCTCCTCACCACCGAGCAGTGCCTTCTCAATAAAAACAGAAATCCCCAGTTGAGCAAATCCGAGATAGAGGAATATCTCATGGAATATCTCGGCGTGAGTCATATCATCTGGCTGAAAAACGGCATTGAAGGAGACGACACGGACGGACATATAGACGACATCGCGAGATTCGTCAATCCCGCAACCGTGCTTTGCGCATATGAAGAAAACAGGAACGACATAAATTATCCCATGCTCCACGAAAATTACGAAATACTCCGCAGCGCAAAAGACCAAAGCGGCAATAAGCTGAATGTGATAAAACTGCCCATGCCCGGAGCCGTAGGTGATGAGGAAGGGATGCTCCCTGCAAGCTACGCGAATTTTTATATCGGCAATACCGTCGTGTTGGTTCCGGTCTTCGGACATGAAAACGACGCCAAGGCGCTGGATATTATTCAACTCCAATTCCCTGATCGCAAGGTTGCAGGGATAAACTGCTCCGATTTGGTTTACGGCCTCGGCACGCTCCACTGCATAAGCCAGCAGCAGCCTGCTGTAGGTATAAGGTATGAACAGGAAGATATGAAATTGCAAAAATAAATATTTTAATATATCCTAGTGGCATGAAAGAAATTAAAACAAACATTCTTTTGGGCGATTGTAAAGAAGTTCTCAAGACAATTGATGACAATTCCATTGATTTGATATTTACTTCACCACCGTATGCGGACCGGAGAGTGAAAACCTACGGCGGCATTAAGCCGGAAGATTATGTTGACTGGTTTCTGCCTATCGGTAAGCAACTTTTGAGAGTTCTTAAACCCGACGGGACTTTTATTTTAAACATAAAAGAGAAGGCGGAAAATGGAGAAAGGCATATCTATGTTCTTGAATTGATATTGGCTTTGCGAAAGCAGGGCTGGCTCTGGACAGAGGAATTTATCTGGCACAAAAAGAATTGCTATCCCGGCAAGTGGCCAAATCGTTTTCGTGATTCATGGGAAAGGCTTTTACAATTCAATAAAAACAGATTTTTCAAAATGTATCAGGAAGAGGTTATGGTGCCTGTTGGCGACTGGGCATCAGACAGATTAAAAAGATTGAGCGAGACGGATAAAACAAGGGATAATTCCAAAAGCGGAAGCGGCTTTGGAAAAAAATTGCAAACTGGATAGATAGAAAAAAGGCTTATCCAACGAATGTTTTGCGTAAAAAGTAAAATTTGAATTGAGGGTAACAATGAGTTATGAAAGCAAAATGTTCGAACAGTTTGCTATGCCAACACGGAAACAAGTTGAGCAAGCTTTGCTTCGGGCATTACTGAAACATGGTGGCATCATCAAAGAGTTTGGTGCTGGAGAAGAAATCGTTGATGAAATAGCAAGTGATTTTGGCTTAACTGAGCATCAACGCTCTGCCTTCTTGCGGACAGTATATCGCAAAGAGAATCGTGTTAAGAAAGCTCTCCTCTGGCATAGATTGCTTTTTCGAGCCGCCGATTCTTTGGCAAAGGAGAAATTGGTTTCACGTCCAACACAGACGTTTCAACTCACGAATAAAAAAGAATGGATGCTAACTGAAAAAGGCTTCGATGAAGCGCTAAAACTTTTAAACATACCTACAGCAAAAAAGATCTTTTTACCAATTAAGTCTTACGAAGTCCAGAAGATTGTAAAACAACTCAGCGAATCTCCAAGACCTGAAAACTACAGTCCATTTGATAAGGGAAAGAAAGTTCGCAAAGCAATGGTTGAATCCGCCATACGCACAAGAGGATTCCGCCAAGCAGTTATTGAAGCATATAGTTGCAAGTGTGCTATTTGCGGAATGAAAATCAATTCACCTGATTCTTTATCGTGGGAGGTTGAAGCCGCCCATATTGTTCCTCATAGCTCTTTGGGACGCGATGATATATGGAATGGTATAGCTTTGTGCCACTTACATCATTGGGCTTTTGATATTGGTTGGTTGACGTTGCTGGATAATTACACGATTCAGGTTTCATCACAAGTGCATTCTTTGCCAGCAGATTATGGAAGAATAGGGGACTATGAATTCCTTCGAGTATGCTCAATCAAAAATACAAGGATACTATTACCAAGCAAAAGTGAAATCCATCCACATCACAATGCAATTAGATGGCATCGTCAGAATATTTTCCATCAATAAGGAAGTTTTTTTAGGAGGATAAACAATGATAAATAACAGTGACGACAGAATTGTCTACTCGATAAATGTTGCTGATATTCAAGAGGTCGCTAATGAAGTTCTCGAACGCGCCCTTACCAAGGAAGAGGTTATTTTAGTTGAAGATTCAATAGGCGATCACATAGACTGGTTTCAAGCAATTGAGGATTCAATTCATAGATTATCTTAAATATTGCGGTCAGCGATTTTGGGAGTTTGTTTCGGGCGATACGGATTTATATGTTCAAATCATAGAGCCGCTTGGACACAAGGCAAAAGAAAAGAATGAGGAATTTCTGGAAGCCTACGCAAAACTGATTAACAAGTTCACCTTTGAGTTTGGGAAAGAATTTTGCATAGACGGGCAAATAAGGTGGGATGCTTTGGTAAAATTCAATTCATCAATAAGCTTGCCGGAAAAACAATCTTAATATTGTATGCAACCACGAACTTACACAAACATCCGCCGTCTCCATAAGATAGTCGTCATCTTCATCAAATACGGATTCGGCGGGCTGGTCAAGGAGTTAAAGCTCTTTCCGTTCCTCTCGGCATTTGAAAGGGTTTTGTTTTTCAGGAAGGCAAAGAAGGAATTAAGCATACCGGAAAGGATACGGATGGTCTTGGAGGAGCTCGGCCCTACCTTTATAAAACTGGGACAGGTGGCATCCACGCGTGCAGATCTTTTGCCTCCGGACTGGCTTGAAGAGCTTAAAAAGCTCCAGGATGCTGTGCCGCCGTTTCCCTTTGAAAAGGTGAGGGAGGTAGTGGAGCATGGCCTCAAGGCGCCACTCCATGAAAAATTTAAGACCTTTGATGAAGCGCCTTGCGCATCTGCATCTATTGCACAGGTGCATTATGCAATCCTGCCTTCTGGCCAGGAGGTAGCGGTAAAGGTAAAACGGCCTGGCATAGATAAAATTATAGAATCAGATATTTCTGTAATGCACACAATTGCATATCTTCTGGACAGGTATGTGCCGCAGGCAAAGAGATACAGGCCTATGGAAGTTGTTGATGAATTTGCAAGGGTCATACATAAAGAACAGGATTTCACCGTGGAGGGTTCACATGCCGGCAGGTTTGCAAAGATGTTTGAGGACGACCTGACGGTCAAGATACCAAAGGTCTTCTGGGACTATACAACCAACGAGGTGCTTACCCTGGAGCGGATTTACGGCACGCCGCTTGATGAGACTGAAAAGATAAAGGCCCAGGGTCTTGATGTCCAAAAGATTGCGGAAAACGGCATAAGGGCATTTTTCAGGCAGGTTTTTGAATTTGGATTTTTCCATGCAGATTTGCATCCTGGTAATATCTTTGCAGGGCATGACGGCACTATCATCTATCTTGACTTCGGCATTATGGGGCGGATTGATGAAAACCTGAGAAAATATCTTGCCAGCCTTTTGTTTCATCTCGTAAAGCAGGACTATTACAGCATGGTAATGGTGCATCGGGACATGGGGCTTATCTCAAAGGATGTAGATATCCACGAATTTGAAGAAGCCTTAAGGGATATTTGCGAGCCGGTATTCGGACGCACACTGGAACAGATAAACATGTCTGAGCTTATAATGAAACTCATCCGCACAGCAAGGCGCTTTCAGATGAGGCTTCAGCCAAATCTCCTGCTCCTGCAAAAATCTATGGTAATCATCGAAGGTGTTGGCAGACAGATTTATCCTGATGTGAATATGTGGGAGGTTGCAAAGCCATTAATCTACCAATGGATGATAAAGGAAAAGGCTTCGCCAAAGCGGATTTATGAGAGAGGAAAAGACAGGATTGGTGGTTTTGTAGAAATGGCAACAGATGTGCCGTATCAGGTGCATTCTGTATTGAGTAAAACGCTTAGTGAAGAACTGAAGATAGGATTCGTGCATCATAAGCTTGAGGTGCTGTCTGACGAGATAGCAGGCCTTGGCCGCCGTATTGCAGCAGGAATGATAATTGCGGCATTGATAATAGGTTCATCGTTTATTGCTATGGTAAATCAAGGCGGGGCTGTATTGTGGGGCATACCAGCATTGAGCTGGATAGGATTTATAATCGCTGCTGTTCTGGGGTTTAGGCTCGTAAGCAGTAAGAAGTAGTTTGCCCATTTATGGGCGCTTTAAAACGCCGATGAATCGGCAGGCTACAAAATCGTTATACAAATGGATAAAAAATCCACCACACACTTCGGCAATCAGATAATACCTGCTGAGGAAAAAAAACAGAGGGTGCAGGAGATATTTTCTTCTGTTGCGGACAAATACGACCTGATGAATGACCTCATGAGCCTTGGCACGCACAGGCTCTGGAAGAGGTTTGTGGCGGAAAAGACCAATCTCAGAGAGGGCGATTCTGCAATAGATGTGTGCGGCGGGACTGCTGATATAGCAATGCTTATGGTAAAGAGGGTTGGTGAAAAAGGAAAGATTGTCGTTTATGACATCAACAAGGAAATGCTGGAATTTGGCAGAGAGAAATGCATTGACAAAGGCTTTCTAAAAAACATTCAGTATGTGCAGGGAGATGCAGAGGAGATAGCCTTTGCTAACAATACCTTCCACTGCGCAACGGTCGGCTTTGGCATAAGGAATGTTACCTATCTGGAAAAGGCGTTTAAGGAGATGATGCGCGTGGTAAAGCCGGGCGGCCGGGTTATCTGCCTTGAATTTTCTCATCCCACATCAAATGTGTTCAGTAAGCTCTACGACCTTTACTCTTTTAAGGTTATGCCTGAAATTGGCGAAGTAGTTACCGGCAACCGTGAGGCCTATACTTACCTGCCGGAATCCATCAGAAAATTTCCGACCCAGGAAGAATTGAAAAAGCTCATGGAAGGGGTCGGCCTTTTTAAGGTCAAATACTATAATTTCTTTAACGGCATTGCTGCGGTGCATATAGGAACAAAAGTATGAAGTCAGGGGTCAGGAGTCAGAAGTCAGAATTTAAACAAAGGTTAAAGGAAAAAGCTCTGCAATATCTACAGTTTCCGTTGAGGCTAACCCCGCTTTGGATTGAGGCGATTGGCATGGGCGCTGTAATGGGTGCAATTGTTGACAGCAACAAAAAGTTTAAAGAACGTCTGAAGGAGATTGACGACAAGATATTTTCATTTGAGGCATCAGACCTAAACAAAAAATTTTATCTTCATATTAAGAATGGAGATATAAAGATAATTCCGCATCTTGCAAAAACGCCTGATGTTGTTATGAAAGGTGAGGCTAAAATATTCTTTGGGCTTCTTTTAGGCAAAGAAGACCCGGATACCGTGTTTTTCTCAAGAAAACTGGAGATAAGCGGAGATACATCTGCGGCAATACATTTTAAGAATATATTGAACAGCCTATAAAAATGATTTCACAGATTATAGAGACAGATTACACAGATAATTCCCCCTCACCTTTCTCCTCTCCCCCAGCAGGGGGAGAAGGTAGGGTGAGGGGGTAAGAGTTTTAATCTGTGTAATCGTTCTTGGAAATCTACTTAATCATTTATAAGCATATGAACTCAAAAATAGCATACTTTGATTGTTGTTCCGGCATAAGCGGTGATATGGTCCTCGGTGCGTTGATTGACTGCGGCCTTGATATTAAGGTGCTTCGCAAAGAATTGGCGAAGCTGCCTGTCAAGGGCTACTCCATATCTGCTTCAAAGGATGAGCGCCACCATATAACTGGCATAAACTTCTGTGTTAGATTTAAGGATTCCCACCACCACAGGACTTTTAAAGAAATAAAAACCCTTATCTCAAGAAGCAGTCTCTCGCAAAGAACTAAGGGGTTAAGCATCTCTATATTTGAGACTCTTGCAAATGCAGAGGCAAAGGTTCATGGCTGTAAAGCAGATGATGTCCATTTTCATGAGGTCGGCGCAGTTGATTCAATCATAGATATAGTTGGAACGGCTATTGCTGTGGAATATTCGGGTATAGAAAAAGTTTACGCATCATCCTTGCCTCTTGGTTCTGGCTGGGTTAATATGTCGCACGGAAAAATGCCTGTGCCTGCGCCGGCTACTTTGGAAATTTTACAAGGTGTGCCGATTGCCAAATCCATTGTCGCATCAGAACTTACAACGCCAACAGGAGCTGCCATAATAAAAACCCTTGCAGAAGATTTTGGCAGTATGCCGCATATGAGAATAGAGAAAACCGGCTATGGTATAGGAGATAAGAATTTTAAAGAAATTCCAAATATCTTGAGAGTGGTAATTGGCAAGGGGGAGGCTTGCCCTGAAAGACTCCTTGTCCTTGAGACAAATATAGACGACATGAACCCGCAGATATATGATTACCTTATGTCCAGGCTTTTCAAAAAAGGCGCGCTTGATGTATTTCTTATACCGATTCAGATGAAAAAGGGACGGCCTGCAATTCTTTTAAAGGCGCTATGCAATGAAAATAAAAAGGATATGCTGATGAATATAATCTTTAAAGAGACGACAACCATCGGCATCCGCTCATATGAAGTAGATAGACGCTGCCTTGAGCGCAACATAAAAGAGGTCTCAACGCCTTACGGAAAGGTGAAAGTTAAAGTTTCCGAAAAGGATGGTAAGTTGATAAACATCCAACCTGAATATGAAGACTGTAAAAAGTTAGCTGAAAAGAAAAATATACCTTTAAAAGAAGTAATAGATATGGTAAAAAGATATTCATCTCAAGCCGTAAATAAAAAATAATCGGAGGGAGGTGAAAACCGTGGCAGCAAAAAAGAAGGCAGCAAAGAAGAAAACAAATAGTAAGAAAAAGGCAAAGAAGGGCAGCAGATCTTCCTGTAAATCTTGTTAATTAAAAATATTTTGGACTGAACAAAAAGGGGCGGATTTCATTTGCCCCTTTTATTATTTTGAAGGTTTATCTTTTAGCCTAATATGCCGGAAAGCGGCCTCCCTGCAAGCAAATGCATATGCAGATGAAGCACTGTCTGGCCACCTTCATGATTTGTATTTATAGCAACCCTGAAACCTTTCTCATGAACACCAGTTTTTTTTGCTATCTCATTTGCTGCTGAGAGCATATCGCCAAACAAGGCTTTATCCTTGCAGTCTAAAAGGGTTGTATAATGCTTTTTAGGAATTATCAATACATGCACCGGCGCCTGCGGGTTTATATCTTTAATTGCGATGAGGCTATCGTTTTCCAAAACAGCGCTTGATGGTATTTCCTTTTTTGCAATCTTACAAAATATACAGTCCATAATGTCCTCCCATTTAGGAATGTTTCGTTCTGGGATTTTATTGCCTATAGCTTTTCATCCGCCACCCAAATCCCATCATCTGTCAAATTATCTTAATTTTACCGCTATTATACGTTCAAAGCCAAACAAAACCGTGATATCAATCTTCTTCAACTTCTGAGACGGTGACTCCACGGATAAAATGTTCAAAAGAAACTGAGTCGAGCCTCTTCGTCAAAAAAGCAGGTAAATCCATTGTCGGGCAATGCAAAACATCCGATTTGTGGTTGAATTTGTCTGAAAGCCATTTAGCAAGCTCTATAGGCCAATAGCTCATACTCATCTGAATCACTTTTGCATTGGCACGTTTGGCATGAGCTTCCAATCCCGAACCTTCCCCCACCCAGTCAACAATGATGCAAGTCGCGGAGTGGAATTGCCGCTTGTTGATTTCCATGTCGCGTTCAAAACGTGAAACCTTATCTTTGGTGATTTCCGGATTCCCTCGGCCGATAAATCCTAAATCAAAACGAATGGCCTGCCCCGGAGCAACCAAAAGAGTGGCATCGGCTTCCCGCTCGCCGATTTTGCTTGAGAGCCAAAAAACTTTTGAAGTTTTTTTCGGCGGATAGCCGGTCTGCTCAAATCCCAAAGCTACCAAGACACTACCAAGCACCAGTCTTTCAAAAACACCTCCAAGATTTAGTTTTTATATCACTAACCTTTCGGTGTGTCCACTATTTCGAGGGAAGGGCAATTTGTATCTACATATAAATCGTCGTAGTTAAGACCACCGGCAGTGCCTATTATACGTACACCACCATTTGAATCATCAGAAGGTTGTTGGATGGTTAACTTTGCCCCCGGGCTCGTCGTCCCGATACCGACGTTGCCGGAAACATCAACAGTCAGTCTGTCCGCCGCTCCGGTGACATCCCTGAGCCTAAATGTAGATGTTGTTACACCGAGAGCAAAAGTACGAGAGGTATTGTCATCCACTGTCAACTGTGGATATGTGGCATTAGAGACGTGCAGTTTGGTCGAAGGAGTCGTTGTTCCAATCCCGGCATTGCCGTTTACTATAAGGTCTCCGTCCCCTGCAAGCGCATTAACTCCGACAAGCAGAAGTCCTGCCATTAAACCAAAAATTAGTTTTTTCATTTTCTTCCCTCCATATTTTTCTTCCTATTTTTCCAAAACAAAATTTCTGATTGCCATTACCCCGCCGCCGGGCAATGTTTGTATCATCCCTTTAAGAATTGTGCTGCCGGTGCTGGTTGTAAAATTGCTGCTATATCCGCCTTGCAAGGAGAGCGAGATATTTCTGTTTGCGCTGAAATTTCCGGTGAGATTTACGGCCTGAACCTGAATGTTGTCTCCATCAATAGCCGCATTATATGCATCCTGTATTGAGGAATAATATACGCCGGGAGAGCGTAAAATCCTTATTACATTGAGTAGATAGGTTTGGCTCTTCGCCGCCTCGCTGTTGCCGGCAATATCCGTCGCAAAATATTTTAATGTCGTTGTAGCAGATATGATTATCGGCGACACATAGACGCTTGATGAGGTAGTGGGTGTTGAGCCGTCGGTCGTATAATAAATTTTATTGCAGCCGGTTCCAATGTCGCTGCAAGTTAGGGTTACGCTCTGGGTGGATATATATGTTCCACCGCTTGGCGAGACTGTTGTTACCGGCGACGTTGTATCAATAATATATGTCTGGCTCTTTACCGCCTCGCTGTTGTCGGCGAGGTCTGTTGCAAAGTATTGTAAGGTAGTTGTCGCAGATATGATTATCGGCGTTGAATAGACGCTTGATGAAGTGGTGGGTGTTGAACCGTCGGTCGTATAATAAATATTGTTGCAGCCTGAGCCTGCGTCGCTGCATGTGAGGGTTACGCTCTGGGCAGCATTGTATGTGCCGCCTGCAGGCGAGGCTGTTGTTAGTGGAGGAACAGTATCTATGGATATGACTTTCTGCATCCTGTTGCCTGCCTCATCATACTGGTATTCTATTATCAAACCGTTCCCATACGCAGCTCGTATTAAACGGTTCAGGTCATCGTAGGTATAGTTGACGGTTTCGGCAAAAGAGGCATTTGCAAGAATGCAAGCAAACGCGCTCATTATTATTGTGCAAAATATTACACCGGCGAGTTTTTGCTTCATTTTCCTTATACCAGATGCCATGTGGTTTTGTTTGATGGTCTTCCGATTCATCCGCTTCCCTGTGCAGTTGCCTTTACCCCGCGCCAAAGTTTTTGATATGGGGGATAATCGGCCAGTTGCGAAAGATCCATCACTTTTTGCAGCGTAACAGTTTGTTGAAAAACTCAACAAACTCCGATTACACGGATAAAAGATTAGATTTCACAGATTAAAACCCATTGAAATATCTGTGTAATCGTTTTTCCTAATCTGTGTAATCAAGGCTGTTGATGCCTTTTTCAACAGCCTGGTAATGCCATTATCACAGGAAATTTGCATTGTCAAGCAGTTTACCGCCAGTTGTTTACCACCAGTTGTACCACCACCAGTTTACCACCCAGTGGACTTTTTCATTGATTAAGGGGTATCCTTACAATATAATGACGACCGTTGTTTGTGAAAGATAGAAAGTGCCAGGCAACGTTCTTGCGGATGGTGAATTAAATATCGCAAATGGAAGACTGGAAATTTTAAAATGAATTTACAATTTGCATTTTGCAATCTACATTTTACAATGGAGCGAAGCGGCTTATGTCTATAATGGATCAAAAAATTTGCGATATTCTTTTTAATAAAGGTCTTATTACCGAAGGTCAGATAGACACTGTCCTTAGCAGGGCGCGGGGGCAGAACTCTCTGGAGAAGCTCCTTTTGGAGGAGCAGATTGTAGGTGAGGAAGAGTTAACAAAGGCAGTTGCCGAAGGTTTTGGCCTTGGATACATTGACCCGTCCTCCCTTCCTCAAAAACCTCTGATAAGCGAAATTTCACCGGAGCTTATGCACAAGTATGCCTTCATTCCTATAAAGAAGGAAAATGGGAAGCTGCTGATTGCTGTCCATAATCCGTCAGATATAGTAAAGATAGATGAACTGGAGTCGCTTTTAAATTCCAAGATAGACCTCATGGTTGCCAGCAGGTCTGCTATTGAAAATATACTCAAGAGGCTGCGTGAAGGAGAGGAGCTTCTTCATGAGATATCAGAGGAGTTCAGGTTTCAGCTGGTCAGGGAAACCGAGGCCGGCGATGAGGTCATATCGCTGGAGAAGCTGCGCGGGGATGAAAGTCCGATAGTAAGGCTGGTAGATTCAGCCATCTATAATGCAGTAGAGAAACGGGCCTCGGACATACATATTGAGACAACAACAAACGAGGTGATAGTAAAATACAGGATTGACGGCGTCCTGTATCCTGCGATGGAGCCGATTCAGAAGAAATATCATTCCTCCATCATATCCAGGATAAAGATTATGTCAGAGCTTGATATTGCAGAGAAACGTGTGCCGCAGGATGGAAGATTTAAACTTAAGATAAACGGCAAGACAATAGA
This sequence comes from Deltaproteobacteria bacterium RIFCSPHIGHO2_02_FULL_43_33, assembly GCA_001798165.1. Lineage (GTDB taxonomy): Bacteria > Desulfobacterota > GWC2-55-46 > UBA9637 > UBA9637 > UBA10170. Next base: position 15,828 of record MGRL01000057.1, read on the forward strand.
CTTTCGCGTCTCCATCATGCCCAGCATATTCGGCGAGGATGCAGTTATCAGAATACTTGACAAGGAGCATCTCTCTAAGGAATTTGCCAAGCTCAGCCTTGATGGATTAGGCTTTGAAGGGGATTTGCTTGCCAAAATAAGGCGAAATACAAAAAAGCCGTACGGCATGCTGCTGGTGACAGGGCCAACAGGTTCAGGCAAGACAACTACCCTCTACGCTGCGATTACCGAGATAAACAATGAAGAGGACAAGATTATTACTATTGAAGACCCTGTAGAGTATCAGCTCCAGGGGGTGGTGCAGGTGCCGGTGAATGAAAAAAAAGGCCTCACCTTTGCGCGCGGGCTGCGCTCTATCCTTCGGCACGACCCTGACAAGATAATGGTAGGGGAAATGAGGGATTCTGAGACAGCACAGATAGCTGTCCAGTCTGCGCTTACCGGACATCTGGTATTTACCACTGTCCATGCAAACAATGTGATAGATGTTATCGGCAGGCTATTGAACATGGGGGTTGAGCCGTACAACTTTGTTTCAGCATTGAACTGCATCCTTGCGCAAAGGCTCGTAAGAAATATATGCCATGCCTGCAAAGAGTCTGTGAAGCTGCCAAGGCAGCTTTTAGAAGAGTCGGGCCTTGATGCAGAAAAATATGAGAATCACATATTTTTTGAGGGCCGAGGCTGTTCAGAGTGCAACAATACCGGTTATCACGGCAGGACAACAATAGCCGAATTTCTGGAGCTTTCAGATGCTATTCGGGAGATGATACTTGAAAAGCGCCCCTTTGCTGACATAAAAAAGAGGGCAAAGGAAGAAGGCATGGTGTTCTTGAGAGAATCGGCTATTGAAAAGGTTTTGAAGGGCATAACTACACTCAAGGAAATAAACAGGGTTACATTTGTGGAGGCCAAATGGACTTGAAAAAGGGCGTTTCTGCTGGTATAGAGATTAGCCGGGAATATATAAGTGTAGTCGAACTTGAGTCTGGAGACAGAGAGGTTACACTGAAAAGATGCGGGAGTGTAGAGAATACCTCTTTGCTTGTAAACCCGTCACTTAGCGCAGGGAATATCGCAGATGAAGAAAAATTTAAGGCGCTAATAAAGAATCTTCTGGATAGCAGCTCTATAAACAGCAAATATATAGCAGTAGCCCTGCCTGATAATAGCGTAAGGATTACATTCCTTGAATTTGAGGATATCCCGGCAGAAAGGGAAAGGGTTATTGCGATGATAAAATGGAATCTTAAAAAGACCATCCCGTTCTCAGTAGATGAGACAGTAGTAGACTTTCAGTTGATAGATACCCCTGCTGTTGAAAATCGTTTATATCGGCTGGTTGTTGTTCTTGCAAGAAAGACTGTTTTAGACCAATATGAGAGGCTCTTGAAAGAATGTCACCTTTATCCCAATAGCATAACCCCATCCTCCCTTGCTGTGTACAACCTCTACCACGACACTATTGTCAAGCCTGATTTATGCGCCCTCCTATCAGTATCCACAGACAGGATAGCTGTTCTAATTGTCAAAAATGGCAAGCCGTGTTTTTATAGGAGCAAGGAAGTAGATGATGAAAATGAAGGGTTAAGGGAGATATTGGCCTCTTTAAACTATTATCAGGATGTTTATAGGGCTATGCCGGCAGAGATATATCTTGTGAACCTCAGACTGGGGCTTGCTGATTTAAAGGCTGACTTGGAGAGGCAGTTGGGTAATATAGATTTAAAACTTCTCAACATGGCGGATATGGTAAAAGGCGTTAATGCGTCCATGAATATCTTCTCAGGCGCGGCAGGCGCTGCGTTAAAGGCAGAAAATGAGAAGTGAGAAATGAGAAAAGTAAATGCGTCTTAAAATAAATCTTGCACAGACAGATTACAAAAAACAGCCAATCTTGTATTGGACATACCTTCCTTTACTGCTGCTCCTCATTGTTACCTTGACAGGCAATCTCTACTGGTATCATGCTGTAACTGCCGATGTTGCAAGATATAGCGAATTGCTGGGCAAGACAGAGGAAAGGCCTTTCAAGACACAGGCGCTGCCCGAAGAATCTGTTTCCCAAAGAGATAAAGAGTCTTTGATAAAAGAGGCAACTCTTGTAAACAATATCATTAAAGGCAGGTCTCTATCGTGGTCAGGTCTTCTTGCGCAGCTTGAGAAAGAGATTATACCTGATGTAAGCCTTGTGAGTCTTACTCCAAAGATTATTGAAGACAGGATAAGGATTGATATAAAAGGTGTTGGAAAAGATCTGGAAACCATCACCCATTTTATGGATAAACTTGAAAGGTCGCCGTCGTTTCAGGGCGTATTTCTCTCGCATTCTACTGATGCTGAAGTAAATGGAGAGCGGATGGTTAACTTTACTATGGAACTGGAGTATATTGGGAAATGAAAAAAAATTACCTCTACGGCTTGATTGCAATCATTGCGGTTACTAACATCGGGTTCTATTATGGCCTGATACTTCCTCAGAAGATAAAGGCAGACAATATCTTTAAGGAGATTGAGGCGAAGAGAAGCGAAAGACTATCTGTCAAGTCTCCTGCTACCTTTGCAGAGGCAAGGGCTGATATAGCAAAGTTCAGAGAGATGCTTTCCAACAAGGCTGATATGACAAAGATTATACGAGAACTGAACAGCCTTGCCAGAGGCGCATCCCTTGCCATCCATGATATATCATACCAATCTAAGAAGGCCGGAGAAGAGGGCATCTCCCCCGTTTCTTTTTCCTTCCCCGTAGAGGGGAGATACAGCAATATTAAAAATTTTATTTATAAGTTGGAGAGCTCCAAGAGGTTAATTACTATAGATGATATGAGCCTGGAAAAGGCATCGGGTAAGGAAGATATACGTTTGAAGATAAAGGTGTCGGTTTACCTTAAAAGCTGAAATGAGAGTGTAAAAAAATGGATAAAAAAAAGCTACTATATATACTGTTGGCGGCGCTCGGCATAGCTGTCTTATACAGGCTAACAACTGTTCCTGAAGAGAAGAGGGTGCCTCTGAAGTATAAGACAGGGGCAAAGACAGGTTCGAAGTCAGGCCTGCCCCCGAGTGTTTCTATCGGGGGGCAGGAGTTTAAAACAGGCAAAGAGAATATACCAAAGGTAGAATTATCAAAGCTTTTATCCATAAAAAGGCGGCCTCCAACAGACGGCATTAATCTTTTCTCTCCCTTTTTTATAAAAGAACCGCCCAAACTGCCTGAGCCGCCAAAGCAGCCTTTGCCTCCGCCTGTTGACCCTCTGGAAGAGGAATTAAAACTGTTTCGCTTTATGGGTTTTCTGGAAAAGAAAGAGCCTTTTGGCCGCGATAAAAAAATCTTCTTGGCTAAAGGCCAAAATATATATATAGTAAAGAGCGGGGAAATTATTGAAGGCAGATTCAAGGTGAATGTGATGCAGGGCATGATAGAGATATCTATAATTGATTCTGAGAAGAGGGTTACAATTCCGGCAGAGGAGAAATAGATGATAAAAAAGGCAATTACGAATTACGATTTACGATTTACGAATTTAAAATCTAAAATCGTAAATCTTAAACCTCAAATCCTTGTACTGTTCACTGTATTTGTATTTACCGGTTGCGCGGGCAAATGGGCGTACCAGAGAGGAGATGATTTTGCCAACGCGGGGAAATGGGATGAGGCTGTAATTGCCTTTACAGAGGCGTCGCAGAAAGAGCCTGATAACGTGGAATACAATATCCGCCTGATTATGGCTAAGGAAAGGGCGTCGGAGTATCATTATCAAAAAGGATCAGAGGCAGTGCAGCAGGATAAACTTGAGGAAGCTGTCCGAGAGCTCCAGATGGCGGTAGCCTTGAATCCGGCAAATAGTTCCGCGGATTCAGAACTGCAAAAGGCGGCAAAGACAAAAGAGTCCCGCATGCATTATGAATTGGGATTGGAGCTTGAGAAACAGGGGAAATATGCCGAGGCAATAACTGAATTTCAGGAAGCTGTCAGAATAGACCCGAGAAATGCTAAAGCCAAGACTGCAAAAGAGACTGCTGGAGAGCGGCAGAAGAAGGCATTGGAAGAGCAGATAGCCAAGGAAAGGTCAGAGAAGCCTTTATATTCTGCAAAACCGATTACCCTGCAACTGAAAGATGTTCAGCTTAAGCAGGCGTTTGAAATACTGGCCAAGACAGTTGGCCTTAGCGTATTGTTTGACGATGGGGTAAAGGATGTAAGGACAACATTTTTCATAAAAGACAGTCCTTTCAGCCGTGCCCTTGAACTTATGCTCAGGACAAACAACTTATTTAAAAAGCAGATAGATGATAATACTATCCTTGTTATCCCTGACACCCCTGCCAAGAGAAAGCAGTATGAAGAACTGGTGATACAGTCCTTTTATCTCTCTAATTCAGACGCAAAGAAGGCAGTGAATATGCTGAGGACCCTTCTGAATATCCGTCAGGTGCATGTGAATGAAGATCTGAATTCCATCATTGTAAGGGAGACTTCTGAGAAAATGGAGCTGGTGAAAAAACTCCTTGATGCCAATGACAAGGCAGATGCAGAGGTATACCTTGATTTGGAGCTTCTTGAGGTAAACCGCACCAAGATTAGAGAGATGGGCCTTAAATTAAGTCAATATTCAGTAACCGCCGGCATTGCGCCGGCGGCCGGCAAACTTGGCGATGTTCTTACCTTGGGTCTTTTAAAAGACCTGTCAGACGGCAACTATCTCTTTTCCATACCTACAGCAGCCCTTAATTTTGCAAAATCCGAGGGGTTGGTGAAGACGTTGGCAAACCCAAGGATAAGGGTCTTAAACAGGAAGAAGGCGCGCTTTGCCATTGCTGACAGGGTGCCTGTAGCCATATCTACAACGACTGTTGCGCAGACCTCAACAACCGGCGCCACCCCTGAATATAAAGAAGTCGGCGTTAAAATGGATTTTATTCCTACGGTGCATACAGAATCTAATGAGGTTACCCTTGAGGTGAAGCTTGAAGTGTCATCGCTTGGGGAAAAGGTTACGCTTCAGGCAGAGGGTAAGACAACAGAGGCATTTGCTACAAGGAGCAGGAATGCAGAGACCTTTTTAAGATTAAAGGACGGCGACAAAGCGGTCCTGGCCGGCCTTATCTCTGACACCGAAAGGACATCCACATCGAAGATTCCGTTTTTGTCGGATATGCCGGTCTTAGGCGCACTTTTCACGGCAAAGGATGATAGAACAGAGGAAACAGATATACTCATGTCCATAACTCCGAGAATTGTAAGGGTGATAGAGATTCTCCCTGATGAGGACAAACCCATGCCATCCGGCAAAGAGGAGACTTATACAGGAGGGTCATTGCCGCCCCTTGCGCCTCCGTCAATGCCTATGCCGGCGCCATTCCAACCACCGTCAGGGCTTCCTGAAGAGCCGGCAGGATTCATACCGCCTCCCCCGCCAATGCCGCAGTAGTATATGTTAAAAGCAGAGGTGTCTCCCCTGAAGTCTTTAAGCTGGCAAATTTGTGCATGATATGAAAAATGGTTTCACACTTATAGAGCTGGTAATTGTTATGGTTGTGCTGGCAATACTGGCGTCTGTGGCTATGCCGCTTGCCAGGGTATCTGTGAAAAAGGGTAAGGAGCTTGAACTAAGGCAGGGTTTGAGAATCATGAGGCAGGCCATTGACAAATACAAAGAGAATTACGATAAACACCTTTATAAAAAAGAGGAAGAGATTGACCGGTCCGGCTATCCAAAAACCCTTGATGAGCTTGTGGAAAAAAAGGTCTTAAGGCGCATACCAATAGACCCTTTTACAGGCAAGGCTGACTGGATTACAAGGTCATATACTGATGACCCGGAAAGCAGTATGAGCGATGGAAAGGATGTTTTTGATATAATATCTGCGTCAGAAGGGGTTGCCCTGGATGGGACAAAGTATAGTGAGTGGTGATGATAAAATGATTTACGATTTACGATTTACGATTTACGATTTTAAACCGAAAACCGAAAATCGAAATTCGAAAATACAGGAGCGGGGTTTTACCCTCATAGAGCTCCTTATCGTCATGAGCATAATAGCTATCCTTGCGACTATTGCCCAGCCTTCTTTTAAGCAGGCTGCTATTAAGGCAAGGGAGGCTGTTTTAAAAGAAGACCTTTTTGTGTTCAGGGATACAATTGATAAATACTACAGCGACCACGGTAAATATCCGCCTGCCCTTGATGAGCTTGCAAAAGAAGGCTACATAAGGGGAGTTCCAAAGGATCCATTTACAAATTCTACGGAAACATGGCAGCTTATATACAGTGAAGCCGAAGGCGAGGAGCAGGGTATATACGATGTGCATAGCGGGAGCGATTTGATTGCAGCGGATGGGACGCCGTATAACGAATGGTGATGATAAAATGATTTACGATTTACGATTTACGATTTACGATTTTAAACCGAAAACCGAAAATCGAAATTCGAAAATACAGGAGCGGGGCTTCACCCTTATCGGTCTTGCGATTATTATAGTAATAATAGGAATTGTGTTGATGGCGGTGAGCAGGGTTCACAGCACCATTGCCAAGATTGATAAGGAAGAGGAGCTTTTGTTTAGAGGGGATGAAATCAAGGATGCTATTGACTCTTACTTTAAAAACGGCAATACCTATCCGAGAAACTTTGATGAGCTTCTGAAAGATCAGAGAGGTATAAACCCAAGGAGGCATCTCAGGAAATTATACAAAGACCCTATAACCAATGGGGAGTGGGATGTAATCAAAGATAAGGCTGAAAGGATTACAGGGGTAAGAAGCAAGAGCGATAAAGAACCTCTGAAAAAAGCCAACTTCCATGAGGAGTACAAGTTGTTTGAGGGAAAGACAAAATACAGCGAGTGGGAATTTGTCAGTCAGCCGAAGATTGGGGGGAAGTAAAACTGCTTATTTTATGCCCTTTTTTTGGAAAGATAAGACTCAGATAACGTCTTAAAACTATTTATATCGCCTCTCTTTTCAGCCTCGGCTAATTTTTTCAGCAGAAGAGAAGTTTCCTTTTTAAACCTGGTCTCCGTAAGCACCTTTCTACAGCAATCTTCCAGTATCTTTTTGGGCTCTTCTTTTATTGCGCCGTCATCTTCGACGGAATGTTTGAGCAGCCATGTCTTCACCTTATCATCATGGGCTGCGTCCACAAGAGAGGCTATCTCTATCTTGCTGCTCTTTTGTTGCAAGACACCTATGACCAGCCTGCCGGCCTCTTTTAGAAAATCTGTGTTAAACATATCTACTGCGCTGTTGACAGAGTCGTTGTATAAATAAGGATACGCAAGCAAAATTTTGAGTATGGTTTCCTCAGTTTTGGCAGAGTCTTTTTTTGCTATTATCTCATTTGCAGTAGGTGTATTACGCTGCCGATCTTTCAATTCCTCCCCCATACTTTTACCGAATGAAGTGTTTTTAGCAGCCTTTATTGTTGATAAAACCACATCTGGTCCGATATGCAGAACATTGGATATCTTTTCAATATAGATATTTCTTTCCGCCGGGTTCTTGATATTTGCAATATAAGGCGCGCTTTCTTCCAAGAAAGAGACCTTGCCGTTTGAGGTTTCTGTATTCAATTTAGATTTAAGAGAATTCAGAAAAAAATCCATAATCGGCTTGGCCTTTTGGATATACTGGGTCATCTGAACAGCCCCTTCTTTTTGGAGAAGGTCGTCAGGGTCCAAACCTGGAGGTATGAGCACGACCCTGGCGTGCACATCCTCTTCAAGAAACATGAGAAGGCTCTTTATGACAGCTGCCTTGCCTGCTGCATCTGAATCAAAGAGGGTATATATTTCTTTTGTATATCCTTTGAGCTTCCTTAGATGGTCTACTGTAAGCGCCGTTCCAAGGGTAGCTACAGTATTGGAGAATCCGTATTGATGCAGCATAATGAGGTCAAAATATCCTTCCACTATCAGCACGAAGCCTTCTTTTGATGCAGCATTTTTAGCCTGATACATCCCATAAACTACTTCGCCCTTTTTAAATAAAGGCGAGGTAGGGGAATTAAGATATTTGGGTTCTTCGTTTCCGAGAGCCCTTCCGCCAAAACCAACAACCCTATTCCTGACATCCATTATAGGGAACATGACTCTGTTTCTGAATCTGTCATAGAAATCCTTGTCTCTCTTGCTCAGAAGCCCGGCCTTTTCAGATAGCTCCAGTGATATGCCTTTATTGAGCAGAAATTTTACAAGGTTATCCCGCCCTGCAGGTGCGTAGCCTATCTTAAAATTTTTTATAATCTCAGGTTTTAAGCCTCTTTTTTTAAGATACGTCCGCGCATTTTCTGCAGCAGGCGATGTGAGCAGATTTTGATGATAAAAATCCATAGCCACATGGTTGGCCAAAAACATAAGCTCCCGCTGGTTGGATTCGCTCGAAGGTTTGTTATCCGGCGGTATGTCTATGCCGAGTCTTTTTGCAATGGTTCTTACAGCCTCAGGGAATGAGAGGTTTTCCTGCTTCATCAGAAAGGTAAAGACGTTTCCGCCTGCGCCGCAGCCAAAGCAGTAGAATATCTGTTTTTCGTCGGTAACGGTAAAGGACGGCGTCTTTTCTGCATGAAATGGGCAGATCCCGATGTGGTTTCTTCCGCTCTTTTTAAGCGGGACATACTCTGAGACTATCTGAACAATGTCAGCCCGTTCTCTTATGTCATCTATTTTATCCTGAGGAATAATCATAGCTTAAGCCGTCAATTTTGACATATCCGCAATCTGATAATAAAGATTGCGCACCATGTTCAACAAAATCAAGCGATTATTTTTCATTTTTTCATCTTCCACCATAACCATGACCTTGTCAAAGAATGTGTCTATCGTGCCTTTTAAAGATGATAGGGTTTCAAAGACCTTTTCATAGTTGCCGTTTTTCCAATACCTGTTTATCTCAGGCGCTATCTTTTCTGCAATCTCAAAAAGCTCTTTTTCTTTTGCCTCCTCAAAAAGCGAGGCATCCGGTTTTTCACCCAGCCCCCAGCCCCCGGTCTCCAGCCCCCGTAGTATATTGGATACCCTTTTAAATGCAATGACCAGTGCGGCACAGGCAGGGCCTTTCTTGAATTCTTCAATGGCCTTTACCCTTTTTACAGCATCATTTATATCATACCATGGCGCTGAGAGCACCGCGTCTATGGTGTCAAAGGAATAACCCTGCGATAAAAGCTGATTTCTCAATCGTTCTTTAAAAAATTCCACCACATCTTTCTTAACATCAGCAGGCGTCCTTGTAAGTTTATCATTCAGGAGGCTAATTGACTTATCAATTATCTTGTCTATAGCTATGGGAAAGCCCTTTTCAATAATTATGGCAATGATGCCGAGGGCCTGCCTTCTCAGCGCATAGGGGTCTGCAGCGCCTGTTGGGATAAGGCCTACAGCAAAGCATCCGCAGATAGTATCCATCTTGTCTGCCATGCTTATAATTGCGCCGGGAATGCCTGACGGCGCCTTTCCGCCTGCCTGTGTCGGCATGTAATGCTCATATATTGCCCTGGCAACATCTATGCATTCGCCTGAAATCAAGGCATATTCCATACCCATGATACCCTGAAGCTTTGGAAATTCTCCAACCATGCCTGATACTAAATCAGCCTTGCAGAGCATTGCAGCCCGGCCTATTACCATTTTCTGAAAAAGCTTCGGGCCTATTTTAAAAGAATCAAATGCCTTGGGATTATAATCTTCCCCTAAGAATTCCTCTGCCTTTTCTTCTGTCTTAAATGATTCACACTGACCTAAAATCGCACCAATAAAGACAGCTGATTCTGTAAATCTTTTCACCTTTTCATACGATGTGCCAAGCCTTGCCTGAAATACAACCCCCCTTAATTGGTCTACCCTTTCAGTAAGCGGGATTTTTATATCCTTGTCAAAATAAAATTTTGCATCATTGAGCCTTGCCCTCAGGACCCTTTCATTGCCTTTTATAACAACCTTTGAATCTTTTGCCTTTGTGTTTGCGATGCTTATAAAGTATGGGAGGAGGCTGCTGTCTTTATCCTTGTCCCCGCATGCATCAAGCGAGGAAACAACAGAAAAATACCTCTGATGCTCTCTCATGGCGTTTACAACAACATCCTTGGGAAGGCTCAAAAACTCTTTGTCAAAACTGCCGCAAAGGACAGCAGGATATTCCACAAGATTTGTAACCTCAGCAAGCAGGTCTTCATCTTTCAGGATAAATCCTTTGACAGTCTTTGCCGCTTTTTCAATCTCTTTTTTTATCAATTCTTTTCGCTCTTTTGGATCAGCAATCACATAGGCAGCCTTCATTTTTTTTAGATAATCTTTAAGCCCTGTTATATTGAAAGTCCCCGGCTTCATAAACCTGTGGCCGTATGAGGCTGCCCCTGATTTTATATTGCCGACCTTGAACGGAATTACCTCTTTGCCCAAAAGCGCAACAATCCAGTGGATCGGTCTCGCAAAGCTGATAGCGCTGTCACCCCAGCGCATGGTCTTTGCAAACTGGGTCCCTGCTATTATTTTTGGCAATACCTCCTGCATGATATCCTTTGTCTTTTTTCCTTTAACCTCTCTTTTTGCGCAGATGTATTCGCCTTTTTCAGTTTTAACAATCTCTAAATCTTTCACCTTGATGCCCTGGCCCTTTGCAAAACCTTCAGCTGCCCTTGTAGGTATGCCTTGCTCATCAAAGGCTGCGCGTTTTGCAGGCCCCATTGCTTCAACAACGGTATCTGCCTGCTTCTCATCCATGCCCTCTACCGAGACGACAAGCCTTCTCGGTGTTCCAAAGGTGCGGATATTTTTAAAAGCGAGGCGATTTTCCTCTAAAGTTTTTTTCAAAAACCCTTCCATGGATTCAAGGGCATTTGATATAAATCCGGCAGGTATTTCTTCAGTCCCTATTTCTAAAAAAAGGTCTTTAGGCATATTCTCCTCTTTAAAATGTAGTTTGCCCATTTATGGGCGTTTTAAAAAAGCCGATAAATCGGCAGACTACAATTATTATAAAAATTATATATCAAGCAACATCCGGCATCTTCAATGCCTTCTTCCTGTAGCTTAGATTTGCCGCTATTCTGTATGCGATTCCCTTCGGGCTTCTCAGACTTCGCTTTAGTATGTTTTTTATAGTATAAGTATTTCTAAAAATCCAGTAATAACCATTTTGGAGTTCATTAATTGTCATACCTTTGGGCTGGAATACTACCTCGCCTGTATGATACTTTGCCCAATCTCTGTCAATGATTCTTCCTTCCTTTTCAAGGACGCTGTAGGTTACTGTGCCGGGCAAAGGCGTAAGGATATGAAACTGCGCTACATCCATATTGGTATCCATTATAAATTCAAATGTGTTTTTAAAAACAGTCTTATCGTCCTCATCAAGCCCGAATACAAAACTGCCGATGATATTTATTCCTGCGTCGTGTATCTTTTTTATTGCCTCTTTATAATTTTCTGCAGAGTTCCATCCCTTGCGCAGCTTTTCAAGGTTTTTTTGCGAGAGACTTTCAAAGCCGATAAATGCGTATTTACCGCCGCTTTCTGCGTAGAGCCTTAAAAGCTCCGGGTCTTTTGCCATAGTGATAGATGCCTGACTTCCCCATATAACCTTGAGCGGTATCAGTCTTTGGAATAATTCTTTCGCATATTTCGGCCTTCCCACGATATTATCATCCATAAAGAAAAACTCTTTTGTATCAAAACCTTTTATTTCTGCAATCACCTCGTCAATCGGCCTCACCCTGAACTCATGGCCAAAAAATGCAGTAACCGCGCAGTAGTCGCAGTTAAAGGGGCAGCCGCGGGTTGCCTGAAGTGTGTTAAAGCCAGAATACATTTTTCTATTAAGGATATCTCTGCGGGGGGTAACCATATTTTCCATGTCGCATAAGTTATCTGCCTTGTATTTTTGTTTTAATCCGCTCCTCTTAAAATCTTCAAGGAGTTTATGCCAGACAAGCTCTGCCTCGCCGATTACAACAGCATCTGCATGTTGCAGCGCCTCATCCGGCAAAGCAGAGACATGAACGCCGCCCAATACAACCTTTACCCCTTTTTTTCTGAAATTATCCGCTATATGGTATGCGCTCGGTATTTCTGCAGTGAATCCTGTTATACCTACGAGGTCTACTCTTGCATTGTAATCAACAGACGTTACTCGCGCATCCAGTATTTCCACCTCCCATTCTTTTGGCGTAAGCGCTGCAAGGGTTGGCAGATTTAAACGTGCAAAACCTGCCTTGCCGCTTTTGGAAACCTGCCCCCAGTAGCTTCGCTCATTTTTTGGGAGGATTAAGAGGAGTTTCATGATAAATACAGTCTACAAGATTTTAGTTCGCAAGTCATCAACCCTTTTTCCCTCAAATGCCTTATCCAGAATGCCAGATATTATAGAATAGAGCTTTATTAAATAAGGCTTGTTGATGTTGGCGTAGAAGAAGACGATGAGGGGATTGTTCTGAAAAAAGGCGGCCTGTATTTTTAGACCTATTTATGTCATGTTACCATCATTTTCCATTCGGCCTTTTAATTAAGTCCAATGTCCGTTAAGTAATATCTATTTTTCTTTGTGTAACCAGTCCCAACTCAATAGCGAACTTAAGGTGATGAGTCACACTTAACAGATAATTGGCTGAATTCAAGAATCTCTTTTAATATCGTCAACCCATTTTTAAGTCTTTTCATTACACGATTTATCAATCCAATATTAAAAACCCCTAAATCTATAGGCTTGATTTTCAAGAAATTGGCAATGCTTGCTACCTTCTCGTAATATTTTGTAAGAATGTCAATATGCGAGTATTGATAAATTCTAATTCCACTTTCTTCGCAAATCCTAAAATCTTGTTCTTTAAAACTTCCCTTCTCTCTACCTCTTTTTGGGGTATCTTATAGTTTGCTTTTTTGTTTGTTGTTGGCCAAGCATCCATCTTTTTATAGATTTGGTTAAGCTCTTTTTCTACTTCTCTATTTGTCATAAAATTTCCCCTTCAATTAGTCAGGACATTATAACACCAATCAACTTTTGTCAATATTTTTAGCCAGTTGTTTTTAGCCAGTTGACACAGCTATCCTTTCCGTATAATGTTAAGGTAAATAAACAGCACCTGTCTGCCTTCGCGCAGGTAGGTCTGTTATATTTGAGGGCTAAAAATGAATCTATCCTCTCTCCTCTCCAAAGACCATATCCTCCTTGACTTCCGGGCAAAAGACCATACTGAGGCGTTAAGAAATATGGTTTGCCTTCTCGGCAAGGCATGTGAGGATGAAGCATCTATCAAGGCACTTAAAGATCATGAAAGCATAGATGGTGTTTTGCTTGGCACCGGTTCTGCCGTATTCCACACCTTTTCAGATACAGTAGAGGATATAAAGGTTATCCTCTCTCTTTCTCAGCGCGGCATACCTCATCCGACAAAAAGAAGAGAAAAAATACACATACTGTTTCTTCTTGTTTCTCCTATCACGGAGAGTGGCACGCACTTCCAGTTGCTCTCAAGGCTTGAGGGTTTTCTTTTAAACAAGGTCTTCCGCAACGCAATCCTTTCGGCAAAGACAAAAGAGGCTGTTACATCTGTAATGAAAAGAGAAGAAGGGTTGGGCATAGATGCATATATCCCTTTGGCAAAAGAAGATATATTTGCAGAGCTTAATACCAGAGAGACGGGGCTTACAGAAGAAGATGTTGCGCATAGGTTTAAAACCGTCGGCCCCAATATCCTTCAAAGGGTTAAAAAGAAATATCTCCTCTATGATTTTCTGCAAAATTTAACAAATCTTTTTGCAATACTCCTCTGGCTGGGCGGCATATTGGCATTTATTGCAGATATGCCTGAGCTTGGTTGGGCAATATTCCTCGTTATCATTATCAATGCGTTTTTTAGTTTCTGGCAGGAGTATAAGGCAGAGCGGGCTGTGGAGGCGCTACAGAAGCTCCTTCCGCAAAAGGTAAAGGTTATAAGAGGAGGCACTGAAAAAGATATACCAGGCAGCGAGCTTGTGCCGGGAGATATTATTCTTTTGAGCGAAGGCGATAATATCCCTGCTGACGGGAGGCTGATTGAGGCCGATGATATGCGTGTTGACAACAGCCCCCTAACAGGCGAGTCAAAGCCTGTATATAAAATGGCAGAGTCTTTGGAAAATGGCAAAAACTTTATCTGGACAGAGATGCCGAATCTTATATTTGCCGGCACAGGCGTGCTCTCTGGCATTGGCAGGGCAGTTGTCACAGCAACAGGCATGGATACTGAGATCGGCAAGGTTGCCTATCTTACTCAGGCTATTAAGGCAGAGATGAGCCCCTTGCAGAAGGAGATGGTAAGGGTAACAAAGGTAGTCACATGGATAGCAATAAGCTTGGGGCTTATGTTCTTTCTTCTCGGTTTTAAAATAGCAGGGCTTACCTTAACAGAGAGTTTTATATTTGCCATAGGCATCATTGTTGCGAATGTGCCTGAGGGCCTGCTTCCGACAGTCAGCCTTTCTCTTGCAATGGGCGTTCAGAGGATGGCAGGAAAAAATGCCATTGTAAAAAAGCTCTCGGCAGTAGAAACCCTCGGCTCTGTCAATGTTATATGCACGGATAAAACAGGAACGCTTACCACAAACCAGATGTGTGTAACCCAGCTATGGGTTAATGGAAAGATAATAGGGATTACAGGAGAAGGGTATGAGCCAAAAGGGGATTTTATATGGAATAACAAAATACTTTCTTCAGATGATTTAAAAAGGGAAGAGATTGATGAGCTTCTGAAAGCAGCGAGCCTTTGCAATAATGCGCATCTTATTGTCCCTTTGCAAAAGGGCGCAGGCGGAGGATGGTCAATTTCAGGCGACCCGACAGAGGGCGCGTTGGTTGTTGCCGCTGAAAAGGCCGGGCTGCGTTTGGAGGAGCTAAAAAAGCAAAACCCAAGGGTCGCCCATCTTGCATTTGAAAGAATAAGAAAGAGGATGACGACAATACATGAAATACAGGGGCAAGGGGCATCCGCCTCAGGCGGAGGCAAGGGGCAAGAAGTAGGGTGGGCTATGCCCACCAATCAGGAGTCAGG
Organism: Deltaproteobacteria bacterium RIFCSPHIGHO2_02_FULL_43_33; assembly: GCA_001798165.1. Taxonomy (GTDB): domain Bacteria; phylum Desulfobacterota; class GWC2-55-46; order UBA9637; family UBA9637; genus UBA10170. The sequence continues at coordinate 30,852 of MGRL01000057.1, forward strand.
AGTCAGGAGTGTTATTGCTTATGTTAAGGGGGCGCCGAGAGAGACTTTAACTCTCTGCACAAAGATAAAAAAAGCTGGAAAGATTGTTGAACTCACAGAACAGGAGAGAGATGAAATTTTAAAACAGAACGATTTGATGGCGACAAAGGGTCTACGGGTGCTGGCGGTGGCATACAGAGATATTTCGGATTTCGGATTTCGGATTTCGGATTTAAAATCTCAAACCTCAAATCCCAAATCTCAAATCTATACAACGGAAGAGGTGGAGAAGGATTTAACATTCATCGGCCTTGCTGCAATGTTTGACCCGCCGAGACCGGAGGTTAAAAAGGCGATTGATGAGTGCCACACTGCCGGTATCAGGGTAATTGTGATGACAGGCGACTATGGCTTGACTGCCCAGTCAATTGCCAGAGAGGTAGGCATAGGCGGCGATAGCCCGAAGATTGTGACAGGCATTGAGCTTTCAAAACTTTCCCACAGAGAATTAAAGGAGCTCCTTAAAAAAGGCGAGACAATATTTGCAAGGGTTGCGCCAAAAGACAAGCTCAGGGTTGTTTCAACATTGCAGGAGATTGGTGAGATTGCGGCTGTTACTGGCGACGGCGTAAATGATGCGCCGGCTTTGAAAAAGGCTGACATAGGCATTGCAATGGGCATGCGCGGAAGCGATGTGGCAAAGGAGTCAGCGGAGATAGTTCTGGCAGACGACAATTTTGCAACCATTGTGGAGGCGATACGGGAAGGGAGGGCAGTCTATGCAAATATAAGAAAGTTTGTGACATACATCTTTGCAAGCAATATCCCTGAGATTGTTCCGTTTATTGCATTTGTCTTATTCAAGATACCTTTGCCCCTGACCGTGATGCAGATACTGGCTGTTGATTTGGGTACAGATGTTGTTCCTGCCCTCGGTCTTGGCGTGGAGCCGCCTGAAAAGGGGATTATGAGCCAGCCACCAAGGCCAAAGACAAAAAGGCTTCTGGATTTTTCCCTTCTTGCAAGGGCATATCTCTTTCTTGGGCCTATAGAGGCAATCTTGTGCATGGCCGGGTTTTTCTTTGTTTACTGGTCAAGCGGCTGGCGTCCCGGCATGGAGATGGCTTCAGGCGGTATTGTCTACACAACAGCAACAACCATGACCCTTGCAGGCATTGTCGCATCACAGATAGGGAATGTGTTTGCATGCAGGGCAGAAAAGGAATCTGTCTTCAGCGCGGGGTTTTTTAAAAACAGGCTTGTGTTGTTCGGCATTTTGGTTGAGGTGGTGCTTATATTGCTGCTTACATATATTCCTTTCATGCAGGGCGTTTTTGGCCTTGCGCCGCTGGGATTGAGAGAGTGGGCATTTTTACTATCCTTTCCAGTAATTGTGTTAATAATGGAGGAGGGGAGGAAAAGGGTGATAAGGGGAAGAATACAAGATTAAGGTTAAAAATAAGGTCAAGACCAGGATTTGAATTTTTCTGCCTCAACCTTAACCTCAACCTCAAACTCAACCTGATTTCAGTATTGCTCCCTCACCTCTTCTTTCACCCTCTCTGCCTTCACCTTTACAATCCTTCTCCCTTCAACATCCACGACTGTAAATCTATATCCCTTGTAAAAAACGAACTCACCGCCGCGAGGTATCTTCTGGAGTTTGGAATACATAAAGCCAGCCAAGCTGTTGAATTGCTCTGTTTCTTCAAAGGGAAGTCCAACATCTATCATATCCCTGAGCTGCGCTGAGGCGTCTATGACCATTGTGCCGTTTTTCAGCCTTTCTACAAGCCCGCCCTTTTCTATATCATATTCATCCTCTATCTCGCCGACGATTTCTTCCAGGACGTCTTCTATGGTCACAAGGCCGTCAACCTCGCCGTGTTCATTTACTACAATAGCCATATGAATTCTTCTTCTCTGCAATTCTCTTAAGAGGCGGCTTATCATGACAGTGTCAGGCACAAAATACGGCGGACGGATAAGCTCGCTTAGCACAAGAGGCTTTTTTTCCTCCATGATCTTGAAAACATCTTTGTTGTAAAGTATGCCAATGATGTTTTCTTTGGCATCGCGGTAGACCGGGTATCTTGAAAAACCGCTTTCCACTATAAATTTAAGAACCTGCTCTGGCGATGTATCTATGTCTATTGCATTAAACTTATGCTTGGGGACCATGATGTCCCTGACCGTTGTATCGGCAAACTCAAATACGCCGTGGATGAGGGCCTCCTCTGTTTCCTCAAATATGCCTTTTTGCCTTCCTTCTTTGATAAAATATTTAATCTCTTCTTCTGATATAAAAGCCCTCTCTTCAAGGCCTTTAGCGCCAAAGATTTTCAACACAAAATTGCTGGATATCGTAAGAAGCTTTACAAATACAGAGGCTGCCCTGGATAGGAAATCTAACGGCCTTGCAGATATGCAGGCGAGTTCTTCTGAATATCTAAGCGCGAGTGATTTTGGTATAAGCTCTCCGAATACGAGTGTTAAATAGGATATGGCTGCCACCACAATTACAACAGAGATGGGTTCTGCGAACTCACTGATAATTCCTACATGGGCAGACATTAAAAGTGGTTTCAACACCTCTATGGCTGCCACACCGCCGATGACCGATGCAAGGCTGCCTATTATTGTGATACCTATCTGAACAGTAGCAAGGAATCTGTCCGGGTCGCCCTTCAGTTGATTGACAATATCTGCGGAATGCATCCCCTTTTTGGATAATTCTTCTATCTTGCTCCTTCTTGCAGATATGATGGCTATCTCAGAACCTGAGAAGAATCCATTTGCAAGGATTAAAATTAATATTACTATGGCCTCAAGCCAAAGGCTTTCTAAAGACATAATACCCCCATAAAAAAATCAAAACTCAAAATGCAAAAGTCAAAACTGAAAGACTTTTTACTTTTCAGGTTTTACGCTGGAAATTTTGAGTTTTGGTGCGTAAGCTCACTCTTTATCAACTTTGAGCTTTGAGTTATGCAAGAATTGACCTGCATCTCAGTTGCTTGCTGTTCTTTTCTTTTTCAAAAGGTATAACAGGGTTAATATTGCAATTGTTATTATGGCGACGGCTAAAATGATGTGGCTGCTTTTGTTGACGGAAGACACTGCCTTATCTACATGTTCGCCAAAATAATAGCCTATATATACAACGATAGGGACATTTACAAGTGCGGCAAGAAAATCCATCATAAAAAAGTCAACTGCATTCATCTTAAGGGTGCCGGCTGTTATATGTATCCCCGCCCTTATCCCTGAAAGAAATCTTGCAAAAAATATTGTTCTTTTGCCATATTTTCTCAAATATCTCTGAGCCCGTGCCATCCTTTTTGTTGTGAATATCCAGCTGAAGCGGTGGTGGTTTATAATGCCGGCGCCCCAGTATCTTCCAATGGAATATAGCGTTAAATCCCCCACCAGAACCCCCACAATTCCTATAAAGACCGTCTGCGGGTAGTGAGTTAATTCCTGATATGCAAGATAACCCCCTATGGCAAGCGCTATCTCTTCAGGTAAAGGAACACCGAGGCCGCATAGAAAAAGAACTACAAAGAGGCCGATATAGGTAAAACTTTCAAGATACTGTGTTAGGATGGATACACTGCCAACCACACATTTCCTCGCCCATGTTTATCTTTTACCCCGCACCAACATAAAGCCACGGCTGTTAAGCCGTGGTGCGGGGTTTACAACACATGGCGCCTAAATTATAAAACACATCTTTCCCCAAAAATTGCGCAGTCTCGCCAAGTTCTTCTTCAATACGCAGCAATTGGTTGTACTTTGCAATACGGTCTATCCTTGAAGCAGAGCCTGTTTTTATCTGCCCTGCATTGGTAGCAACGGCTATGTCAGCTATTGTGGCATCCTCTGTCTCGCCGCTTCGGTGCGAGATTATGGCTGTATAGCCTGCCCTCTTTGCCATTTCAATTGCCTCTAAGGTCTCTGTGAGCGTTCCAATCTGATTCACCTTTATAAGGATTGCATTGCCAATGCCCTCTGTAATACCCTTTGCCAAAATTTTTGTATTAGTAACAAAGAGGTCATCTCCAACAAGTTGAACCTTTTCACATAGTCTTTCTGTCAGGCCTTTCCACCCCTTCCAGTCATTTTCTGAAAGGCCGTCCTCAATAGAGATGATGGGATATGTCTTAACAAGTCTTTCATAATAGTCAATCATTTTTTCAGAAGATAGACTTTTGCCTTCGCCTTTAAGATTGTAGACCTTTTTTGAAGGGTCATAGAATTCGCTTGCTGCTGCATCAAGGGCAATTAAGATATCTTTGCCGGCTTTATATCCAGCGGCATTTATAGCCTCCATTATCAATTCAATGGCCTCTTCATTTGTCTTTAATGAAGGGGCAAAGCCGCCTTCGTCGCCAACAGCGGTATTTAATCCCTTCTTTTTCAGAATCGATTTAAGATTATGAAAAACTTCAACACCCATCCTGATTGCATTATTAAAATCCTCTGCTCCAACAGGCATTATCATAAACTCCTGAAGGTCAAGGCTGTTGTCAGCGTGGGCCCCGCCGTTTATGATATTCATCATAGGCACAGGCAGGGTATTTGCGCTTACACCGCCTATGTGTCTGTAGAGGGGAATACAGAGAGAGTTGCTGGCAGCCTTTGCTGTTGCGAGTGATACTGCAAGTATTGCGTTTGCGCCAAGCTTGCCTTTATTATCAGAGCCGTCAAGCTCAATCATCGTCCTGTCTATGAGAACCTGGTCAAGGGCATCCATGCCGACGATCTCAGGCCCTATCTTGCCGTTCACGTTTTCTACTGCATTTAAGACCCCTTTGCCGAGATATCTTTTCTTGTCGCCGTCCCTAAGCTCTACAGCCTCATGTTCGCCCGTAGATGCGCCTGAAGGCACACCAGCCCTTCCCATTGAGCCGTCTTCCAGAACAACCTCTGCCTCAACAGTAGGATTACCCCTCGAATCAATAATCTCTCTCGCAAAAATATCAATAATTGTGGTCATAGAAAGCCTCCATATTCTTATGTGTAGAAACAATTGAGTATAAAATTTAATTAATATGCGGGCAATGGGCTATAGTTTAGAGGCTATGGGTTTTGCATATAGCCTGTATTTTTGAGTATCATTATACTTTTCAAGGTTAAAAATGCAAGGTAAAAAAGGTAACTACAGGCTATGGGTGATGGGCAAGAGGCTATTGGCAATAAGGGAAATCTATAGCCCATTATTGCAGTTTCATCGCCGAGACAGCCTCTTTCAGTTTAGACACTATCCATTCATATTCATCCATATCTTGCTGTCTTGCTTTGAAATTAATTGTTTCAGGATATATCGGTTTTCCAAAGGTTATGGTTATTTTATGCGGTTTAATCAATATGCCTCCTATAGGCATGGCTTCATATGTCCCCTTGATATAGGTTGGCACTAAGGGGGCATTAATCTCTTTGGCTAATATCCCAACCCCCTTTTTAAAAGGAAGGAGATTGCCGTCATGGGTTCTGCCGCCCTCTGGAAATATGCAGATGGATTTACCCTTTTTCAATATATGACCCGCCATCTGTAATGCCCGTTTTAGGTAGCTTTCCGGGTCTATTGGTATTGTGTGCAGGACGTGAGTAAGCGGAGAGGTAAGCCAGTGGGTAAAATATTGCTGCAATCCAAGAAAATATAAATCCATAAACGATTTGACCGGAATACCTGCCGCTATCGCAAGGCCGTCTAAGTAGCTGGCATGGTTTGGTGTGATTATATAAGGAGGCTTAGGTATATTTTCTATGCCTTTAACCTCCAGCCTGAAAAAGATTTTTCCCGCAAGCATTAAAAGACCAAGGCCGAAATATATAAACACCCGCGTCAAGAATCGGTTATGCAGGCCTGCGGACTTTAAATCTTCTGCTGATGGTTCAGCTTTTAAAATATCCTGCCACCCTTTGGATATCGTTGTTGCAAGGCCTTTTCCAATATCTTTTTGGAATGCCTCTATTTTTACAAGCAGATCTCGCACCGTGTAGGCGTCAACTCCAAATGTGTCAGGCAGTTCCATCGAAAAGGCGCTGCTTAATGCAACTAATAACTCTACCCGTTTCAGGGAATCTATGCCGAGGTCAAGCTCAAGATTGTGGTCTAATCGTATCGGCCTTTTATCCGTGAGCTTCTTTATCTGCGCCGCAATCTTTTGCCCTGTGTGACTTTCAATTACCTCTTCTTCAATTACCCCTTCTCCGGGGGTCTCAGGCTGCTTTTCTTCAGGCTTGAGCCTCTCTTTTACAGCATATCTTTTAAGTTTTCCCAGTGTAGTCCTCGGGAGAGGAGCGGGAGATACTTCATATCCCATAATGCGCTTATAAGCCGGAAGCTGCATTGACAATTTATTCAATTCCCATTTCACTGCCTCATTAAAATTCGCAATATTATGCTCCTTCATATAATCCGTATTTGGCACAATTACAGCCTTTAGCTCATCCGCAACGTCAGTGTGTTTTTCAATGCCCAGGACGCAGACTTCTTTGATAAGCGGGCTTTGAAGGTAATGTTTTTCTATCTCTTCAGGATAGATGTTTTTGCCTGATGAAAGCACGACAACCTCTTTTGCCCTGCCGGTAATGTATATGTAGCCGTTTTTATCCATATATCCCAGGTCTCCTGTATAAAGCCACCCGTCCTTCAGAATCTTTTCAGTCTCTTCAGGATTTTTATAATATCCCTTCATAACATTTGGTCCACGCACTATTATTTCGCCTGTTCCATCCTTATCAGGATTATTGATTTTTACTTCTATCTCAGGTAATGGCACTCCAACAGAGCCGATTTTTGTCTTATTTAAGGGGTTAAAGCTTATCACAGGCGATGTCTCTGTAAGGCCATAGCCCTCAACAACAGTAAATCCGAGGCTGTTTAAATCCTTAAATATCTCAGGATCAAGCTTTGCGCCGCCGCTTGCAAAAAATCTGAGCCTTTTGCCGAATCTCTCATGCACGGATGAAAAGATGAACTGGCCGAGGTTTATGCCCGTTTTGTCTCTTATAAACCCTGAGAGCCGCATGAGAAGAAAAAATATTCGGCTTATAAGTGAAGGCAGCCCGCTTATTTTATCTATTATCCCGCGTCTCAGCATGGCAAAGAGTTGTGGAACCCCAATGAGAATAGTCACACCCTTTTCCGTTATTGTCTTCAAGATATCAGGGCCTTTGAGGCTTTCAAGATACACAACCCTTCCGCCGATGCACAGAGGAGCGAGGAAATTGGTCATGAAGGGATATGAATGGTGAAGCGGAAGGATTGATAAAATGCAGTCATCTTTCTCAATAATATTTGCCTCTATGATGCTCTTTGCATTGGAGAGGAGGTTTCTGTGAGTTAACATCACGCCTTTTGGTGTTCCGGTTGTGCCTGATGTATAAATGAGCGATGCTATGTCATCAGGATTTAATGAAGGGAATGAATTCATGCAGGGATGCCGTATAATCTTTAAGAATTCCTCGCTATCAAGGTTTATGACCTCAATTGCCCCGGCCATCTCGTCCCCTTCTCGCAAGGGGGGGCTGAGGGGGGGCAGGTTTTTTAAACTCTTTTCTGATGTAAATATGGCCTTGCTTTCAGAGTGCTGCAAGAGATTTTTTATCTCATCTTTGCTAAGCTGAATGTCTACCGGCACGGCCTCTGCGCCTGCGAAAGATATGCCAAGGTAGGCAATCCCCCACTCAGGCCTGCCTTCTGAAAATATAACTACCCTATCCCCCTTTTTAATATTTTTGGAAGAAAGAAATGAGGCGATGGATTTTGCCGAGGAGATAATATCCTTATAGGTATACCCCCTGCCTTCAATTTCAAGGGCAATGCTGTCCATGTTTTTCTTTGATGCCTCTTCAACTGTCTTCGGTATGTTAATCCAGCTTGATATTCGGTCCACCTCCCTTCACCGTTCTCAGAATTATCAGGCCTGCAAAAAAGAATGCAGCTACAGAAAGGATTGCAGGCCGCTGACTTCCAAAGGTGGTGGATACATAGCCGAATACAAGCGGGCCTATGATTGCGGATGATTTACCCGCCAATGAATAAGCGCCGAAGTATTCTGCCTCTCTCCCTTCAGGCACAAACTGCGTATAAAATGCCCTTGAACCTGCCTGAACAGTGCCAAGTCCAAGCCCTGCAAACGAAGCCAGCACCCAGAACTGAGCCTTTGTCTGGATAAAAAAGGCTAAAGTTGCAACTAATGTCCACATGAAAAGGGCAAGCGTAACCACATTCTTCGGCCCCCATGTATCTGTTGGCCGCGCCATAACAAATGCGCCGATGAGCGCTGAGACCTGGACTATTAAGTAAAGAAATATCAGCTCCTGAGCCTTGAATCCGAGGGTGGTTGCGGCAAATATGCCGGAAAATACTATTACGGTATTTACTCCATCCTCGTATATGAGATAAGAAATCAAAAACCTTCTTGGCTCTTTTCTCTGCCAAATTTCTTTCAGAGTCCCGATAGTATACCTGAATCCATCAATCCCTGCCTGAATTGCAGAAGAATTCCCTCGCACATCTGATGGCAGAAAGATAAATGCCGGCATTGAAAAGAATGCAAAAAACATAGCTACCATAAGCCATGTGGCCTCAAATTGTCCTGCCTTTACCAGAGGCATGGCAATGAGGAGAGACAGAATAGAGCCGGCATAGCCGACTCCAAACCCCCATGAAGATACCCGTCCCTGATACTCTTGAGGCGCTATTCTTGGAAGAAAGGAGTTGTAAAAAACAAGCCCGCCTTCCATACCGATATTGGCTAAGGCTATAATCAAAAACCCTTCAAAGAATTTTCCTTTTTCAAGGGTAGAGAGGCTTGCAATGGCTGATACGCTCAGCAAGGTGTAGATAAAGAAAAGCCTCTTTCTTAAGCCGCTGTAATCTGCAATGCCTCCCAAAAAAGGGGAGGACAGCGCAACTATTGCCATGCTTGCCGATATAGCCCTTCCCCACCATAGATCACCCAAGCCATTGTTATTTCCAACGATGACATTTACATAATAGACAGGAAAGACAACTGATGCTATGACAGCAGAGTAGCTGGAGTTGGCAAAGTCAAAAAGTGTCCAGCTGATGATATGTCTTTTATTTAACTCCATAGAGGTTTTCATAGAAGTAATAGCAGCAGAATGACGTTGCCTTGAGCTATCTTCTGCGGCTGTTTCTTTTTCTCAGCCCCTTAAAAAAGTCCTTCAAAATCTTCCCGCATTCCTCAGCCATAACGTCTGTTGACAGCTTAATGCGATGGTTTAAACGCTTGTCATTGGATATGTCGTATAAAGAGCCTGCTGCGCCTGCTTTTGGGTCAAAACAGCCGAATACGAGCCTTTCTACTCTTGCCTGAATCAATGCGCCCATGCACATAGTGCATGGCTCTAAGGTAACATAGATAGTGGAATTCGAAAGGCGCCATCTTTCGAGTTTTTTAGCGGCTTTTTTGATGGCAATGATTTCTGCGTGGGCAGTGGGGTCAGCAGAGGTTTCTTTAAGATTGTGGCCTCTTGCTATGATTTTATTGTCAGATACTATGACAGCGCCGATAGGGACTTCTTTTTTTTTATAAGCCTTCTCCGCCTCTTTCAGAGCCTCTTGCATAAAAAAGGTTTCAAGTTGCAAGTTGCGAGCTGCAAGTCTTGACTTGAATCTTGAATCTTGCATCTTGCAGCTTTCTTTGCATCTTGAATCTTGCATCTTGTTTTTTTCTGGTGCGCCCAGAGGGATTCGAACCCCCGACCCCTTGGTTCGTAGCCAAGTACTCTGTCCAACTGAGCTATGGGCGCAAGGCCGTGATTTGTTAGCACATATTTTTAACATCTTTACGATATGAGAGTCAATCCCAAAACTTAAGCCTGCATAATAAAGAAAATTGATCCCAAAAATAGGCCTTAATTTTTGGGTTGATAATATATATATGTTGTCAACAAATAGATTTGTCCGCTTTTAGAGCAAATGAATTGTCCACTTTTAGATTGGCAGGAAAGGCACGTAGGGCGTAGCCCGA
>MGRL01000058.1 GCA_001798165.1 Deltaproteobacteria bacterium RIFCSPHIGHO2_02_FULL_43_33
AAGGCACTTCGGGCTACGCCCTACGTGCCTTTCCTGCCAATCTAAAAGTGGACAATTCATTTGCTCTAAAAGCGGACAAATCTATTTGTTGACAACACAATAAAATAAAGTATTTGAAATAATCTTTAAAGTAGGATAACTTAATAGACATTCTGAAAACGGAGGAATGAATAATGCTTCACGGCTCTATCACAGCGTTGGTTACGCCCTTTAAAAATGGTAAAGTAGATGAAAAGGCGCTTAAGGGTCTGATTGAGTTTCAGATAAAAAGCGGCATAGATGCCATTGTACCGTGCGGCACAACCGGGGAATCGGCAACGCTTTCTTATGAGGAACATGAAAGGGTTGTTGAGCTTGCTATTGAGTTCGCCGGCAAGAAAATACCTGTTATTGCAGGCACTGGCTCGAATTCAACCAAAGAAACTATTATGCTTACAGAACATGCAAAGAAGGCAGGGGCAGACGCTGTTCTTTTAATCACGCCTTATTATAATAAGCCAACCCAGGAGGGATTGTATCAGCATTATAAAGCTGTGGCGGAAGCAGTGGATATTCCTATGATACTCTATAATGTCCCTGGAAGAACCGGTGTAAATATGCTCCCAGAGACGGTTGCCAGGTTGTCTGAGATAAAAAATATAGTTGGCATAAAAGAGGCAACAGGGAGCCTTCAGCAGGTAAGCGATACAATTGAGATGGCAAGAAAGGATTTTATAATCCTTTCAGGAGATGATTTCACAACCCTCCCTCTTTTGTCTGTTGGCGGCCATGGTGTAATATCTGTAACATCAAATGTAGCGCCCAAAGATGTAAGCCAGATGTGCGACGCATTTTTTGCAGGTGATATTGTAGAGGCAAAGAGGCTTCATTACAAACTCCAGCCACTCCATAGGGCCATGTTTGTAGAGACAAACCCAATACCTGTAAAGACAGCCCTTGCAATAATGGGCAAGGTTGAAGAGGAGTTCAGACTGCCGCTTGTGAAAATGGGAGATGCAAACAGGAAAAAATTACAGAAAGCGCTCAGCGACTACGGAGTTATATAATCCAAAAGATGAGAACCTGAGAAGATACGATGATAGAAGTTGAGAAACCAAGACTTTTTTCTCATCTTCTCAATCTCTAAACTTCTCAACTTCTGATTTTTCAATGGAGCAAAGTGACTATGAAGGCTATTCTTGAAAATGCAAAATATGCGGTTATCCTCGCGGTGTTGTCTTCGCTTATTGCATCTGTATCCATATTTATATGGGCATCGGTTAAGATGCTTGCAGTTGTATATCATATGTTCACTGATTTGCTTTCAACTGAGGCAACAGGAACAACCACGCATGCTGTGGCAATCCTTGATTCATTCATACTGGCGGTCATACTTTATATATTTTCAATAGCCCTGTATGAGCTGTTTATCGGAGAACTGAAACTTCCAGAGTGGCTTGTAATCAAAGATCTGGATGATTTGAAGAAAAAGCTCTCAAGCGTTATTGCGCTGATGCTTGCCGTGACATTTCTGGAACATCTGGCAGAATGGAACGATCCGCAGGGCACCTTGATGTTTGCTATTGCAATAGGCACTGTTATCTTTGCGCTTGTTTTTTATATGAAAACAAAGGAAAAGAAGGAATAGATTATGGTCAAGATAGTTGTTACAGGCGCTGCAGGCAGGATGGGCAGGAGCATAATAAATGTCATCAGGGATACGAATCAGACTGAGCTTGTTGGCGCAGTGGAGAAGCCTGGCCATGCTGATATTGGCAAGGATATTGGGGAGGCTGCGGGGGCAGGAAAGCTCGGCATTAAGTTAGCAGATAATTTTGAAAAGGTGATTAAAAAAGCTGACTGTGTTATTGATTTTACCTTTCCTGAGGCAACCATGCACCACCTTGATATTGCGCTCAACAATGATGCTGCCATGGTAATCGGCACAACTGGTTTTTCCCATCATCAGAGAGAGAGGCTGAAAGAGGTGGGAAGCAAGATAAAGATAGTTGCAGCGCCGAATATGAGCGTAGGGGTAAATCTGCTGCTGAAGGCTGTCTCTGATATGGCAAGGGTTTTGGGAAATGAGTATGATGTTGAGATAGTTGAGGCGCATCACCGGTTGAAGAAGGATGCGCCTTCCGGCACTGCAATGCGATTTGCAGAAGTGCTGAGCCAGAGCCTGAAAAGGGATTTAGACAAGGTGGCTGTTTACGAAAGACACGGCATTATAGGGGAAAGAAAGCCGGAAGAGATAGGAATACAGACTATAAGGGCAGGTGATATCGTGGGAGACCACACCATAATCTTTGGCGGCCTTGGTGAGAGGATTGAGGTAACCCATCGGGCTCAGTCAAGAGAGACATTTGCAAGGGGCGCTGTAAGGGCTGCAATGTGGATTGTGAAACAGCCGAAGGGGTTGTATGATATGCAGGATGTGCTTGGACTAAAGTAAAACGGTTTCGCCAAAATAATCAACAAACAAAAAAAGGAGAAATGTAATGAAAAAGATTTTCTTGACCCTAAGTTTCACATTTTTTATCTCAGCAGGTTCAACCTGGGCTGTTGAACATGCCTTTGCTTTTCAAGGGGCAGGCTGCGGTCAAGATTGCGCAAGCTGTCATGCCTTATCAAAGGATGAAGCAAGAAAGCTTATAAAGGCAGATATGTTTAAGGCAGAGATAAATGATGTAAAGATAGCGCCTGTAAAAGGGTTATGGGAAATACAGGGCACAACAAAGGAAGGGAAGAGATTTGTTATCTATGTAGATTTCGGTAAAAAATATTTGGTGGAGGGCAACTTCACCCCCCTTGAGCAGCTTGGGAAGCCTCCTGAAATGAGAAAGCTTGATGTCTCAAAGATTCCTCTGACCGGCGCTGTTGTTATGGGAAATCCACTGGCAAAGACAAAGGTAATAGTCTTTGATGACCCCGAGTGTCCTTATTGTAAAAAACTTCACGAAGAGATAAAGAAGATTTTGGAAGCAAGAAAGGATATCGCATTTTATATCAAACTTTTCCCATTGGACATACACCCAAAGTCTTATGAAAAAAGCAAGGCCATTCTCTGCAAGAATTCTGTAAAGCTTCTGGATGATGCCTTTGCCGGAAAAGAGCTTCCAAAACCGGATTGCAATACGAAGGAAGTGGACGACAATATAAATCTGGGAAAAAGCCTTGGGATAAACGGCACCCCGGCTATTATCTTCCCCGACGGCCGGCTCCTCCCCGGGTATGTGGATAGCCAGACCATTATCAAGATGCTTGAGACCCCTCAATAATGCGCTACTATCCCATATTCCTTGATATAAAGGGCAAGTCTTGCGTTGTGATTGGAGGGGGAAATGTTGCGGAGAGAAAGGTCTTATCACTTCTTGACGCTGGCGCAAAGGTTTTAGTTATAAGTCCCAAACTTACCCCTGCCTTGAAGAAACTTGCCAATAAGAAAAAGATTGGCTATTGTCCCAAAGCCTATGAGAAAGGGAATTTAAAGGGATTCTTTCTTGCCTATAGCGCCACAAATGACCAAAAGGTAAATAGAGATGTGTTTAACGAGGCCAAAAGGCAGGGGGTTCTTCTCAATGTCGTAGATGTGCCTGAGTTGTGCAACTTTATTGTTCCTTCGGTTGTAGAAAGAGGAGACCTCCTGATAGCCATTTCTACATCCGGCAAAAGCCCTGCTATGGCAAAGAAGATACGGCAGCAGTTGGAAAAGGGATTTGGCAAAGAATATGCGGTATTTCTTGATATTATGGGGAAGATTAGGGATAAAGTGTTGACCAGGAGCAAAGAATCTGATAAAAATAAAAGGCTATTTGAGAGGCTTGTAAACTCTCCCCTGATAGAATGGATAAAAGAAGGGAAGAAGAAAGAGATAAATAGATTTCTTAAACAGGTTTTGAGAAGCAAGTTTTCTTTGCCTGACGTGAAGATATAGAGAAGAACTTACTTGCCATAAGGAGTTAGAAGTCAGGAGCCAGGAGTCAGAAGTTTTTATTCTGAATTCTGAATTCCGAATTCTTGTATCCAGTGAATATACTATTATTTTATATAACCGTAATCGCATATCTGCTTGCCACGCTTATATCCATAGCCTATCTTATATCGCATAATGAAAAGGTTATAAGGGTTGCCAATCACACTATTCTCACAGGTTTTATCTTTCATACCCTTACGATTGGCAGCAGGTGGTTTGAGGCAAGCAGGGCCCCTTTTGCAAACCTCCATGAGGTTTTATCCCTCTTTTCCTGGATGGTTGTGGCAATATACCTTCTCATCCGCCTTAGGTATAGGTTGGCTGTCCTCTGTGCTTTTGTTGCGCCATTTGCTCTACTGCTCCTGATTACCGCATCATTTCTTCCCAAAGAGATAATTCCCCTGGCGCCGTCGCTTATGAGCTATTGGCTGACAATACACGTGGGGCTTGCATTTCTCGGCAATGCCTTCTTTGCCATGACCTTCCTATTTGGTATAATGTATCTAATCCAGGAGCATTACCTCAAAAGTAAGAAGGTAGGGGGGTTGTATTTTTTGCTGCCCTCTCTGGATATTCTTGACGATCTTAGCTATAAATGCCTTACCTTCGGCTTTCCGCTCCTTACAATGGCCATATTCACCGGGGCGATATGGGCTGAATATGTGTGGGGCAGTTATTGGAGCTGGGAGCCGAGGCAGACATGGTCTCTTATTACCTGGTTTTTATATGCGGCCCTTCTCCACGGCAGACTTACCATTGGATGGCGCGGCAGAAAGGCTGCTATGTATGCCATAATCAGTTTTCTGATTCTTATCAGCTCTTTTGTGATCATAAAACTTTTTTCATGGGGCGCTCATGCGGTTTTTAAGTAGATATAGTAAAATAAGACTTTGCATCATGCGGTCTGCAGTTTGGCGGAGTTTACTATGCATATAGTTGTGGTTGGCCTCAGCCATAAAACAGCGCCTGTAGAGATAAGGGAAAAGCTTTCCTTCCCATCCCAGACTATAGGTGAGCCATTAAACAGGCTCTGCACATCATACGAAATAAATGAAGGGGTTATTGTATCTACCTGCAACAGGGTTGAGATATTTGCTGTTACAAGAGATGCTGAAAAAGGTCTGTGGCATGTTAAGAAGTTTTTATCGGATTATCATAATATTCCTTTGGAGCAGTTAGATGAGCATCTCTATAGCCACACCTCAGAAGATGCGGTAAAACACCTGTTCAGGGTTTGCGCCGGACTTGATTCAATGGTTTTAGGCGAGCCGCAGATACTCGGGCAGGCAAAGGATGCTTACGGCTATGCGCTCCAGCATAAAACTGCCGGCGTTATCATGAACAAGCTCTTTCATAAGTCTTTTTCCGTTGCAAAGAGAATCCGCACAGAGACAAAAATCGGCTCAAATGCCGTTTCCATAAGCTATGCAGCAGTAGAGCTGGCAAAAAAGATATTTAACAGCCTGACAGATAAGAGTGTCATGCTTATAGGCGCAGGCGAGATGGCAGAGCTTGCAGCAAAACACCTCCTTTCCAGCGGCGTCCAGGAGATAATTGTCGCAAACAGGACTTATGAGAAGGCCGTTGAGATGGCCAGGTGTTTTAAGGGAACTCCCATCATGTTCAGGGAGTTCACCCACTATCTGAAGAAGGTGGATATTATAATCGTATCAACCGCTGCGCCTAAATATATAATACACCCTGAACAGATAGAAGAGGTAATTAAGGAGAGGAAAAACAGGTCTATGTTCTTTATTGACATCTCTGTTCCGAGAAATGTCGATCCGCTCATAAACAATATAGACAACATCTACCTTTACAATGTAGATGATTTGCAAGGGGTTGTGGCGGCGAATCTAAAGGAAAGGGCAAAAGAGGCAAAAGAGGCAGAGAATATAATCAATGAAGAGATAGATAATTTTTACAGATGGGTAAAATCCTTAGATGTTGTGCCAACCATTGTAGCATTGAAGAAAAAGCTTGAAGATATAAGAAAAGGCGAGATGGAAAAGGCTTTGTCAATGGTTAACGGCTTGCAGGAAAAAGATATTCAGGCGATTGATGCCATGACCAGGGCTATCATTAATAAGATTATTCACGACCCGGTTACCCACCTGAAAAAAGAGGCAAATAAGGTAGAGGGAGATTTTTATATAGAGGCAGCGCGGCGGTTGTTTGACTTGAACGAAGAAAGTTTAAAGGGTGAAGAGAAACTGGTAGAGAAAAAGTAGCTCATCGTTGATAGTTCATGGTTTCGGCTATGAACTGCAAGCCATGAGCTAATTTTTCAGGGAGTAGAAACTTGAAGACAATCAAATTAGGCACTCGCGGCAGTCAGCTTGCCCTATGGCAGGCAAACTGGGTAAAGTCAGAGATTGAAAAAAGGAACCCTGGCCTTGAGGTAGAAATAGTAAAGATAAAGACAACAGGCGACAAGATTCTGGACGTGCCGCTTGCAAAAGTCGGAGGCAAGGGGCTTTTTGTTAAGGAGATAGAAGAGGCCCTGCTGGATAAAAGGATTGACCTTGCTGTCCATTCCATGAAAGATGTGCCTACGGATTTTCCAAAGGGGCTTCACCTTGCTGCAATTACCGAGAGGGAAGATCCGAGGGATGCGTTAATAACAGCAGTCAGGAGTCAGGAGTCAGGAGTCAGGAGTCAAAAGATAATAAAAAGATTTAATGATTTGCCAAAGGGCGCGACTATCGGTACAAGCAGCCTTAGACGCTCATCCCAATTGCTCAATATTAGGTATGATTTAAAGATTGTGCAGTTGCGCGGTAATCTCAATACAAGGCTGAAAAAACTGGATGAGGGGCAGTTTGACGCCATAATCCTTGCTGCTGCAGGCGTTAAAAGGCTTGGCTGGGCTGACAGGATAACAGAATATCTTCCGCCGGAGACGAGTCTTCCCGCCATAGGACAGGGCGCGCTTGGAATAGAGACAAGGATTGATGACAAAGAGATAAATAAACTGGTTTTATTTTTTGACCATCCGGCTACCTCTATAGCTGTAAGGGCTGAAAGGGCGCTTCTGAAAAGACTGGAAGGCGGATGTCAGGTGCCTATTGCTGCTCACGGAACTGTAGTTGCCGATTCATCGGCGTCTTTAAATACGCCCATAAATGAGCAACTACATCTCATCGGCCTTGTTGCCTCAACTGACGGAAAGAAAGTTATAAAAGATTCTGTCAGCGGCCCAACTGATAAAGCAGAAGCCTTGGGCATAGAACTGGCTGAAAAGCTCCTTAAAATGGGCGCATGGGATATATTAAAAGAGGTGTATAAAACCGAGCCGCCGATGCAGGGCGGGGCAAGTTAATACAAACGCAAACTTTGGCTCAAATCTTACGTTTGCGCTAATAGTTTTAGAAGTTAAAATTATTTAACATCGCATCAACAATATTTTAACCCATGAGAGGATATAATAGCCCACATGTCTAAAGGTAAGGTTTATCTTATTGGCGCAGGCCCTGGGGATCCTGGGCTTATAACGGTTAAGGCAGTAGAATGTATTAAAGAGGCAGATGTTGTCGTCTATGACTATCTGGCAAATAAGAAGTTTTTAGATTACGCCAGGGAGAAGGCAGAAATTATCTATGTTGGCAAGGTGGGCGGCGCCCATACCTTACCGCAGGATAAGATAAATGAACTTATTATTGAAAAGGCAAAAAAAGGGAAGATTATTGCAAGGCTCAAAGGCGGTGATCCGTTTATATTTGGAAGGGGCGGCGAAGAAGCAGAGGAGATTGTAGCAGAAGGAATTGATTTTGAAGTTATCCCTGGTGTTACAGCAGGTGTAGCCGCTGCCGCGTATGCAGGCATACCGCTTACGCACAGGGATTTCACCACAACCGTGGCATTCATCACCGGCCATGAAGACCCGACAAAGGATGAATCCAATATCTATTGGGATAAAATTTCCACTGGCATCGGGACGCTTGTTTTTTATATGGGCATCGGCAATCTTGAGCCGAATATGAAAAAACTTATTGAGAATGGCAGAAGCCCTGATACGCCGGTTGCCTTGATTCGCTGGGGAACAACATCCGCGCAGGAAACTGTTGTCGGAACTATCGCCGATATTGCGGAAAAGGCAAGAGCGGCAAACCTCAAGGCGCCTGCAATTACTGTTGTGGGCGGCGTCGTCTCTCTCCGCGATAAACTCCGGTGGTTCGATAAGAGGCCGCTTTTCGGCAAGAGGGTTATTGTCACACGTTCAAGGGAGCAGGCAAGTGATTTTTCAGCCCTGCTTGAAAAATACGGCGCAGAGCCGATAGAATTTCCTACCATAGAAACCGTAGCTCCGAAAGACTGGAAAGAGATAGATAGGGCAATTAAGAACCTCCCGAAGTATGATTGGGCTATTTTTACCAGCGTAAATGGTGTAAAATATTTTGTAGAGAGGCTTAAGAAACACGGAAAAGATATAAGAGAGCTAAAAGGCATTAATATCTGCGCCATTGGTCCTGCTACTGCCAAAGCAATTGAAGACCTCGGCATCAGGGTTGACCTTGTGCCAAAGGAGTACAGGGCAGAGGCAATCATAGAAGGGCTTGGAAAGAACAAGATAAAAGGGAGAAGATTTTTGCTTCCAAGGGCATTAAAGGCAAGAGAGGTTTTGCCAGAGGAGATTAAAAGGCTTGGTGGTAAAGTTGATGTTGTATCCGCCTACAGGACAATAAAGCCAAAAGAAAAAACTGATGATATTAGAAAGATGTTTCAGGAGAAGAAGTTTGATGTTGTGACATTTACTTCATCTTCAACGGTTGAAAATTTTGTAAGCATGTTTAAAAAAGGTGAGGCAGCCGGCCTTCTGCAGGATGTTGCTGTCGCTTCCATAGGGCCGATAACAAGGGATACTGCTTCCACAT
>MGRL01000059.1 GCA_001798165.1 Deltaproteobacteria bacterium RIFCSPHIGHO2_02_FULL_43_33
CAGAACCATCAGTAATCTTTGTGGTGGTTACAGCGCCGTCAGCAATCTTGGCATTTGTAACTGCATTGTTGGCTATATCAGTTGCTGTAACCTGGCCATCCTCTATCTCATACGAGTTGATATAAGGATTTTTGCACACAACATCTGTTGCAGCAGCAGCCATTGCGTCCTTTAATCCCAGAGTCATGCAGAAAAGAATTGCGCTCAGTAAAACAATAATTTTGTTCTTCACTATTTCATCCTCCTTTGATTTAAAAGATTTTTTCTAAAAGCTAATTCACTGCAAACCTTAATCATCCGCCTCCCTTCTGTGAAATTTTTAATGCCAGGAAAATCAAAAGGGCATATTTTGATATGCCCTTTTGTAATCTTTATATTATTTGATTGATAAACCAACTTATCTATTATGACAGAGCTGGCAGCCTACATTTGATGCTATGCCATTTCCGCTCTGAGAGCCAGAACTTACGGCTGATGTATAATCCCATCTTAGATTATCATAATACGGCCCACCGTGGGCAAAGTGGCAGGAGAGGCAGAAGACCTTGTGGTCGTCAGTTAGATCCTCCATACCGGTTCCTGAGGCTGCAGGGGCTGCATACGGCAGATAATATGCATTATTAGCAGAATCTGTTCCAGATGTTACAGGTAAAGCTTTACCATCTTTGATTAACTGTAATGAGTAATTAATCCTGTCCAATCTGGACGGATGACAACCTGTGGCGCAGCCCGGGGAAGCCCCCCTTGGCACAACCGAATCCACAGGATGCCTTTTCCAATTCCAATCTCCTACAGTGTACTCGGGTGGCTTAGGAATTATTTTCTGCTTATTCCCAGGCACAATTATAACATGCCAATTGTCGTGGCACTGGCTGCACCACCTGGACATAGTTGCTGCTTGTGTTCCATCTGTTGACGCTTTTATATCAAGACCGGTTCCATAGGCATTGCTGTTGACGCTGTCTGTATTCGGATCTCCTTGGAGGGTACCTCTATAGACCGGCCATATAGCCTGATTCGCATTATCGCATGGGACGGTTCCACCAGTGCCATCGCCGCATGTAGTGCCGCCAAAGTAGCCGCTTGTGCCGCTTGGATTTACCCCGCCCACATAACTTTTGTGTAAATAGCGCTCAGCAGTAGTATCGCTATAAAACTTTACCCCGCTGTTTACCCCGGCGCCAGTGGCAATTACCTTCAAATTTCTAAAGATATTTGTGTTGGTGTCTGCTGTTGAAGAGGCCCCATGCGGATCATGACAATTTGTGCAGGAAAACTCTGTTATTGGTGTTGTATCTCCTCCCGGTGGAACAACATTCGTAGCTCCAAGGGAATGTCCTTTGCCAAGCATAGCAGGATTAGTAGCAGTCCCGTCTGTATTGCTCCAACCGGCATCCAACTCCCCATAAAAATTTCCGCCTGCGCCTATTTTATTAAATGGATCATTTTGCGACCATGAGCCGCTTGAATATACCTTTGGGGCAATTACATTTTGTGGTTGATGGGATACAGATGCTTGTGAGCCATTATCTGCATGGCATTGGAGACATAATTTATGGATTTCTGCCCTTGAGCTGATAGAGCTTGCGCCTGCCCTTAAGAGAATAAAAGAGCCTGCTGCGCCGCCCATGTTTGGACCGTTTGTGCCGCCCTGGGAGCTGTGCATGGTATGACAGCTGCCGCAGGTAATGTCTCCGGCGCCTTTATGGACAGCCTTGGATGGAGATGGATATAGCAGTGAAAGGCAAAAACCGATGAGTGTCAGCGATATATAGCGCCTCATTCCCATAAGGAGGGGCCTCCGTTTTTAAATTTTTGGGAATACTTAAGAAGTATCTTTAAAAGCCTATCTTCTTTGAGGCACTCATAACCTCTTTTTCAGGCCTGCCCCAGCGAGTTTGCAATTTTTAATAAAAACCAATAAAAACCGCTTTCTCGTTGAGGGCGCATCGCCTGCCATTTCTTTGCATATTATTAGATTAATTTTCATTAATTGTCAAGCAAAATAAACAAAAAATAAGAATTATTTTCAACTGGGGAACTGCAAATTTGCCATCGTTCATCATGTTCTTTTATGGCTTCTTTTGTTTTACTGTAACGGCAATAAATAACTTGCCGTAGGGCAGGGCTTTAGCCCTGCATAAATAGGCAAGCCTTCAGAGCCTGTTGACAAACTCTTTTACATTTTATTCCTTCATCCATCATGATAAAATGGCTCAACTTCAATCGAAAAGGAGTCATCGCCATGATGGGAGAACGAGAACATGCAGAACCGATGTTTTATTATGTAACCATAGAACAGCTTGTCCCCAAAGACCATTTTCTGAGAATGGTAGATTCTACCATTGACTTTAGCTTTATACGACCCATGGTAAAACACCTTTACAGCCACACGGGCAAGCCCTCGATAGATCCGGAGGTTCTCATCAAGATGCTCCTCATCGGGTATCTTTATAATATTCCCTTTGAAAGAAGGCTCGAACAAGAGATAACTGTTAATCTTGCATACCGATGGTTTCTCGGCTACCGTCTCGACGAGCCTATTCCTGATCACTCCACAATCTCACAAACAAGAAAACGACGCTTCAAAGAAGACGATACGTTTCAGAAGATATTCGACTCCATCGTTTTACAATGCATCCAAAAAGGCCTTGTCTCCGGCGTACGTCTTGCCGCTGACTCCACCCATATCAAGGCTAATGCATCCATGGAAAGCCTTGAACCTATTATCGTAGAACAAGAGCCGTCCCAATACCTGAAACTCCTTGAAAAAAACTGTGATATCCCGGAAACAGATTCTCCTACTGCCTCGCAACCACACATTGCTCCTCTACTGAAAGCTACAGACGAAACATCATCCCTTCTTACGCCGACAGGAGCTTGTCAAGAACAAGGCTCTATCAGCAATGATACCCATATCTCAAAGACAGACCCTGACGCACGGCTTATGATGCGACCCAACAAGCCTAAAGGACTCCACTATCTTAACCACATCACCATAGATTTTCTCAATAAGATTATAACCGATGTCCATGTAACCGCCGGCAATTGTAATGACCACGATCCGTATAGAGAAAGAATAACGAGACAAAAAGAGCAATTTGGTTTTGACATAGAAGAAGTAAGCGCCGACAAGGCCTGTGGTTATGCCCACATCTACCATGATTTACACTAAATGGATATTACCCCTACATTCCGAGACAGAGATATCCCGGGGATAAATCAGTTTATCCTCTGAAAAAATTTACCTATGACAAGGATAAGGATATTTATCTCTGTCCAAAAGGAACCTCCCTGAATAAAAAGGGATACAGCAAAAGCCGCAATAGTATAATCTATCAAAGCAGTAAAAAGACATGCAGTCTTTGTCCTGACAAAATGCAATGCGCCACCGGTAAACATGGGATAAGGACAATCCATAGACACATCTATCAAGAAGATGTGGAGAGCGCACTTTCCAACTTAAAGAAACCGAAAGCTAAAGAGATGGCTGTTTTCAGGAAATCTGTCGAGCGCATCATAGCTGAAGCCAAAGGATTCCATGGCATGTCAAGGGCGCGACTCAGGGGCATATCCAATGTCAAAGAACAATGTTTAATGACTGCGGTTGTTCAAAACATAAAAAGATTAGCGGCATGGACAAAAAAGAAGGCAAGTCCAGCCAATCAACTGATGGTTATAAAGACCAAGGTTGCAAAAATAGTAGAAGCCTTAAATTACCGATTTTTGACTTCTCACTATTTTAGCTTTATAACAATATAAATGGCGACTTTGTCAACAGGCTCTAAAGCCCTGCCCTACATAAACTCGCATAGCTGGTGTTTTGAATGTAAGGATAACAAGCCACCAGACCATGATACTGTTTATGATATGGATTATGATATTAACAAGGTGATAGCCAAATATATTTAGCTCATTGAAGTGATAATTCAGGGCAAAGGAAAGAACACCGATATACCTTGTGCCAGACGGGGGCCAAAAGTTTTTTAAATCCCTTATTTGATAGTTTTCTACAATGCTTGATGTGTCGTCAAATTGAAAGGGAGAAGAGAAGGTGTTGGAGTAGATGAGAAGCGCAGTCGTGGTTATGAGAAAGAGTGCGACCCAAAAACCATATTTTGTAAAGAATGAGGATAAAGCCTTATTTTCCTCTGATGTGTATTGCTTTGTTTCTCTATTCTCAAAATCTTTTCTCTTTTTCTTGCTTGCTTTGCCCAAGTTTAATAACTCCGTATGATGATGCTAAAATTTAACACAGTATTAAAGTAATTACAACTGTTGCGTATCGTCTAATATCCTGATAGAATTGCATAAAAACAGTCTAAGAGTCTACAAGTCTAAAAGTCTACAAGTGTAAAAAGCAAAGAAAAAGTTTTTAGCTCATAGTCTCTTAGACTAACAATTTTTAGTCTGTTTTAATTATGGATGTCCTCACTGCCATTAAAAACCGAAGAAGCATCAGGCGATTTCTGGATAAAGAAATCCCAAAAGATGTTGCAGAGGCATTGAAAGATGCATTAATCTGGGCGCCGAGTGCAGGCAATCTCCAGAGCAGACGCTTCTATTTTGTATTCAATAATGATACAAAGAAGCGGATTGTTGACGCAGCCCTTCACCAGACATTTATAGCGCAAGCGCCTCTTGTAGTAGTTGCATGTGCGGATTTGTTAATTGGGAGACATTATGGCGAGAGGGGTGAAGAGCTTTACTGTTTGCAGGATGTGGCATGCAGCATAGAGAACATGATGCTAACAGCCTGTTCATTTGGTTTGGGAAGCGTTTGGGTTGGCGCATTCCATGAAGAGGGCATTGCAAATGTTCTGGATATGTCTTCTCATCTGCGGCCTGTGGCGATAGTCCCTGTGGGTTATCCTGCCCATAGTCCGTCGCCTCCGAGAAGGGTGGATAAAGATGAGGCAATTATAGAAATACGATGATTACGCAGATTATAAAGACAAGATTACACAGATTAAAACCCCTTGAAATATCTGTGTAATCATTTTTTCTAATCAGTGTAATCAAGGCTGTTGAAGACTTTTTCAACAGCCTGTTAATCTTTAATTCCCATGAACTATATTAATTGCGAAATTTGCTTAGTCAATTATCATGGAAGATAATATGCCGCTAAACCTAACACAAAACGCCCTTGTTGTCCTTCAAAGACGTTATTTAAAGAAAGATAAAAATGGCGTTATCATAGAGAACCCTGAGGAGATGTTCAGGAGGGTCAGCCAGAATATAACCTCAGCAGAAACCCTCTATAATCCAAATGCCGACCTCAAGAAGATAGAGAATGAGTTTTTTGAGGCAATGTCTAACTTGGAATTTCTCCCCAACTCACCGACCCTGATGAATGCCGGCAGACGGCTTCAGCAATTAGCTGCCTGTTTTGTCCTGCCAGTAGAAGATTCCCTTGATTCCATATTTGACGCTGTGAAAGAGACTGCAATAATCCATCAATCCGGCGGCGGCACCGGCTTTTCTTTTTCCAGGCTCAGGCCGAAGGACGATATGGTTGGTTCAACAAGCGGGGCAGCCAGCGGGCCTGTATCCTTTATGAAGGTTTTTAATACTGCAACCGAGGTCATAAAGCAGGGAGGCACAAGAAGGGGGGCAAATATGGGGGTATTGCGTGTTGACCACCCTGATATCATTGATTTTGCCACAGTAAAAAACGACCCCCTGGAACTAACAAACTTTAATATATCAGTTGCAGTTACTGACGTCTTTATGAAGGCAGTGGAGGAGGGCAGGGAGTATCCGCTGATAAATCCCAGGACAAATGAGATTGTAAAAAATGCAAAAGCAAAGGATATTTTTGACCTGATTGTAGAGTCTGCATGGAAGAGCGGAGAGCCTGGCGTGCTTTTCATAGACAGGATAAATCAGGCAAATCCAACCCCGCACATCGGTTTAATGGATGCGACAAATCCGTGCGGAGAGCAGCCGCTTCTTCCCTATGAGCCGTGCAATCTCGGCTCAATAAATCTTTCAAAGATGCTGAGGAAGGCAGGCAATAGGCAAGAGGCGATAGGCTATGAGATTGATTATAAGAAATTAGAGCGATTGGTAAGGCTCGGCATACGATTTCTGGATAATGTTATAGACATGAATAAATACCCTTTGCCGGATATAGAGCGGATGGCAAAGGGAAATCGTAAGATAGGGCTTGGCGTCATGGGTTTTGCAGATATGCTCGTAAGGCTGAAGGTTCCCTATGATTCTGAAAAGGCGCAGAAGATTGGAGAAGGCCTCATGCAGTTTATAAAAGGTGTTGCGTGGGAGGCTTCAAGGGAATTGGCCGAGGAAAGGGGCGCTTTTCCAAATATAAAAGGGAGTATATTTGATAAACCGGGTGTTAAACCAGTAAGGAACGCTACAACAACGACTGTAGCGCCCACTGGCACTTTGAGCATAATCGCAGGGTGCAGCAGCGGCATAGAGCCGATATATTCTCTCAGCTATACCCGTCAGGTGCTCAACGGCATTCAGTTACCTGAACTGCATCCATTGTTGTCTGAGATTGCAAAGGGAGATGGTTTTTACAGTGATGAGTTAATGGACTATATAGCAAAAGAGGGCAGCCTTGAGCAAAGAAAGGATGTTCCTGATGGCATAAAGAAGATATTTGTCACCGCCTTTCAGATATTGCCGGAAGGCCATGTCAGGATGCAGGCAGCCTTTCAAAAGCATACTGACAATGCTGTGAGCAAGACCATAAATTTTCCTCCAGAGGCAACCCCAGCAGATGTAAAAAAGGCATATCTCATGGCATATCAGCTTGGCTGCAAAGGTATTACTGTTTACAGAAGCGGAACGAGGGCAGAGCAGGTGCTGACATGCAGAAGCACGTTGTATTGTTAGGTTATCAAGGCAAAAGTTTCCTGATTACCTGAACCCCTAAAAAAATCTTGACAGCATAAGTTTTTTTATGGTAATTATGCATCCCTTTAAAAATTAAAGACTTCTTCTGCAACTGACGGAATTAAGGTGGTTACCACCGGGGAGCTGGAGATATTTTATAAGCCGACCGTCTGGGCAGAAAGAGCTTGGCCAAAAGCTACGCAATTTCACAGCTCAGGCGGTTTTTTTATGCCGCGCGCCGGGCATTCAGCATGTCCCCAGGACTATTAGTTGAGGAACGTTGCTTGGAAGCTAAAATGATTGACAAAGCTCGGAAAATCTGGTTTAGTCAATGCCTCAAAAAATACGCCGATAACTGCGGCGAAAACATACTTAACGTTTTTTAACTACTATAGTGAACGAAATAAATAAGTAGATGTAGTTTGCCCATTTATGGGCGTCCGCCTGAGGCGGATTAAAGTCGCCGATAAATCGGCAGACTACAAATTTATATCGCTGACTATAATATATACCGTAACATCCTTAGCGCTTGTTAAGAAGGCAAAAATTGAGAAGATTGTTGAAAAACTCAACAATCCATGATTACACCGATTATAAAGGCAGGGTACACAGATTAAAACAAAATAGTATTTTAAAATCTGTGTAATCGTATTTCAAACATCTGTATAATCAATTTCTTTCACAGGAGGCATGTATGTCAATGAAGATTATCTATACGGCAACTGATGAAGCGCCTGCGCTGGCGACTTATTCTTTACTCCCTATCGTCAAGGCATTCACGAAGACTGCCGGCATTGAAGTCGAGACAAGGGATATCTCTCTTGCGGGACGTATTATCGCAAACTTTCCCGAAAACCTGACCGAGAGTCAAAGAATACCAGATGAATTGACTGCGTTGGGCGAGCTTGCAACAATGTCGGAGGCCAATATAATCAAGCTGCCTAATATCAGCGCATCCGTGCCACAGTTAAAGGCTGCCATCAAAGAACTGCAGTCGCAGGGTTATAAAGTCCCGGACTATCCTGATGAGCCGAAAAACGATGTTGAAAAAGAAGTTAAGGCCAGATATGGCAAGGTTCTGGGAAGCGCGGTCAATCCTGTTTTAAGGGAAGGAAATTCTGACCGCAGGGCGTCGGCATCGGTAAAAAATTATGCAAAAAAGAACCCGCATAAAATGGGCGCGTGGAGCGCGGAATCGAAGACCCGCGTTGCGCACATGAATAGCGGCGATTTCTACGGTTCTGAAAGGTCCGTTACCGTGTCCGAAGCCGGGGTCGTAAAGATTGAGTTTGTCGGCCAGGACGGAAAGACCACAGTCCTCAAAGAAAAGACGACCCTTAAGGCAGGCGAAGTCATTGACGCTTGTGTCATGAGCCGCCGCGCCTTGCGCAAATTCTTTGAAGAGCAGATAGAAGACGCAAAAAAGAGCGGCGTGCTTTTCTCTTTGCACCTCAAGGCCACCATGATGAAGGTTTCTGACCCTATCATGTTCGGCCATGCTGTTTCGGTTTTCTTCAAAGATGTTTTTGAAAAACATGCGGCCACAATTAAAGAACTCGGCGTTGATGTTAATAATGGTCTGGGCGACCTTTATGCTAAAATCGCGAAGCTGCCGGAGGCTAAAAGAGCGGAGATCGAAGCGGACATTAAGGCTTGTTATAAGAATCGTCCCGAACTTGCTATGGTAAATTCGGATAAGGGCATAACCAACCTGCATGTTCCGAGCGATGTGATTATTGACGCATCCATGCCTGCCATGATTCGCGAGTCGGGGAAAATGTGGGGGGCTGACGGCAAACTTCACGATACCAAGGCAGTGATACCCGACAGATGTTACGCAGGGGTATATCAGGAAGTAATAGATGATTGTAAAAAACATGGCGCATTTGACCCAAGAACAATGGGAACCGTTCCCAATGTGGGTCTTATGGCGCAAAAGGCAGAGGAGTATGGCTCACACGACAAGACATTCAAATCCCCGGGAAACGGAACGATTCGCATAGTTGACGCTTCAGGGAAGACATTGCTTGAACAGAAAGTGGAGGAAGGAGATATCTTCCGCGCATGTCAGACAAAAGATGCGCCCATTCAGGACTGGGTAAAGTTGGCCGTTACCAGGGCGAGGGCAACCGGAGCGCCTGCTGTTTTCTGGTTAGACAAAAACAGGGCGCACGATGCTCAGATTATAGAGAAAGTCAATCGCTACCTGAAAAATCACGATACAAAGGGACTGGATATCAAAATCATGCCTCCGGAAGAAGCCACCCGTTTCTCGCTTGAACGTATAAGAGCGGGGAAAGACACGATTTCGGTCACAGGCAATGTACTCCGTGATTATCTTACAGACCTCTTCCCGATTCTTGAACTTGGCACCAGCGCAAAAATGCTCTCCATCGTGCCTCTTATGAACGGCGGCGGACTTTTCGAGACAGGCGCAGGCGGCTCGGCTCCAAAACATGTTCAGCAGTTTCAAGAGGAGGGGTATCTGAGATGGGATTCCCTCGGTGAATTTCTGGCGCTTGCGGTATCATTGGAACATCTGGCCAATACATTCAAAAATAAAAAGGCTCAGGTGCTGGCAGATACTTTGGATCAGGCAAACGGCAAGATATTGGATAACAACAGGTCGCCTGCCCGTAAGGTCGGTGAGTTGGATAACCGGGGAAGTCATTTTTACCTCGCCTTATACTGGGCGCAGGCATTGGCTGAGCAGACCAGAGATACGGAACTTCAAAAACATTTTGTCAAAGCGGCAAAAGAGCTTGCTACGAATGAGGTAAAGATTCTGGGAGAGATCACTGCCGCACAGGGAAAACCTCAGGATATCGGCGGCTATTATCACCCAAATCAGGAAAAGACGGCAAAGGCAATGCGCCCAAGCGCAACATTGAATGCGATAATTGAGGCTATATAAATAAAGACTGGCAAGAGGCGATAGGTTATAGGCAATGGGTAAACACAAAAAAACATAGCCTATAGCTCATAGCCTACGGCCTGTATTTTGGAGGTAGTTATGCAGCTTACAGGTTTACTATGGGGCGGCAAATTATTAAAGAAGGTTGAGTTTCCGTGCGCGGATGTGCTTGGGCCGGAAGCCAGCGTTGACGAGATAAAAGGCCTTATTAAGAAAAAAGGCCAGGTCTTCATTAAGCCCATATTTAAAGGCGGTGTTGGCAAAAAAGGCAAATCAGGGCTTATTGGTAAGGCATCTGATATAGCAACTGCACTGAAGGAAAAAGAGAGGCTCTATTTTGCGGTGCATCCTGCCGGCACTTCAAAGGCAGATGGCGTTACCTTTGAAGGCGGCGTGCCTGCAAATCATGAGGTATATTTTTCAATATCAGAGTCTACGGTATTTCGCGCTCCAACCATGACCATTACCCATCACGGCGGCGTTGATATAGAGGAGCTTCCAAAGGATAAGATAAAGGAGGTTCCCTTTGACCCGCTTACAGGGCTTAAGTCATTCCATGTGGCAAATGCGCTGGAGGAACTTGGTGCGCCAAAAGAAATAATTAGCCCTCTTGTACAGAACCTTCCTAAGCTCTGGGCACTCTATAATAATTATGGGATGAATGTTCTGGAACTTAATCCTATAAGAATGTCTACTGACAGTGCAGGAAGGCTTGTGCCTGTTGCCTGCGATTTCAAATGTTCTTTTGATATAGATGATCCGGCATGGAAGAGGCTTGACCTGCCCGCGCACCTCTTTGCGTCCGACTATTCTGAGTTTGAGCAGGAGATAAACCAGTTGAGGACATATCAGGGACAGAGCGATGTGTTTGTGATGAATGAAAAAGGCACTATCACCGCGCCCACCTTCGGCGGCGGCGCAAATGCATTAGTCACGGAACTGCTCGGAGAGAGGGCGACCATCTCGTCCGACTTCGGAGGAAATCCGCCATACGCAAAGATGCTGGAGATTTCAAAGATTGTGTTTAAATACTGGCTTGGCCAGTCCAATGTCCTTTTTATAATAGGCGGCAAGGCAAATAATACTGATATATATGAAACCTTTAGAGCAATGGCGGATGCGCTGCGCTGGTATTTCCAGACCTACGGCGCAAAGCCTATCTATATAGTCGCGGGCAGAGGCGGCCCTAACTTAATCCGCGGCATGACATATATGAAAGATACAGTGGAATCCCTCGGCCTCCCCTACCGCTTCTTCGGCTTTGACAGCGCCATGTCCGAGGTGGTGAACTATGCGCTCCAGGTTGACGAGTGGATGGAAAAAGAAGGGAAGAAACAGTTGAAGGAAAAGATGAGAATATAAAAGACATGATTCCACAGATTACAGAAACAGATTTCACAGATAAATACCGGTCTTAATCTGTGTAATTGTATTTCAAAATCGGTGTAATCAGTAACACGGGAGATTACTATGCACAGAGCAGGGGTAAAGAAATTTCCATATTATGTAGGGGTAAATTCCCTGGCAGATATTGCAACAAAAGAGGACAGGGTATGCGTCCTGAATATACTTGGTAATGAAAGTAAGGCTGTTACGCCTGTAAGTCACGAATATTCCGGCGGCAATGTTGTGTTTGGCACAGGCCCTGGAAGGTCTGGCCAGGTTTTAGAAACAAAACTCGGACCTATCCCTGTATATAATTCAGTTAAAGAGGGAAGGGCTGCAGGCCATAAGTTTAATACAGCAGTAATCTATCTTCCGCCATCCGGCGTGAAAGACGGCGTTGCCGAGGTTGTAAGGCACAATCCTGATTTAAGGAAGATAATAATACTTACAGAAAAGATATCCGTGCATGATGCAAGAGTTATAAGGGCTATATGCCAGACAAACGGCGTTGATGTGTTTGGCGGCAACTGCCTCGGCGTGGCTGATGTGTGGAATCATGTGAGGATTGGCGGCGCGCTGGGCGGCAATAAACCGGAGGAATCATTAGTAAAAGGTTCCATTGCCCTATTTTCCAATTCAGGAAATTTTACAACAACCATTGCAACCTATCTCCTTACTAAGGGGTGGGGAACAACAACCTCTATATCCAGCGGCAAGGATGTGTATATACACTTTGCGCCAAAGGAGTTTTGCAATGCACTTGATAACGACGACAGAAGCAAGGGGGCAATAATCTACGCTGAACCGGGCGGCTATTATGAGCACGGCCTTGAGATAAATAAACCAGCGGTTGCATGTGTTGTCGGAAGGTGGAAGGCAAAACTTACAAAGGCTTGCGGTCATGCAGGTTCTCTTGCAGGCTCTGGCGATGATGCGCGGGCAAAGGAAAAATGGTTTATGGATTATTTCGGGGTGAAGGATATTTACACGCCGCAAAATCCTGTGTTCAGCAAAAAGGGCGCGGTGGTCACCAATATCGCGCATATTCCCGAAGCCCTTACCAAGGTCATGGAGTTGAATAAGATAAAGCCTGATTTTGAGCCAAAAGGAGACCTCTCCTTAAAGTGCTGGTTTGGAAATAGCCAGGGCTTAAAGCTCCCCAAAGAACTTGACGCGCCGGTGATAAAGGCGATCGAGCCTTATGCCGAGCAGATAGAATTAATAAGCAAGCAGGTAGGCGCCCAGTATCCGAGACAGACCATGAAAGACGCGAGCGGCGCATCTGTGATGGATGCAAAGACGCAGGTAACAAAGGTTCATAATGTCTCTATCCTTGATGCATCAAAAAAATCGCTGGAAGAAAATCTCGTATTCTCGCTCATCAAGGATTACCCTGACGCTTACGGCAGAAGCCTTGCAAATCTTGCGTTCAACGGATATGTGAATATGCACGGAGATGGTGCAGTACTGGCTGCTGATGCATCAAGAAATGCGGAGAATTCGCCAAATACTGTTTTATCATCTGCCATATCAATAATCGGCAAAGGAAGGGTGAAACATGCGCTTAATATTGCCTCTCTTCTTTTAGACCTTTTCCAGCATACAAAGATTCAAAGCCCGACAGACAGCTTTGACTATTCCAGCATCCTAAAGGGGCTGAATGCAGGGCAGACAGACTCATTCAAGCCTGTCCCTGAAGGTTTAAATCAGGGAGCAGCAAAAGATGATGTCCTTGCAGGCACAATGCTCTCGCAGGCTGAAAAGCTTAAAGGCAAATCTGTATTTATAAACTTTGTTCAAGATGCTGCAAATGGCAAGCCTTCGTCAGATGCCCTTCTCGCGGCAATCTGGATAACCCTCGGTTGGGGCGCCTTGATGAGGAAAAAGATATCAAAGGCAACTATTATCAATCTTTTATGGTATTCAAGGGTATTTTCAGCATTTATTGGTTGCAGTGTTGATTCTTCCAAACACAAAAGGGATAGTTTTTGCGGCATAGACAATAAAGAGATTATCGAGAAGTGGAGTTTTACAGAGGTTGCGTTTCTTGCGCTCATAGGCCGCAGGCCAATAGCAGAAGAACTCTTTGAGTTTGCCATGCTGCTCGGCCTTATTATTTCAAATGGTCCAGGCACAATCTCTGCTCAGGGGTGCAAGGGCGGTGTAAGCGCTGACGGGCCTGAGGACCCGTCAAGGGTTCAGATAAACAAGGCATTTGTAGGATTCTTAACGCATACCGGTTTTGCCCACGGCGGAAACGGCTATGAGGCGATTGCATTTTTGATAGACCGCTTCATAGATAAAGATTTGAAAAACCCTGCTGACAAGAAACACGGCCTGAACTTAAAGACGATTGCCGATGAATATGCAAAATGGTATGGCAAATATAAGGCAAAAGAAAAGGCAGCAGGGAACATAGAATACATGAAGGTGCCTTGCGTAAACCATCCTGTATTTAAGGGCAAAGCGGTCAATTACGATCCGAGGGAGCGGTTTGTAAACAGCCTGTTTGAAGAAAAAGGCATATACAATATGTTCCTTGATTTCTATCACAACCTTGTCCAGTCGCTCTTTGACAACAAGGTAAGCGAGAATGTTTACTGCGTAAATATTGACGCTGTCATAGCGGTAATACTTCTCAAAATGGTGTGGAATCCTTTCAAGGCAGGCAAGATTACAGAAAAAGAGGTAGAGACAGCGGCATTTACCACATTTCTTTTCA
Organism: Deltaproteobacteria bacterium RIFCSPHIGHO2_02_FULL_43_33; assembly: GCA_001798165.1. GTDB lineage: Bacteria > Desulfobacterota > GWC2-55-46 > UBA9637 > UBA9637 > UBA10170. The sequence goes on from MGRL01000059.1 coordinate 13,887, forward strand.
GCAGGATGATAGGCTGTGCCGCAGAAATAGACGACCACATAAACAGGGGAAGGAATATGGATACGAGGACGCCTGCAAGCAGCTGTATGTTTGTGGGATAGTGGAAATAGAAATAAAATGAGAAATGAGCGATGAGAAATAAGGTATAATTATTATAGGCACTATCAATTTCTCATTTCTTATTTCTGTAATTTCTAAAAGCTAAGGCCGCGCCTCCCCCTTTGTCCCCCTTTTCTGGGGACAGATTTGAAATCTGTCCCCACGGGGGGATAGGGGGAGGGGCGGCCTTTTTTGTTGTTGTCAACAAATAGATTTGTCCGCTTTTAGAGCAAATGAATTGTCCACTTTTAGATTGGCAGGAAAGGCACG
>MGRL01000060.1 GCA_001798165.1 Deltaproteobacteria bacterium RIFCSPHIGHO2_02_FULL_43_33
AAGCTTGGTTGGTCGGATTATAAAATTTTAGAGACATTCAAGGCAGCAAAATTAGAGGGAATACAGGCGCGGCATCCATTTATAGACAGGAATTCAGTGATTGTGCTGGGCGATCATGTAACCCTTGACGCAGGCACAGGCTGCGTGCACACTGCGCCTGGACACGGACAGGAAGACTATGAGATGGCCTTGAAGTATAATCTTGACATCTACAATCCGGTTGACAATCAGGGTAAATTTACATCGCAGGTGCCCGAGTTTGAAGGCCAGTATGTGTTCAAGGCAAATACCGGTATTATTGAATTGTTGAAACAAAAAAACGCGCTTCTCTTTGAAGAAAAGATAAAACATTCATATCCCCATTGCTGGAGATGCAAAAATCCCATTATTTTCAGGGCAACTGAGCAGTGGTTTATATCAATGGAAAAGGGCGATTTGCGGAAAAAGGCGTTAGCTGAGATTGACAGAGTGGAGTGGATACCCTCTTGGGGAAGGGACAGGATTTACAACATGGTAGCCAACAGACCTGATTGGTGCATCTCAAGACAACGTGCATGGGGTGTGCCGATAACTGCATTTATCTGCAATGATTGCGGCCACACGCTTCTGGATGCGGACATTATAAATAAGATAGCGGATGAGTTTGAAAAAAACGGCGCAGATATCTGGTTTGAAAAATCAGCAAAAGAACTTTTACCCGGCGAAACCAAATGCCCGAAGTGCAAAAAACAGGATTTTGAAAAAGAGGAAAATATCCTTGATGTCTGGTTTGACTCAGGGACAAGTTTTGCCGGCGTTCTGGAAAAGAGGCAAAATCTGAAAATGCCTGCTGACCTCTACCTTGAAGGGAGCGACCAACACAGGGGATGGTTTCACTCTTCACTTTTTGCATCAGTAGGGACAAGGAAGATTGCGCCTTATAAGGCTGTGCTAACCCACGGCTTTGTGGTGGATGGTTCCGGTAGAAAGATGAGCAAGTCCCTCGGCAATGTGGTTGCACCGCAGGAGGTTATCGGCAAACACGGGGCAGAGGTTTTGCGCCTCTGGGTTGCAGGCGAAGATTACCGCGAGGACATCCGCATATCAGAAGAAATATTAAAGAGGCTTTCCGAGGCATACCGGAGAATCCGCAACACCTTCCGCTACATCCTCGGCAATCTCTATGACTTTGACCCTGAAAAAGATATTGTCCCATACAACGACCTGACCGAGTTGGACAGACTTACCTTGCATAGACTTGCGAAACTCACGGAAAAAGTATTGAGGGCTTATGAGATCTATGATTTCCATGTCATCTATCACGCTGTTCACAATTTCTGCAATGTGGATTTGAGCGCATTGTATCTGGATATTTTGAAAGATAGGCTTTACATATCAAAACCGGATTCAAAGGCAAGGCGCGCAGGCCAGACCACAATCTATTATATTGCGGATTATCTCGTGCGGCTCATCGCGCCGGTGCTGGTGTTTACCTCCGACGAGGTGTGGCGGTTTATGCCGAAAAGAAAAGAGGCAAGTGTGCATCTCGCATCGTTTCCGCAAGTGAAAAAAGAATGGATAGATGAAACATTGGAAAAGAAGTGGGCAAAACTTTTATCAATCAAGGGTGAAGTTTCCAAAATACTTGAAGATAAAAGGGTAAAAAAGGATATAGGACATTCGTTGGACGCGGAAGTTAGGTTCTATTCCACGGCAATTCAAACAAATTGGGAAACAGTCGGCTTATCAAGTCTATTCGGCAATCTTTTTAAAAATGCAAAAGACTTAATTGATTTTATAAAAGACAATTCAAAATTACTTGAAGACATCCTCATCGTATCAAAAGTCTCGTTAGTGGACTCAAATGAGATGATAATATCGGTTAGAAAAGCCCCGGGCATGAAGTGCGAGCGGTGCTGGCATTACAGCGAACGGGTGGGAGAAAGCGCGGAACACCCGGCAATTTGCGAAAGGTGCTGGGAAGCGGTAGGGTAGGGTGCAAAAATATAAGGTTCTTATACTGATTTCTTTAACCATTGTTATACTTGACCAGCTAACAAAGGCCGTCATTGCCAATTATCTCATCCTTCATCAGTCCATAGAGATCATCGGCGGTTTTTTTAACATCACCTATATTAGAAATCCAGGCGCAGCATTTGGTCTTTTTCATGACAGCGGAGAGGTATTTCGCACAATTTTTTTAATAGGCGTATCTATTGTTGCGCTTGGTGCGATATTTTTTGTCTATAGAAGGGTCAAGGCAAATTTACCAGCCTGTATTGCCTTGTCTCTGATTGCAGGCGGCGCTATTGGGAATCTTGTAGACAGGATTCGGTTTGGAGAGGTGACAGATTTTTTGGATTTTTATATAGGTCAGTATCACTGGCCAGCCTTCAATGTTGCTGACTCAGCAATTACCATAGGGGTTTTTCTTGCGATATTCTTTTTTAAGGAGAGTAAAGGCAATTAACCTAAAGCGGCCTCTGATTTCTGATAGTATCTCAGGATCCAAATTTTTTGAGCTCCTCTTCTATAAATTCTTTTATCAGCTGCTGGTCTTCTGACGCAGGCTTGGTAAATTGAATACCAGCTCCGCCAAAGAGGCTCTTTTCACCGCTCATCTGGGTGCACCATTTAACAATCCCTTTTATATTTATAACTCTGCCTGAGCCTGGCAAGATAAATCGTAAGTGCAGAACCGTCCCAGGAAAGAGTGTTTTCTTCGTATGTAAAAACATCCCTGACACACTGATATTCAGGAGATAGCCAGTGGATGTTGTTTCGCCAATGCTGAAATCTACAGGAAACGATATAGGAACTCTTGGGTCAGCTGGTTTTGCAGCCTTCAATGGGAAAAGGATTTTGTTAACCCTGAATACAATCTCTTCAGGGGTAAAGGCCTTTGTCATAAGGCCTTCAGCGCCAAGTTTTTTTAGTCTTTCAAGTACGCTGGTAGTTTCATAAACGCCTGTTATAGCTAAGACGTGAAATTTCCCTCTTAAACCATTATTGTTTATCCATTCCAATACCCCAAAGCCATCTACATTTGGCATCTGGAGGTCAAGCAGTATTATATCTATGCCGTTTGGGTTTATTTGTATTTCTTTTATAAGCTCTGATCCACCTTTAACAATCCTTATGATATGGCCTGCCTCTGTCAGTATGTCGCTCAGCTTCACCCTGAAAAATTCACTGTCATCTGCCACAATTATATTTTTTGAATCCTTTGTTATCATACAATATGCAAATATATATCTGAAAATAAAAAAAAGTCAATAGGTAACTGGGGCTATATCTTACAATGCCGCTACCAGCTCATAAACCCAATTAAGGTTCTGACGGGCAACGATATAAAAGCTCTGTGCCCATGCGAGCGGCACATTCCAATTTGTCTTGCCTTCGCTGTATAGCTCAGGCACTTTACCATCTTCGGTCATAGTAGACTCAAGCCTTTCAAGATACATCTCTGCCTTTTCAATCTGCTCCTGCGGCTTGCCGAAGATGCTGCCGTTTCTTATGCTGTACTGGGCAAGTTTTGAATATACGATACTGAGCCACGCAAATCCCAGAGGCCATTCTGCCTCTTTTCCAAAGGGATTGTCTTGATTAGCGCTAAAATATTTATCGCCTGGGTATCTGATAACCCCTTTTTCCCTGACAAGGTTTTTTTCTATGTTGCGCAGTATCTGCTTTATCTGTGGTTCCGATACAATATTATACGGCCAGATAAGGCTTAGTTGCGCCATGTCAAAGGGCCTGGATGCCGACTCTCTTGGCAGCGTCTTATCCAGACCGCTTCTCCCTGATTCAATAAACTCTTGAGGGATAGGAAGAAACCTATGTATATCAACTTGGGTTGAATATTTAGAGTGATAGTATCCATCGTCATGCCACATGGTAAGGCCTGCCAAAATAGAGCCTATACTGGATGAATGTGTTTCTGGCCCTTCTTCCCACACGCCAAAATCAGGGTCAGAATGCCATCTTACGGTAGTAAGATACAGAACAATATCCCTTAAAAGCATGAGTGTCTCTAACTGGTCTGTAGTCAGCGGGTTATACCCCTTTTTTATAAGGTCGCCTGTTTTATAGAGAAACAGACCAAAGATGTCCAATTGATGGTGGCCCCATTCATTGGTTATTTCATTTAAGGTAATGGGATGAACCCTTGCATGGATTACCTCAGGGGCGCAGCTTCCAAGATAGTGGCGTTTCCTTGCGCCGAGCAGTATCTTGTGCTGATACTTTTGAAATATTCTCAGGATGAGTCTATAACTATCTATCATCTTGTCATAGGCGCCTATGTATTCATTCGCATATGTTGCATACATGATATCTCTTAGCCAAAAAACATTGTACCTGTCGCCGCCATTTTGTCCATGGTAAGGTGATGAAAGATAACCACCATTCAACTGCCTCAGTTTTTCAAGATGGTAATAGGCAACAAATAGCTTATCCCGCGGAGGCAGTTCTTTAAAGGACTTGCCTTGAAGCAGCCTGTCAACCACCTTATCTTCAAGAGATATCGTTTCTATCCTGTAGACCATATAGTCGCTTCGCTCCATTGTTGTTTACCGTTCAACATTCTTTTATAATGTTGTCTATACCAGCCATTCAAGGGCTGCAACGGCAGTCTTTATAGCGGCCCATTCTCCTTTTACAAGCGAGCCTTTTGTAATCTTTCCTATGCCTCCCCTATTGACTACGCCGGTGATACACCCGCCCTTCAGCCCCATAGAGGCTGTAAGGGTCAATATAGTTGAAGATTCCATCTCATAGTTTAAAACATGAAGCATCTTCCATTCCAACGTTGCCCCCCTAAACCTTCGCAGGATATATTTTCTAAAAGCATCCTTCCTCTCTTCGCCTGGGTAAAAGGTATCTGAAGATGCGGTAATGCCAACATGGTAGCGTGTCTTAGATTTTTTTGCGCCTTCAATGAGCGCAGTTACTACTTCATGATGTGCAACAGCCGGATATTCAATCGGCGCATAGTGTGTTGATGCGCCGTCCAGTCTGACAGAACCGGTTGTGATGATGCAGTCTCCTATATTTATATAGTCCTGAATAGCGCCTGTTGTCCCTACTCGTATAAAGGTAGTTACGCCAATTTGTGCCAGCTCATCTACTGCAATAGATGCGGAAGGTCCGCCTATCCCTGTTGAGGTTACAAGAATCTTTGCTTTACCGGCATCTGTAAGAAAGGTAGAGAATTCTCTTTTTGCAGCAAGCCTTTTAAAGCCCCTGCCATATGTCGTTGAAATGTGTTCGGCAATTGTTGAGGATCTTGCAGGGTTACCGGGAAGCAGGGCTATCCTCGCTCCTTGTATCATTTTTCTATTCAGGTTCAGATGATAAACGTTGGCCATTGGGTTGTTTTGGATACAGGTTATGGGCTATTGTTTTCCTATGGCCTCCGCCGAAGGCGGATGCCCATTGCCTATAGCCTATCTCTTCTATGCCTTTCTCAGATATATCGTTATGGTCTTACCCTCTTCTCTTACCTCTAAGAGTTCATTACCTGTGCTGTGCGCCCATACAGGCAGATCCTTCTTTGATACAGGGTCATCTGTCAGAACCTCAATGACCTGGCCAATCTCCATCTGTTCAAGCGCTAAGGCTGTTTTTACAGAAGGCATGGGGCAACTTAAACCACGCGCGTCAAGTGTTTTGTCTATTGTATATTGTGCCATTTTTTTAAAACCTCAGATAAATAAATTTATATTAGACTCTTTTGCTATAGAAAGATATGTTACAGCTCCGATTACATCCTGGCATTCATCAATAAAGTCCTCTTTTTTAAGCCCCATAACAGTCATGCTCATTTCACAGGGGTAAAATTTTACTCCCATCTGATGCGCTGTCTGGATAAACTCATGCAGTGAAGGCACCTTTTTTTGGGACATCATTACCTTGAGCATTGCAGGGCCCATGCCCAGCATATTCATCTTTGAAATTGCCAGCTTCTTTGCATGGCCGTAATTCATAATATTGAGCATCTTTTGCATCCAGTTCTGGCCTTTTATAAGGCCGCCCTTTTTCTTAATCACATTAAGACCCCAGAATGTGAAAAATATATTTACAGGCATGCCCATAGATGCCGCTGCTGTTGCAATTACAAAGGTAGCAATAGCCTTATCCAAATCCCCGCTGAAAAGCACGAGGGTAACAGAGCCCTTAAATTTTATTTGATCAATCATAATCTTTCAACCATCCTTTCTATTTTTAAAGCTATCGTTTATATGATATGTCAAGAGACGGCTGACATTCAAGCTTATTTATATGAGATGCTTTTTGCCCTTTCCAGAATCTTTTCTCTGCCCAAAAGCACAAATATCTTCTCCAGCTCAAGGCCCTGTATCTTTCCTGTAAGCGCAGCCCTTACAGGCATAAACAGCCGTTTGCCGCTTTCATTGGTTCTCTGCTTAATCCTTACCATAATCTCCTTGTAAGCATCGCTACTTAAAGTTTCATATTTTTCAACCTCATCTGCCAAAACCTTTAATACTTCCTTGGCATAAGGCTCTTGTAAAACTCTCTGCGCATCTTCCTCAAAAACAGGCTCTTTTAAAAGAGGAGAGAGCATCTCAGGAATGCCGCTTAAACTAACCGCTTCACCTTTTATCGCCTCTATTGCATGCTTTAGCCATTCTTGAGGAATCTGTCCTCTTAAATACGGTTCTGCAAGAGCTACAAGTCTCTCAGTATCTGCCTTTTCTATATATGCCCTGTTAAATGTCTTAAGTCTTTCTATATCAAATATGGCAGGGGACCTGGAAAGCTTGTTTAACGAAAATACTTTAATTGCATCTTCCCTGAATAGAAACTCTTTGCCCGGTGAAA
>MGRL01000061.1 GCA_001798165.1 Deltaproteobacteria bacterium RIFCSPHIGHO2_02_FULL_43_33
AGCCTGAAATTATTCAAATACAATGCGAGCACTAAAAACGCTATTGCAGGGCCTATGACTGCGCCGATGGTATCCATGCTTCGGTGAAAGCCAAATGCCTTGCCGAGGTTATTGTTTTCAACGGAATCTGCTATGATGGCATCCCTCGGCGCTGCGCGCACGCCCTTGCCGAATCTGTCTACAAACCGCGCTGTCAGCACCTCTCCCCAGCTTGCCGAGGTTGCCATGATGGGCCTGCTCAAAACAGATACACCATATCCAATGCCCATCAGGAATTTTCGTTTGCCCATTTTATCAGAGAGCCAGCCAGAAAAGACCTTTAAGACGCTGGCTGTTGATTCTGCAATCCCCTCTATGATGCCTACAGTTGCCTTGCTTGCGCCAAGAACAGTGGTAAGGAATATGGGCAGGATGGGATATATCATCTCAGACGATATATCCATGAATAGGCTTACCAGCCCTGCTGCAAATACATTTCGTGAAAAGCCGAAGATTTTTTTGTCAGACATATTACCTTGATTTTTAACTGACTTTGGAATATATTGCAAGCAATTTTAAATGATCAATAAACCCGCTGACAAAAAGCCTTTCATAGCCCTGATATTTTTTTTCCTGTCAGGAATGTGCGGCTTTATCTATGAGATAGTATGGACGCATTTTTTTTCCCTTGTCATAGGAGGCACCATCTACACGCAGATTATTGCCATTACTGTCTTCATCAGCGGTGTTGCAATAGGAGGGGTAGTATCCAGCATGTTTGCAGACAGATTGATGAGACCGATGAAGACCTATGCGCTTCTATCTCTTGTCATATCCTTTTTTGCATTTCTATCACCAGGAGTTATCTTTTCTATAGAGCCTCTGCTTAAGTTTTTATATCAGAACCACCAATCCTCCATCTACCTTGTAAATCTTTTAATGTCGCTTCTCTGCGGCTTGGCGCTCCTTTTTCCGGCGGGCCTCCTGGGCGCCACATTGCCGGTTTTAATGAGCTATTCTATGAGCAGCGGGAGTAGCGGTCAAGGGGTGGGTTTTGCAGCAGGCAGATTCTATGCTGTAGGCGGTTTTGGCGTAGCCATAGGCATACTCTTATCCGGTTTTATCCTGTTGCCGTATCTTGGCTACCATCTTACATTAGATATTACCGTCGGGCTTAATATCCTTCTATCCATCGGGGCATATATGCTCTCTCTGAAAGAGGAGCCGAAGGTTTTAAAAGAAGACGCAGGGCATAATGCAAAGAAACCGGTGGAAAAGGGTGGTCATAAGAAGGCTATGGTCTTCTGCATCTTTTTCTTGATAGGGTTTGGCGGCATGATGTATCAGATTGCGATGACAAGGGCATTGATTCTGATCTTTGATGCCACGATATATTCTGTTGCCGTCATCCTTGCCTCATTTATTTTAGCAATAGCCCTCGGATGTCTGGCCTCTGCATACCTTAAAGATGTTATAAGGGATCGTTTCCTTCTTCTTTCCATATCTCAATTAATCTTCGTTATTGCGGTGCTTACCGTTACTGCCCTCGTTGAAGGACTGCCGCTCTCACTGGTAAAAATGACAGCCTTGCATCAGAATTCTTTTGCAGCATATCGGATATTGCAGTTTGCCCTCATCTTTGGGCTATTTCTTGTTCCAGCCTCTATCTTGGGTTTTGTTTTTGGCATGGGAAGCAGGATATATATGAGGGATATAAGCAAGGCGGCTCATGATATCGGCATTATTTATATTATAAACGTGGCGGGGGTTATAGCTGGGCTTTTGATAGGTATATTTATCCTTTTGCCGTTCATTGGCATCAGGGATACAATCCTTATGAGCGCGATTTTGAGCATGATTATGGGGATAGCTCTCGTCTTTTACAGCAACCTTTTAAAACTGTTGCGATTTGCCGTATCTTCCATCGCCATTATAATATTGCCTGCTGCCTTTCTTCTCATTCCTGCCTGGGATACTGATTTAATGACAGACAGCGCTGTTGTTTATGCCGGCGATTCCATAAAAAAAGAAATGGATTCCGAAGAGATAAAAAAGGAGATAAAAAAGAGGAATACAACCATCTATTATAAAGAGGGAGCCATGTCAACAGTATCAGTAACCAAAAGCGATGACGGCATACTTTCATTAAAGGTAGACGGCAGTATAGCAGCAAGCGCCGATATCAATCTAACTGCCAAGGAACTCCTGGCCCATGCAGCCCTGATGCTTCATAAAAACCCTAAAGATATTTTATTAATAGGTCTTGGCAGCGGGGCGTCTCTTGAGGCGATAACAAGCCATGCTGTAGAGAAGATAGATTGTGTGGAGGTGTCAAAGGAGGTGGCTGAGGCAACGCAGTTTTTCAGAGATGTGAATAAGGAGGCCACCTTAGATTGGCGGCTCAGGCTTCTGCCTGTGGATGGCAGGACTCACCTTGCGCTTTCGGGTCTGAAATACGACATTATTATAGCTACGCCTTCTGAACCGTGGATGTACGGGATGTCAGGATTCTTTACAAAGGAATACTTTAATGCCGCAAGAAAGAGCCTCAGGGAAGACGGCCTTATGGTTCAATGGATAAATGGCAACAGGCTTTCTGAAGAAAATTTCAGGGTCGTTGTGCGCACATTCCTTGAGGCATTTCCGTATGCATCCCTCTGGGATGTGAATAGAGCCGCAGGCGACTACTTGCTCTTGGGTTCGGCGAAGAGGGTATCATTTGACTATCAGAGGATGAAGGAACGTCTTCATATAGAGATGGTTATGCATGGCCTTGAAAGAGTCGGCATTACGGACTTATCTACCATTTTTAACCGCTTTATCATGGATGACGGCAGTATGCGAGAGTATTCATGGGATGCCACGGTTGCTACCGATGATAATGACTATCTGGAATTTTCCTCTGCAAGGGATTTGCTTAAGACATTGCATCCGATTAGGCATAAAATCAATGACTATAGATTCCCCCCTTTTTCGCTGCTTGCCAATATAACAAAAGATGAGGCTGAAAATGTCAGCAAGACATATATGGCCGACAGTCACATAAGGAATGCAGAAGACCTTTTTGAAACAGAGGGGCGCATGGATGAAGCGCTCAAGGAGTTGAAGAAGGCGACAGCCCTGGTTCCTGGCAACAGAGACATAGCCCAGTCAGTTGCAAGGGCATATCTGACTATCGGCAAGATGCGTTCAGGAGGTAGTAATGACGAGGCCATGGGATTATATAAAAATGCCATAGAGCTGTATCCTGACTATGGCGAGGCATGGTATTATCTCGGCATCGAATATTACAATAAGGGTATGTATGATGAGGCTATGAATGCGCTTAAGGAGGCTGTGCGATTGTATCCCATGAGCCCGCGCAGCCATAAAGCCCTTGCCTTTGCATATAAGAAAAAGGGCGACAACGACCTTGCAAAAAGAGAGTATGAAACTGCCGAGAGATTGATGAAGACAGTGGAATTTATCCAGCAATGACAGTTTTTATACACAGCGTCATAAATAGAGCCGCATACAGAGCGTCAGAACAAAGCAGACCAAGGCGCGACGAAGGTGAGGAGTGAGGCGTATTTTAAGCATACGCCGCAACGACGAGCCGAGGAGCAACGCAGGTATGCGAAGTTATGACGCTCTGTATAGATATCTTTATTTCTTTATTGTCATTATGTCAGGGTTGTTTTCATCCTGTTCAGGGGATGACGTCTATACAGATAAAAGCCCATGGGCTGTTGTAGGAAGGATGAATATACCCAGGATGGCTGCGGCATCAGCAGTTGTTGAGGATGTTATCTATGTCATAGGCGGCTCTCATGAAAAGGGATATATAGCTGACTCTGAATGGGTAAAGGTGAGTTCCAATGGCATGCTGATTCAGTGGAAAAAGGCCCCTTCTCTGATTGTGCCCAGAGGCTATGCAGCAGTTGCTGCGTATAAAGGTTATGTCTATGCAATCGGCGGCGCAAACGGAGAGCATGGAAACAATCTTTTAAATACTATTGAAAGGGCGCTGATAAATCCTGACGGCAGTCTGGGCCGCTGGATAATGGAAAAAAGCAAGATGTTCTCAAGACGTCGCGCAGGCACTGCCTTTGCTGCGCATGGTTTTCTCTACGCCATAGGCGGCTACAATGGAGAATTTTTAGATACTGTTGAGAGGGCGCCGATAAACAAGGATGGGAGCCTTGGAAAATGGGAATTAATGCTCCCTATCATGCTGAACAGGAGATATATCCATGCTTCAGCATATACAGGAAGATATGTCTATGTAATCGGCGGGCATGACAGGACAACAGGCGGGGCGCTAAACAAGGTAGAGCTTGCAGAGGTCAAGGATAACGGTGATTTAAGCGAATGGGTTGAGGCCAAGCCGATAAATGCGGCGCGATACGGCACAAGTGCGGTGAGCGTAAACGGTTTTTTATGGCTTGTTGGCGGCTATGATGGACGGGCATTGGATGCCGTTGAGAGGGCAGGGGTAAATTCCGACGGAACTATCATGCCGTGGGATATTGTCTCTCATTTAGCCATCCCCAGAAACAGCCCCAGCGCAGTTGTATATAAGAATAATCTATATGTCATTGGCGGCTCTGATGATAAAGGAAGATACCTCAATAGCATAGAGGCCGTTCAAATAAGTGATAACGGCGAGGTAAGGGTTTGGAAGAGGTAAGGGGGTATTGAAAAAAGCAAACAGCCGACCACAAGGGTCGGCGCTACGGGTTTCCATAATAATTGTCTGCGCTACAGCTTGCCATAATAATGGCCGGCGCTGCGGCTTGCCACAAAAACCGTAGCGCGGGGGTTTATCCCCCGCTGGTTTAATATTCGGATGGATATTTTAAAATGAAGGTTGAGAAAAGATTCATAGCCTTTATGTCGCTGACAGCCGCAGTTTCTTTTCTTGCGTATTTAAATGCGGCTGCCTATCCATTTGTCTTTAATACAATAAGCCTGATACAGGAAAATGAGGCTCTAAAAACCCTAAAAAATATCCCGTCTTTTTTTACAGAACCCGCTCCTTTCTTCTCTCCGCTTGCAATGGCCGCTTTTGCAGTGGACTATTCCATGTGGGGTATGAATTCAATCGGCTTTCGCATTACCAACATAATCCTTCATGCACTGACATCAGTCCTTGTTGGTCTATTTTTATTATATTTTTTAAATAGGAGAGGGGCGGTATTTTCAGCGCTCATCTTTGCGCTTCACCCAGCGCATACAGAAGCTGTTACCGGCATAGCAGGGCGGGGGGAAATACTCGCTGCAATATTCACGCTTGTTTCCTTTGCTCTCTTTCTGAAACAGGAGAGTAAATGGTTATATGCCGCCTCTTTGTTTGCCTTTTTACTGGCGCTCCTTTCTTCAAAGACAACTCTGGCGCTGCCAATTTTGTTGGCAGTCTATTCGCTCTATTTTATAGATAAAAAATCTGTTATAAGAACAATCCCTTATTTTATTTTTTCTGCCCTATATCTTCTGTTATATATTTCTTTAAATCGCGGCTCTTATCTGGAGGACATATCCATTTATTCACATATCCTCTCTTCACTTAAAGTCTTTGGTATTTATATAAGGCTGATTCTCTTTCCTGTTGGACTAAATGCATGGCATGATTTTCCTGTTCCGGCGAAGCTTCTTTCATTTGACATCGTCTTCCCGTTGCAGATGTTTCTTATACTTACGCTATGCCTTATTGCCCTATATAGCTATTCAAAGCGTATATCATTTGCGCTGCTCTTTATTCTTTTAACACTTCTTCCATCATTGCACATCATACCGCAGATGATGTTAATGAAAGAGGCATATCTCTATCTGCCGTTAATTGGTTTCAGTCTCCTTATTGGTGTTTTATTCGAGAAAGGCGGAGAAAAATCTATAAAGCTTGCAGGCTCAATATTTTTGCTTCCAATAGTTATTTTTTCTGTTATTATTTTACAGCGTAATGCTGTTTGGAAGGATAATTTTACAATTTTGAGGGATGCGGCGGCAAAATCGCCTGACAGCGCTATCCTGCATTACAATATGGGCGTTGTCTATGATGATAATGGCCTGTTTAATGAAGCAGTCAAAGAATATGAAACGGCGATAAAATTAAATCGCCGAATGGTAGACGCATACTACAATATTGCATGTGTATATTCCAAACAGGGCAATATAGAAGGCGGATTTAAGGCGCTGAAATGGGCTACGGCATACGGGTTTCGGGATATCAATAAATTATTGACAGACCCCGACTTGGAAAGATTAAGACATGAAACTGAATTTAGCGATATTATTGAGAGCATTAAAAAGGGCGATATACATGGACATAAATAAACTCAATGAGAGGCTCGCGCTGCCTTGCCGCTATGCAGTTCGGTAATTTTTTATAAAACATAATTCACTGTGAACATTATAATCTATTCGGCCTTCTTCTTGTCCGGTTTAAGCGCCCTCATCTATGAAGTTGTTTGGATGAGGATGCTTACCCTTACGTTCGGCGCTACAGTATTTGCGGTAAGCGCAGTGCTTGCAGCATTTATGGCAGGTCTTGCCCTCGGCAGCTATTTGTTAGGTAATCTTGCTGATCGCGCAAAAAATCCTCTAAAATTATATATCCTTTTAGAGCTTGGCATAGGGATTTACGGATTTTTTACGCCTCTATTTTTCAAACATCTTGATAAAATTTATCTGCCGTTTGTCAACATTTTGCCTGAAAGTTTTTATCTGCTTAGCATAGTACGTTTCTTCCTTGCATTCAGCGTGATACTGGTCGGCACAGCGCTTATGGGAGGCACTCTGCCTGCCCTCTCAAAATTTTATATCAAAAACATAGAAGATGCAGGCAGAGGCGCCGGGCGGCTGTACGGCATCAATACTATCGGCGCGGTTTTTGGGTCAATTTTAGGCGGATTTGCGCTTATCCCATATATTGGCGTCAAAGAAACGCTTTATGCAGCAGTCGGCGTCAATCTGTTAATTGCCGGGTGGCTGTCCATTCTTCTTCCCAAATTTCATGGCAATATTGCCGTCTCTGCTGCCGGAAAAAAGAATATAGCGCCTCAAACAGGCATGACATCACAACAGAGATTTGTCTTAGCCGCCTTCGCGCTTTCGGGTTTTACTGCCCTTGCCTATGAAGTTGTTTGGACAAGGACCCTTTCTCTTATCATTGGGAGCTCTGTTTATGCTTTTACCACTATGCTTTTTACCTTCTTGCTGGGCATAGCATTGGGCAGTTTTATGATGTCGGCCTTGATGGAAAAGACGAAGAAAAGGGAGTATCTGCTCTTTGCAATAATAGAGGCTGGAATCGCACTAACAGTTCTTTTTGCTGCTGTGCTTACCGGAAAGCTTCCAATGCTTTTTTTCTGGATGGCGCAAATAGTTCCTAAAAATTTCTTCGGCATTCAGATTGTGCAGATTGCAATATCATTTATCATGATGCTGCCTGCCACGCTGCTTATGGGCGCCTTATTTCCGCTTGTTTTAAGGATGTATACGGACACGATTGATAAAGTCGGCAGAGAGATTGGCCATGTTTATGCTGCCAATACTGTGGGGACAATCCTTGGCGCCTTTTCTGCCGGATTTATCTTTATTCCGATATTCGGTTCTGAAACATCTTTGAAGGCGCTAACATGGGTGAATGCGCTCATTGCAGCCTTTTTCTTCCTAAATTACGCTGAATTGAGAGGGAGGAATAAGAAGGCGTTTGCAGGTTCTATTGCGGTGTTCTTTATTTTGCTGAATTTGATAATACCAAAATGGGATCCAATGCACATGAACAGCAATATCCCGAATTTTATCAAGATAATAGCAGAGAAGCCTTCTGTCTTCATTGACAAATACCTAAAGGGGAGCGAGCCTGTTTATGTCAATGAAGACGTGTGGGGAAACATTCTTGTATATAAATTCTTTGAGGGAAGCATCAATCTTAATGTCAATGGGCACGGGGAAGGCGGAACATATAAAATGGATATGCCGGCACAAATTGAACTGGCGGCGCTGCCTTCACTGTTGCATCCGAATCCGGAGAAGGCGCTCCTTGTCGGCCTTGGCGCAGGGATTACGCTCGGTGCGCTTGAAAAAATGCAGGACATAAAAGAGATAGATTGCGTGGAGATATCCGGCGGCGTTGTAAAGGCTAACAGTTTTTTTTCTCCATACAATAATAATGCGCTTTCAGACAAAAGGCTAAAACTTATTATTGACGATGCGAGGCACTATCTCAACAGAACTGAGAAGAAATACGACCTTATTATTAGCGGCCCATCCTACTCATGGATTTCCGGCGCCTCCAATATCTTTACATTGGAATATCTTAAGCTTGCGCGTGAACACCTTAGTCATGATGGCATTATGGCAATGTGGTTTCATCTCTACAATATGATGCCGTCCGGCATAGAGAGCTTTTTAAGGACAGTAAGCGCAGTATTTCCTCATACGACTGTCTGGTTTTCAAGTTCTGGAGTGGAGTTTATTATAATTGGCTCGAACAAGAATATATATATTGACTATGCCAAGCTTATAAGCCGCTTGAGCGATCCAAATGTAAAAAGCGAATTAGGCAGGGCAAATCTTTCGCAGCCGGAATCCATT
Source organism: Deltaproteobacteria bacterium RIFCSPHIGHO2_02_FULL_43_33 (assembly GCA_001798165.1). Lineage (GTDB taxonomy): Bacteria > Desulfobacterota > GWC2-55-46 > UBA9637 > UBA9637 > UBA10170. The sequence continues at coordinate 8,557 of MGRL01000061.1, forward strand.
ATAGGGTCGTATCTTATGGGAGAGGATTTGCTTGCTCAGCGTATTAAAAATGCGCCTTTAAACACAGATAACAGCCCATTTCTCGAATTTTTCATACCGAGACACCTTTATCAATGGGATATGCTCAATAATGCAAAAAGCCTTATAGGAGAGGTATTGGCAGTAAATGTGCCTATAGATGGTGCATCATACAGGCAAGGTCTTTCGACGTATTACCCTTACATAGGCATAAAATCAGCATTTCAGGGGTGGCAATCTGAATCAGCATATTTAAATATCTTCAGTTTTTTCCGCCACCAAGGTAGCGAGAAAGAGATGTCCACAAGGGAAAGCGTCCCGCGCATAATCTTTAGACAAGGTTCATCAAATTTTGAACTCCGTGCTGCTTATGGCAAGTCTTCAAACCCTAAGACAATACTTATAGATGCAACTGGAAGGTCAGAGAGAGAGATTAGAGCCGGGCGGTTTGATGGAAACCAGCTTCTTTGGGTGCGAAAGGAAGAAGAAAAGGGAAGCGCATATTTTATGACATGGTTCTGCGCCTCTAATGATAGGCAGTATATCGGAAGATTTTATGCCCCTTCAGGCCGTATGCCTGAGTTTGAACGAATAATGTCAGAGTTGGATAAAGGAATTGATTGCTATAGGCCGTAGTTTTTTATATTCTATTTAAAGAGGGAAAAGTGAAAAAGGCATTTACATATATATTTTGTCTTCTTGTTATATTAACAGGATGCGCAGGGTATCATGCTAAAAAAGCGGATGTCCATAATAAGCTCGGGATAGAATACGTTGTCAAGAAAGATTACGATAAGGCGATAGATGAGTTTAATGAGGCAATAAAACTCAACAATAGAAAATTAGAGTTCTATTACAATCTCGGTGTCACATACACCGAAAAAGACCATATATCAAAGGAGAGTGAAGATGCATATCTTAAAGCAATAGAATATGCCCCTGAGGCAACAGAAGGTGAACGCAGCCAATTTCTGTTATATACTCATTATAATCTTGCTTGCATCTATGCGCTTCGCGGAGATAAGGACAATGCATTTGACCATCTGGAAAAGGCAATAGCGTTGGGTGGCAATCAAGTTTACCACTTAATGCAGAGAGATACGGATATGGACAGCCTGAAAGATTCTCAACGATTTAAAGAACTCTTTGAAAGGATTAAAGAAAGAAAGTAGAAGAAAAGCCGCCGATTTCATCTTTAAAATATATTCTCAACCGGTATCTGCAAACCCTTTATAAGCCTTGATGTCAAAACCTCTTTATCTGAAAACACCTTGAATGTCTCATAGCCCCTTTTTTCCAATACCAGCGCCTCAATAGTCTTTTTTTGAGGTTCTGCCAGCCAGTATTCCTTAACGCCGTTTCTCGCATAAAGCTTTTTCTTTATAATCTTATCCCTCTGCGCGCCGGATGGCGAAAGTATCTCAATGATAAGGTCTGGTGCGCCTTTTATATTCTCTTCTTTGATTATGTTCTTATTTTCATTTGATATGAATATGATGTCAGGCTGAACTATATCTGTCTCAGAGAAAACAACATCTATTGGCGCATAAAATACCTCGCCTAATTTCCTTTCTTCAACGAATCGTGATAACATTTCTTCCAATTTTCTTGAAATCCTCTGGTGCGTAGTTGTAGGCACTGGAACCATATAGATCTCTCCTTCCACAATTTCATACCGCTTGCCTTCTGGCATATGGACATAATCTTCGTATGTAAATTTCAGGTTTGTGTTGAGCATAATTTTCCGCCCCTTTTTGTTTTACTATATACCTGCACAAAGGGTTTGTCAATTCTAAAGCTCTAACAGGTAATGTCAATCTTTATGTGTAATTTTATTTAGGGCTATACTCTCCATAGGATCAATTCTCCCAAATCCTATTCTG
>MGRL01000062.1 GCA_001798165.1 Deltaproteobacteria bacterium RIFCSPHIGHO2_02_FULL_43_33
TGCCTTTCCTGCCAATCTAAAAGTGGACAATTCATTTGCTCTAAAAGCGGACAAATCTATTTGTTGACAACAGTAGATTGTATATGACAAAACATCTCAGATTTTGCAAATAAAAATGAAACCTCTCAAAATTTGCTTTCCCATAAAAAAGAACCTCAAATATAATATACAGTGCTGTAAGCTACACAATATTAAAGGGAAAATATACAATAGGCTGTTATAGTAAAGGGAAGACTTACAAGAAAATTCTTTAAAAGAAAGCAGGTCGCTTATCTACTCATTCATTATCTGTGCCTTCATCTTTTTAATTATTGTCGCAAATGCCAAAGGTACTTTTTCAACAAGGGTAATAATATCAACAATGTTGGCTGGAACATCGCCGCCGGCTCCATTGTCACAGTACAGCACATTAACGACCTTATTATTTATTGTAATCGGTATTACCAATATGTTCTTTGGATTATTTTTTATAGCCCCTATCAATTTTTTATTCGTAAGATTTTCCGGGAGAGGACCAACATATGGCGCAAGTGAGTTAGAGACTGTTTTGAAGATTGAAGGACCCGCCATCGGGATAGCAAATTTTTCCAAAACTACCTTTGAAAACCCCTCTCCGATACCATCCCAGCCATAAATCATAAGCCCTTTCACTAAAAATAGCGCAACTCTTTTGAAGTAATTTTTTGTAAAACCAAATATTATGTTTATGACATCATCCCTGGTTGCTGCTCGCGCAAGCCTTTTAAGCGCTTCATCCAAGGAGGCTATAGTTTCTGGCTCGTAAGCAGCAACATGCTCTTGAGGAGGGGAAGACTCCTGTATTTCAGCTACCTCTTCTATATATTCTTTAATATCAGTCCTCTCTGAGCTAACTGCCTCCAATTTTATTTGAATTTCATCAGAAGGCCTTGCTTCAGTTTTTGACGACCTTAACTTTTCAGGAGGTATAATATATCTCAACTTTCTGGGGGTTCCATAATGTTTTTCCAAGAGATAGTACATCCTTATCTCAGGACATACAATTGGCTTAATCATACACCCTGTTATGAAGGATATCTCGTTTATTGCAGGAAAATTGGATGGATCTGTCATTAAAAGGTAGAGGCGTTTGTGCTCAAACTTAAACGGACAAACTTCGTATTTTTCAGCAAATCTTTTGGGGAATCTCTCAATAGTTTCATCTGATATTTCGTCATATTTTGATACCGGCAAATAATCTGCATTAGAAAAATTGGCAAGGGCCTTTGTCAATTCTTCTTCATCAACAAAGTCCTTCTCAACCAGTATGGTTCCAAGCTTGCCCCCATATACCACCTGAGCCTGTAACGCCTCTTCAAGCTGTTGCTCGCTTATCATTTTCTCTCTAATGAGAAAAGCGCCAATATGACCTGGCTTATTGTCCATATTTGAAAATGATACTTTTAATCCCCATGTTAGTCAATTAATTTGGAGCCTTGGGGCAACCAAAGGCTTCTTTACTAAAATTGTTAAGTATGCTATTCAAATAAAGAGGCTGTGGGTTTTTGCTAATTCCAAGCCCACGGCCCGTAATTTAAATCGGAGGTCTTATGGCAAATGACAAGGTAACGCAAAAAGAGGTTAAGGTAGAGATTCAGGTAGATGAAGAGATTGCCCAGGGCATATATACAAATCTCGCTGCGATAAATCACAGTGAGAATGAATTTATCTTTGACTTTATATTTCTTCAGCCGCAGTCGCCAAAGGCAAAGGTGCGGTCAAGGCTCATTTTGAGCCCAAAACATGCAAAGAGGTTTTTGAATGCATTGCAGGATAATATTAGGAAATATGAGGAGAACTTTGAGAAGATAGAAGAAACTACGGGCCCTGTAGCAGATGTCGGGTCTATTCATTAAATGAATTCAGGACAGGTCTAATAAAAGCAATGACTTCTGAGACCCTAAATCAAGTTCAGGGTGACAAAATGTATCCTTTCAACAATTTTTTATATTTGTAAAACGGAGAACCTCTTCTGAAAATATACCTGTTTCTCATCCTCATTATATACATCTTTAAAGAGACCTTTGAATACATAGCCTTGTATCTCAATCTCAGGCACATGAAAAAGCATGGCTCATCTGTGCCTGCCGAATTTGAAGGAAAGGTAGATGAAGGCTTCCTGAAAAAGGCGCAGGATTATGAGATAGAAAAGAGCCGCTTCGCCATTGTTTCCTCTTTATTTGATAGCATCATCTTGCTTTTATTCATCTTTGGCGGCCTGCTGAATATCTATAATTCATGGATAGCATCGTTGAATCTTGCTTTTATAATTTCAGGATGGCTTTTTTTCTTGCTCCTTTCCTATGCTGAGGAAATCATCTCCATCCCTTTCAGCCTCTACAATACCTTTAAAATAGAAAACAAATACGGATTCAACACTATGACTTTAAAGCTCTGGGTATCTGACTTTTTTAAATCGCTGCTTATCTCTACGATATTAACATCGCTTATACTCTTCTCTGCATTCTATCTTATCCAACAAAGCCCGAATTACTGGTGGCTCTGGGTTTGGTGTTTTATTTTAGCATACAGCATATTTATCATGTATATATCCCCTTATGTTATTGAACCGCTGTTTAATAAATTTACCCCTGTTGAGGATGAAACGTTGAAAGGAAGGATTGTCAATCTGGCAGAAAAGGTTGGCATCCGTGCAAGCAGGATACTCAAGATTGATGCATCAAAGAGGAGCAGGCATACAAACGCATATTTTACAGGTATCGGCAGGACAAAGAGGATTATCCTTTATGATACGCTTTTACAAAATATGAATCATGATGAAATAATGGCTGTGCTTGCCCATGAAATAGGGCACTGGAAGAAAAGGCATCTGTTAAAGATGATGGTGTTGTTTGAAATTTTTTCTCTTGTTGGATTGTATCTTTCTTTTAAACTTATCCAGAGTAATTTCTTTTCAATCCTTTTTAATATCAGCATAAACACCCTCTTTGCAAAATTTATAACACTGGCATTTCTTTTTGGAATTATTACACTGCCATTAAAGCCTCTGGTAAATTTCTTTATCAGGAGGCATGAAAGGCAAGCCGATAGGGCTTCGTATGAACTGACCGGCGATGGAGTAAGTATGGTGAGCGCTTTGATAAAGCTTTCTAAAGAGAATCTGGCAAACCTCTATCCGCATCCCATCTATGTCATCTTATACTATTCCCATCCGCCTATTCTGGAAAGGATAAGGTATATAAAAGGGTTTCGGGCATAAGGCTGACGGCATAAGAAAGCATAGCGGACAGCCGTCACACCTTTAAAAGCCTCTTAAACTCCTCCTCTGTTATTACTTTGAGCCCCAGCCTTTTTGCCTCGTCATATTTTGAGCCCGGCTCAGCGCCGATAACCACATAGTCAATCTTTTTGCTGATACTGGATGCCGCTTTGCCGCCCTGTTTTTCTACAAGATCTTTTGCCTCATCACGCGCAAACGATGTCAAGGCGCCAGTAAAGAGAAATGTCTTGCCGGCCAATTTCCCGGCAATCTTTTTCATCTGTGGAAATACAACCCCTGCCTTTTTTAATTTTCCAATAACTTTTATATTATGCGGCTCATGGAAAAAATCATAGATACTTTCTGCTGTTTCCGGCCCTATTTCATGGATAGCCAATAATATCTCTTTATCTGTTTTTATAATTCCTTCGAGGCTTCCGAATTCCTCTGCCAGAACATGCGCCATATGCTCGCCCACCTGCCGTATACCGAGGGCATAGATAAGTCTCGGGAGGGTTGGATGTTTACTCTTTTCAATCGCATTCATTAAATTCTCTGCCGACCTTTCAGCCCATCTCTCAAGTTTCAAAAGGTTATCCATTGTTAGATAATACAAATCAGCAACATCCTTGATAAGGCCGTCGTCAACAAACTGCTCAATGTGCTTATCGCCAAGCCCGTCAATATCCATTGCCCTCTTTGATACAAAGTGTTTTATTGTCCCTTTGACCTGAGCGGGACAGGAAAGCCCGCCTGTGCAAAAATGTATTGCCCCAATTCTTTCAACCTTTGAGTTGCAAAGCGGACATTTTTCAGGGATTTTAAATGTTTTTTCCTGGCCAGTCCGTTTCTCTTTTATAACCATGACAACTTCCGGAATAACATCGCCAGCCCGCGCCACAACAACAGTGTCGCCGACACGAACATCCTTTCTGTCTATCTCGTCCTGATTATGCAGGGTCGCCCTTTCTACGGTAACACCTCCAACCTCTACAGGCTCCATTATGGCAACAGGCGTTAAGGCGCCTGTCCTTCCAACACCGACTTCTATACTTTTTATCTTTGTTGTCTCTTCTCTCGGTTTAAATTTATACGCCAGCGCCCATCTCGGACTTCTGGTTATAACGCCAAGCCTGCCTTGAAACTCAATATCATTTACTTTGATAACAATGCCGTCAACTTCATAAGGCAGGGCATCTCTCTTTTTTTCTATCTCCTGATGATATTCCAGAACAGCCTCAATGCCATTGCATTTTTTGATAAGAGGATTTGTCTTTAAGCCAAATGTCTTAAGAGCCTCCATGGTTTCCCAGTGGGTTGTGAACTTAACCCCTCCAATAACACCGACACCATAGCAGAAAATATCAAGCGGCCTGGATGCTGTTATTCTGGAATCCAATTGCCGTAGTGACCCTGCAGCGGCATTTCTCGGATTCGCAAAAAGCGGCTCGCCGCTCTTTTCCCGGTCTTTATTGATTTTTTCAAATGCCTTAAGAGGCAGAAAAACTTCACCTCGAACCTCAAGGCGGGAAGGGATTTTAATATTTGCGGTTTCTATCTCTTGCCCCTTGCCCCTTGCCCTTTGCCCTTTTAATAGTCTCATGGGAATGCTCTTTATCGTTTTTAGATTCTGCGTTACATCCTCGCCTGTGTAACCATCACCCCTTGTTGAGCCTGCGGTAAATCTGCTATCTTCATAAATAAGCTCAATGGCAAGCCCGTCTATCTTTGGTTCTGCAACATACTCAATCTCCTCTTTCGGCTGAGGGGATAAGAGCCTTTTTACGCGCTCGTCAAATTCCTTTGCCTCTTCAAACTTAAACGCATTTTTTAAAGAAAGCATCGGCATTGTGTGAGTGATTGTTCCGAATTTTTCCAACGGTTTTGCGCCGACCCTTTGTGTGGGTGAGTCAGGTGTAATCAGATGAGGATTTTTTGCCTCAAGCTCCTCAAGCTGCCGCATGAGTTTATCATACTCAGCGTCAGAGATTACAGGGTTGTCCAAAACATAATAGCTGTAATTGTGAAAATTTATATCTTCCCGCAGTTTTTCAATCTCTTTTTTAATATCATCCTTTTTCATAACCAAATATTTAACACAAATTTTAAATCGTAGCAAAGGGCAAAATCTATTGACAACCATGAGCCTGTTTTAGTATATTGCAACGCAACATTAGGCGCTTATAATACCTATATTCTAAAGGAGGTTAAAAGGCATGGTGAGAATAAAAAGGCTCTTAGCGGCAATTGGTATTGTGGCAATTGTGTTTGCGTATTCAGGATTGGCATTTGCTTCTGAAGGCGCAGGCATTTCCCCGGATGAGGCGCTTACTAAGCTGGTTGACGGCAATAAGCGCTTTATAGAGGGTAAGCAGGCGCAAAAAGATCTGAGCGATAATAAAAGGACGGAGCTTACAAAAGGGCAGCAGCCATTTGCAGTAGTCTTAAGCTGTTCTGACTCCAGGGTTCCGCCAGAGCACATATTTGATGTTGGGCTTGGAGAAATCTTTGTTGTGCGGGTTGCGGGAACTGTGGCGGACCCAATAGAGCTTGGCAGTGTGGAATATGCAATCGAACACCTCGGCTCTCCGCTTATACTCGTTCTTGGGCATCAAAGCTGCGGAGCTGTAAAGGCAACTGTTGCAGGCGGAAAACCGGAAGGCAATATCGGCGCTATTCTAAAAAAGATCGCACCTGCAGTGAAAAAGGCAAAGATTAAGGTGAAAGATAAGGATAAACTTTTGGATGCAGCAATTTTAGAAAACACAAAAGGTACAGCCTCAGCTCTCACAGAAAAAAGCTCTATAATAAAGCATCATGTTGAAACAAAAAAGGTCAAGATTGCTGCCGGCGTTTATAATCTGGCAACAGGAAAGGTAGAGCTTGTTGATGCCACTTTAGCAAGCAAGGATGGAAGTGAGAATGCAGCGCCGCATGAACATACCCACACCCATGCGGATGCAGGGCAATACAATCATCAAGAAGGCATTTAGCTATAGTTAAAACACGGTAGGGGCGGCTTTAGCTATAAGCCCGCTAAAGCCGCCCTATCCTTGTTTCGGACAAATGAAATATAAATTCAAAATAGCCGTTAAATGTTTGCCTATACTGTTTTCCATCTTCCTATTCTCCTGCAGCAGCTCATCAAATAACCCGCAAAATGCCTCACAGCAACCACAACAAACAGAATCAGCAGGACAAATAGTAGATAAGTATGTCAACACCTTGACCACTGCGCAGGACAAGGCCAAAAAGGCGGCAGGCGCTGAAAACAAAAGGGTGGAAGAAGAGAATAAGGCAGTTCAGGAAGAGGAAAAGTGAAATAACCCCTTTTGAGTCTTAAGTTTTGTTTTTAGTTTTCCCTCTTTCGAAAAGCATAATGGCTATTTTATGAATTAGCAGGCTGTTGAAAAAGGCATCAACAGCCTTGATTACACAGATTAGGAAAAACGATTACACAGATATTTCAATGAGTTTTAATCTGTGAAATCTAATCTTTTATCCGTGTAATCGGAGTTTGTTGAGTTTTTCAACAAACTGTTAGCCTTATATCTTCCGAAGATTTAGCCTTTAGATATCTCAAAAACTCCTCAATTGCTTGACTTGAGCTTTTTATATCTTGCCTTGTCTCGCCAACAAGTTCCGATAATGAGATTTTCAGCCCTACGGCAATCTTGTTTAAGGTGTCTACTGTAGGCAGGGAGATGCCCCGCTCTATCTTTCCAATACTATCTTCGCTCAGATTTACAAGCTCCACAAACCGGCTTTGAGTCAACCTCATAGCTTGTCTTAAATCCTTTATTCTTTTTGAAATATCCTTTGCCATTCTATTGCTCTAATTTGGAGCTATTCTAAAAGAATTAGCTGTCAACCAACAGGGATAATAAGTCGGAGGTTTGATTATAGACTTCAATAAATTTTTAAGAATAAAGGAGGCAAAGATGAAATTGAAACTGCAAGAAAGATTTGCTGTGTTAGGAGTTCTTTCCTGTTTGATATTTATTGTATGGAATACAGATGCGTCGGCAGATACAGCGGGGCTCGGAACTTTTTCTTTTGGGCTAAAATCAGGCATTTTTATAATGCCCAATATTGGCCAATTTGACGCAACTTATACAAAAGGCTCTACAACAACGCATTACTCAATAAGCGGAAACGCTATGGTCGGTCTTTATCCGTATTGGAGGCTTGGTATTACAAATAAGTTGGGATTGGAGGCTCAATATGGCTATGAAACAGGTGCTGATGATTTATCTTTGAAAACAGCAAGTGGCTTTCTTATATATATGTTTAGGGAAAAAGGCTTCCGTCCTTATATTAAAGGTGGGATTATCTGGGGAGAATTTACATGGGATGGACTTCCTGGCTCATTTGACAGTGGTATAGGGGGTGGCTTAGGTGGAGGTTTTGAGGTAGGAGGGGAGAGGATAGCATTTACAATGGATATTCTTTACAGACATCTTACAAATAAATATAACTATGACAAAACATATCCGCCCAGTGTTACTAAAGACCAAATAGACTTAAGCGGTGTTGGAGTCTTGGCAGGACTTGTCATCAGGTTTTAATTTATTCCCTGGTTACCCTGAACCTTGACTCCAACCCACGTTCTTTGAGCCACTTTTCTTCTTCAGGGTTTCTCGGTTTTCTTTTGAGTTTACTTAGGTCAAAATGCGCAAGTATTTGAGATGATACTTTTTGGGCATCTTTCATCTTTTTGAGCCAATCCTTATATTTAATGGTTTCCATGTTTAAGTCTCCTTCCCAACTCTGCTATGCTTTGAGAAGCCTTCTCAATATCAAGTTTTCCATCTTGGACATCTTTCCACATCTCCACAATTCCACAATAAGCATCCATGAGGTCGTGCGCATTGATTTTAATTTCAAGCTGTTTTCTGTTGATATTAATAATTCTGGAATTCAAAAGGAGCAATGAATTTACACCATCTACCGTAGAATTCCACCATTTGAAGGCATTTAATCTGTCTACGATAAGGTCTTCTATGCTTATTATCCTGATTTTCTCACCATTGATATCCAGTTCATTATACTTTTCATCAGGACCAAGAGAGCCGGAGGGAAATTCCAAAAAAATATTCAGTTTGTTGCTTATGAAATTTTTTCCTTTTTTTTCAAAGCCAAACAATTTTAGCCTTTCCACAATGTCTTTTCCGGACGGCGCCACAAGGTCAATATCGCCTGTGGTATATGCCCCCATTGTATAGAATTCAACCGCGCCTCCACCAACCAGAATCGGCTCTATCATAAAATCTGCAAGGGCTTTTTTTATGACCAGAACAATCTTTATGTGACGTTCCGGATACTCCTTTATTTTAGCAGCCTCCTTCAATTCATTTTTTAATTCTTCTATGTTGTATTTAGCCATTGTGACAAAAGTTTAGCATATCGCTATTGGCCTTGCAAAGGAGATTACAGTTTTGGGTAATGTAAAATCCTCTGTGTAATTTTGAAATAAGTAACAAA
>MGRL01000063.1 GCA_001798165.1 Deltaproteobacteria bacterium RIFCSPHIGHO2_02_FULL_43_33
TGTCCGTTTCATGGTCTCCTCCTTGAAATTTAGGAAACCATACAATAGGACAATTCATGTGCTATAAAAAGGACAGTTTATGTGTTGCTGACAAACGCTGTTGTCAGGGTTGACTTCATCTTCCCAAAGCCTTAATATTACACGATGCTTATAAGAACTTTACTTTTATGGTTGTTTGGCCTGCCTGTTACGATTTTTCTTTTTATAATTGTAATGCTTTCGCTTATCTTTGACCGAAGCGGCAACAGTGTCCATTCTATCGGCGGTTTATGGAGCAGGATCCTGCTTTTTTTAAGCGGTGTAACTGTTGAGATAAGAGGCGCAGAAAATTTGCTTAAAGATAAACCGCAGATACTTGCTGCAAACCATCAAGGCGCATTTGACATACTGGCATTCCAGGCATTTATCCCGATACAATTCCGCTGGGTTGCAAAAAAAAGCCTCTTTAAGATACCAATCATTGGCTGGTCAATGAGTTTTGCAGGATATGTTGCTATTGACAGGGAGCGGGCAGGCAGCGCCTATAAAAGCATTGAGGCGGCGGCTGATAAGGTAAAAAGCGGAACATCTGTTTTAATATTTCCGGAAGGCACACGAAGCGCTTCAGGCGAGCTTTTGCCATTCAAGCGAGGCAGCTTTTTGCTTGCTGTTAAAAGCGGCGTGCCTGTTATTCCAATATCCATAACAGGCACAAAGAATATAATGAAAAAGGAAAGCATTTTGATAAAGCCATGCGCAATAAATATCGTTGTGGGTAAACCAATACAAACTACAGGAGTGGATGAAAAGGTTTTGATGAACGAGGTTAGGAAGGCTATAGAAGGAGGGCTGAAATAAAAGCGGCAAATAATCCATTTGGAGGGAGGAGAAGATTATATGAAGGTTAAACTCTTGGTTTTAAGCCTCATGTTTATTTTTGTTTCATCCGCTGCGATTGCGGCTGACAATGTTACAAAAAGCGCGGCCTCTGAGCAAGTATCTATAGAGGTAACGGTATATAACAATAACCTTGGTCTGGTGAAAGATACCAGAAAGGTTGCCTTGCCAGCCGGCGATGGAGAGCTTCAGTTTATGGATGTGGCTGCGCTCATAAAACCTGAAACCGTTCATGTGAAGTCTTTAAATAATGCGGATGCATTTACTGTGTTTGAGCAGAACTACGAGTATGACCTCATGAATGAGAGTAAGCTCCTAGATAAATATGTCGGCAAAAAGGTTAAGATTATTGAATGGAATGAATATAAGGATAAAAAAGAATCTTTAGAGGCTGAACTGCTCAGCAACAACCAAGGGCAGATATACAGGATTAATAATGAGATATACCTCGGTTACCCGGGTATAAAGGTGTTGCCGGAGCTTCCAGAAAACCTGATTGCAAAGCCAACCCTCATGTGGAACTACGGCAATAAGGCGCAGAAGCCGCACAACCTTGAGATATCTTATCTTACCAATGGTATTAACTGGAAGGCTGATTATGTGGTTGTTTTAAATAAAGATGACTCAAATGCCGACCTGTCTGGCTGGGTTACGCTCGACAATAAAAGCGGCGCTACTTATAAGGATGCAAGGTTAAAGCTTGTTGCAGGTACGGTTCACCGCGCTGAAGAGAGATATGACGAGTCATATGAGGTGAAAAGGGTATATAAAATGGCAGCCGAGGCTCCTCAATTTGAGGAAAAGGCATTCTTTGAATATCACATCTACGATTTACAGAGGAAGACAACTATAAAAGATAATCAGGCAAAGCAGATAAGCCTTCTTGAGGCAGAGGGCGTAAAAACCGAGAAGGAGCTTCTCGTCTACGGTAATAAGAGTTATTTTAACAGGCAATACAGGGAACAAAATCCGAAACAGCCTGTGAATGTCTACATAAAATTTAAGAATTCCAAAAAGAATAATCTTGGCATGCCTCTGCCTGCCGGCATTATGCGTTTGTATAAAGAAGATGACAAGGGAAGCCTGCAGTTTGCCGGCGAGGACAGGATTGAGCACACGCCCAAAGACGAAGAGGTAAGGCTTAAGATAGGGGAGGCTTTTGATGTCACAGCCGAAAGGATTCAGACGGACTATAAACTGATTACATCTTCAATGACCGCTAAAGTGACGGCTCACGAATCAGAGTGGGAGATAACGATACGCAACCATAAAGATACCGATGTTATCGTAGGGATAATTGAGCCGCTCTACGGGAGTTGGAGCGTTATCAAAAACAGCCATCCCTACAAAAAGGTGGATGCGTTTACTTTAAGGTTTGATGTCAAGGTTCCGAAGGATAAAGAGGTTAAGGTGAGGTATAGGGTGAGGGTTGAGTTGTAGTATCTGTGTGGTTTTGGTTAATGGGGCAAGATTTCAAACTTTGAAACTTTACACTACTCCCTTTAGCCCATCCACCAATTCTCTTATCCTCTCCGGCTTTGTCTTTAATGATGCCCGATTGCAGATGAGCTTTGATGTAACCTTCATTATCTCTTCAACCTCTACAAGACCGTTTCGTTTCATGGTTTCGCCTGTTGCAACGAGGTCAACTATCCTTTCTGACAATCCAAGGATAGGGGCTAATTCAATAGAACCATAAAGTTTTATTATCTCTACCTGAATCCCTTTATCCAGAAAATATTTTAAGGTGATATTCGGATATTTTGTAGCAACCCTTATGTGTGTCCAGTGCCTTGGATTGTCTTTTTTGCCGAGTTCCTTTGGTTCAGCAACTACCATCCTGCAGAAGCCAATGCCCAAATCAAGCGGTTCGTAAATATCTTTTTCCTGCTCCAGAAGCACATCCTTTCCTGCTATGCCCACATCCGCTGCCCCGTATTCAACATAGGTAGGCACATCCTGAGAACGTATTACCATAAATCTGATATGGTCTTTTTTATTTTCAAATATAAGTTTTCGGCTGTCTTCTGTTACATCCGAACAATCAATGCCAATCTTTTTAAAAAGCACAACAGCCTCTTTCAGGATGCGGCCTTTGGGAAGGGCAATGGTGAGCGCATTGTTGCCCCTTGCCCCTTGCCCCGTGCCTCTTATTTTCTTCATTCTTTCACCCTTTTTATCTTCGCCCCAAGTTTTAAAAGTTTTTCCTCTATTTTTTCATATCCCCTGTCAAGGTGATAGACTCTGGAAATCTCTGTTACTCCCTCTGCTGCAAGGCCTGCCAGAATGAGTGAAGCGCTTGCCCTCAAATCTGTTGCCATGACCGGAGCGCTGTTTAAAGATGACCTTCCTTTAACAATTGCATTTCTACCCTCAATTCTGATGTCAGCGCCCATCCTTTTTAGCTCGCTTACATGCATGAACCTGTTTTCAAATACGTTTTCTGTTATTATGCTCAAGCCATTTGCAATGCTCATCATTGCCATAATCTGTGCCTGCATATCAGTAGGGAAACCAGGATAGGGAAGGGTCTTTATATCTACGCTCCGCAAGGAATTGTTTCCTTTTATTCGCACAGCGCCTCCGCCTGAGGCGGATTCTGCTTGTATTTCTACGCCAGCCTCTCTCAATTTAACAGTCAAGGCCTCAAGATTGTGCATAGGGCAGTTCTTTATTAATATATCGCCTTTTGTCATTCCAGCAGCAATCATAAATGTCCCTGCCTCTATTCTATCAGGCATGACTGTATGAGTCGCGGGTTTTAATCTGTCAACGCCCTTTATTGTTATGCAGTCAGTGCCAGCGCCTTTTATATTTGCCCCCATCTTGTTCAATACATCTGCCAGTTCCGCCACCTCTGGCTCGCATGCAGCATTTTCCAGAATAGTTGTCCCATCTGCAAGCGCTGCTGCCATCATGATATTCTCAGTGCCGGTTACCGTGGAGATATCAAAATATATCTTCGCGCCTTTAAGCCTATCTGTCTTTGCATCAATGTAACCGCTTTCTATCTTTATATCAGCGCCCATCTTTTCTAAGGCCAGCAAATGAAGATTCATGGGCCTTGCGCCTATGGCGCATCCGCCTGGCAAAGATACCCGTGCCCTCTTAAATCTCGTCAGAAGCGGGCCGAGCACAATGGCAGACGCCCGCATGGTTTTTACCAATTCATAAGGCGCCTCAGTAGTCTCCGGGTTTCTGGTTCTAATTTTTAAAGTGCTTCCATCTTCATCAATCTCAGTCCCGATATGCAGTAGCAAGGTTTTTATGGTGGCGATGTCTTTTAGTTTTGGGACATTATAAAAGGTATTCCAGTCATCAGTTAAAAGGGCGGCCGAAAGAATAGGGAGAGCTGCGTTCTTTGAGCCGCTTATGCTTACCTCGCCAATAAGGCGATTGCCGCCTTCTATGAGTATCTTATCCATAATTTATACCTGTAAAGCCATATTCTGGCCCTTTAACATCTCTGTTTGATAATGATGTGTGAGCGTTTCTATAAGTTCATTTAGGTCGCCTTCTATTACAGCGTCAAGCTTATGAAGGGTGAGGCCGATCCTGTGGTCTGAGACGCGATTTTGAGGAAAATTATATGTCCTTATTTTTTCGCTCCTGTCTCCTGTTCCAACCTGGCTTTTTCTTTCCATAGCAATCTTAGCATCCTGCTCCTTTTGCTTTATGTCCAAAAGCCTTGCCGCCAGTATCTTCATGGCCTGATGCCTGTTTTTATGCTGGCTCCTTTCAGCCTGACACTGGACAATAATATTTGTCGGGATATGTGTTATCCTTATAGCAGTCTCCACCTTATTTACATTCTGCCCGCCTGCGCCACCGGCCCGAAAAGTATCAACCTTTAAATCTGCCTCTTTTATATCTACCTCAATCTCTTCAGCCTCAGGCAAAACTGCCACAGTAACCGTTGATGTGTGTATCCTGCCGGATGCCTCTGTTGCAGGGACGCGTTGAACGCGATGCACGCCGCTCTCATATTTGAGTTTACTGTATACGTTCTTGCCTGCAATAATGGCTGTTACCTCTTTCAATCCGCCGAGCCCTATCGGGCTGCTGCTGAGGACTTCAACCTTCCACCTCTGATTTTCGGCATACCTTGAATACATCCTGAAAAGGTCAGCAGCAAAGATTGCTGCTTCATCGCCGCCTACACCCGCCCTTATCTCCAGAAGTATATTTTTTTTGTCATTTGGGTCTTTTGGGAGAAGCAGAGTTTTGAGCCTTTCTTCCATCTCATCCTTTTTCTTCTGAAGCGCAGGAATTTCTTCTTTGGCAAGCTCTCTGAGTTCTTCATCCTTGCCCTCAAGGATAGATTTATTTTCCTTCAAGTCAGCGCCTACCTTTTTGAGCTCTTGATAGACCTCTACTATTTCAGCAAGAGAAGAATGCTCTTTGCCGTATTTTTGAAAGCTTTCCTGGTCAGAAATGACCTTTGGGTCGCTTAAGAGATTGCCAAGCTCAATGTATCTCTTTTCTATTTCTTCAAGTCGGTTCAGCATAATATAAAAGATTTTCGATTTACGATTTGCGATTTACGAATTAAAGACAGGCAGGACGTCTGTCCTATTAAATCGAAAATCGACAATCGGAAATCGTAATTTAAACCAGTTTCGATTCACATCAGTTATAACTTCCTAAATTCCTCCCTTATCTCATCAGGTCTTCCGCAGGTCATTTCACCTTCGGTGCATTTATTTGTGCTTACGCATCCCGGACCTGCTTTTTTAAATATAAGTGGCGCCTCCTTTTTCACAAGACTAAGCATTTTCTTTGCCATCTCCCGTATCTCCCACTGGGCCCTCTCGCAGGTGCGCAGCCCGAAAAAATGTAGCAATTCCCTGGCATTCATGGTAACGATAATCTTTGTTGTTGCAGCATTGGGGAATATATATCGCGCATCCTCTGCCGGTATGCCTGCATTAAGCATCTCTTGGTAAAAATCATACAATGATTCCACAGTATCAGAAAATTTTTTTGTAATGCCATCATTGTTTTTTATAGTTGGCGGGATTACAAATTCAGGCTCCTTAAATTTTACATACCGCTGGCTCTGCTGAGAATATGATGCAAGGCGGTGGCGCACCAGTTGATGGGATGTAGCCCTTGATATACCCTCTATGCCGAATGTAAAGGTGGAATGCTCCAAAACAGAGAGGTGCCCCATTTGAAGAATCTTGTTGAGGAACTTCTCAACAGATACGTCTTTAACCTTATCCTCTAATTGGGAGATACTGCTGTCTGAATAACAGAGCTTGGCAGCCAGCACGATAGTCTTCTCAGGGTTTGGGGTAAAATTAAGGAGGGTTATCTTCATCCCGTTAGACCTCCTTTAAAAATAGTTTGTAACATCAGACTTTCTGCTACCATCGGTTTTATTGGGAAACGGTCATAATGATGGATAAGTCTAACGGGATTCACACTACCACGCTACCTCTTCCAGATAAAGATTAGGCATTACGCGCTTTTTCTTTGAAACTTCCTATTAAACTTCTCAACCCTGCCTGCAGAATCTACCAGTTTGTGCTTGCCTGTAAAAAACGGATGACAGTTGGAACATATCTCCACCCGTATATCCTTTTTTATAGAACGGGTCTTAACCACTGCACCGCAAGCGCATTCAACAGTAGTTAGTTCATATTTTGGATGTAGCCCTTCCTTCATAGAGTCCTCCTGACAAATTTTAAGTTATATATATTAACAACTATATCTCATTACTGCAAGAAAAATTTTCAATCTGTCAGCAACACATAAACTGTCCTTTTTATAGCACATGAATTGTCCTATTGTATGGTTTCCTAAATTTCAAGGAGGAGACCATGAAACGGACAG
>MGRL01000064.1 GCA_001798165.1 Deltaproteobacteria bacterium RIFCSPHIGHO2_02_FULL_43_33
TAATCCTCTTACTTTTAGGATTAAAACCTAATTCCTCTTTCAATGAGGCCATATAACCACTGCCATCAGTGTTGTATCCTACGAGTTTACGGTCTTTATTGACTATTGTGTTTACAGCGCCAACAAGCCTTGCCTCTTCTGAAATATCATCAAGAAATCTTATTACAGATTCCTTATGAGGTATTGTGATACTTACACCGATTATGCCGAGGCTTTTTATCCCATTGATTGCCTCTTTTAAGTTAGGTGGTTTTACCTCAAAGGGCAAATATGCCATATCGAGCCCCAATGCCTTTATAACAGCATTATGCATTACCGGTGAAAGTGTATGGCTTATCGGGTGTCCAAATATTCCTAATGTTTTTGTTTTACTTGTAATATTCATTTGAATATTCTCTTTATTTGCTCAACATCTTTTCTTATCTGAACTGCTAACTCGCTCACACTTTTAAAAACCTTCTCACCCCGCAGCCTTTCTATGAACTCAATCTTTATTTTCCTGCCATATATATTTTTTTTAAAGCCAATTATATGCACTTCAACAGCGCGCTTCTTGGTGTGAAATGTGGGGGCAAATCCAATATTGGCAGCGCCCTTATATGTTTTAGTGCCAAGCAGCACATGGACAGCATATATTCCATCCTTTGGTATAAGTTCATTATGAACTGCAATGTTAGCCGTTGGGAATCCGAGATGTTTGCCTATATTTCTTCCTCTAACAATCTTTCCTGACAATGTATATGGTCTTCCTAAAAAGACAGCGGCCTCCTTAACCTTTCCTTCTATCAGATACTTCCTTATCTTTGAACTGCTTACGATAGCTCCTCTTCTTTTATAGGCAGGGGTTACATTAACTTTAAAACCAAACTCCTTGCCGAGTTTCCTTAGATATTCTATCGTTCCTGCCCTGCCTTTTCCAAATGCATAGTCATGGCCTACCCAAATCTCTTTAGCTCGTAATTGCTTTACTAATATATTTGCTACAAACTTTTTGGGATGCTGGGAGGCAAATTCTTTTGTGAATTTAGCAAGGATTAAATAATCTATGCCAGATGCCTTTATAAGTTTTATCTTTTCCTCTGGTGTTGTAAGGAGCAGTAGGCCCTTATGCGGCGCAACTACCTTTAAGGGATGAGGCTCAAAGGTATAAACTATAGAAGGAAGGTTTAACTTTTGAGCCCTTTTTTTTACTGCCTTCAGAACTTGTTGATGGCCTATATGAACGCCGTCAAAGTTGCCGATGGTAGTAATAGGAGATTTGATGTTTTCTATCTTTTTAATATTTCTAATAAGTTGCATAAAACGGGCGATGGACTATCGACAATAGGCTGTATAAATAATATTTTTCTATTGCCCCTCGCCCCTTGCCTATAGTCTGTATTTAATAGGCTGATTTTTGCACAGGTATTAAGCATAATCAAGAAAAATTGAAATGAACAAATAAATGTTACAGAAATAATTAGCCTTTCCCCTATTTGACAATTGGCAGAAGCCTGCTATGCTTTGATACCATGAGGAAGGATAGTGCTAATCTTTTTATTTAAAGGAGGTGTTTTCTATGGCGATGAATATGCCAAAGATTTCAAAATGTGACGTAACAGAATGTTCTTACAATAAACAGAATGAATGTCATGCCATGGCTATTACCATAGGCGGCCTTCATGCCATCTGCGATACATTTTTAAAAACCAATATAAAGGGCGGCGTTGCTGATATGATAGGCGGCGTGGGGGCATGTAAGATAGATATGTGCAAATTTAACAAGTCTCTGGAGTGCTCTGCCTCTGTAATAAACGTTGGCCATCACAGCGATCATGCTGATTGTAAGACATTTGCAGCCAGGTAAAAGATTATAAGTATGTTTTTGAGTTTAGTAATGCTATCCTTTCTCGCTTAACAAATAAAATGTTTTATAAAAACTTTATCCAGCCCCTCCAATATGATACACTTAAAATAAATGGAGGGATGCAAGGTGCTTTCCCATAATGTCATTAAAGAATTAACTAATATTGTCGGCAAAGATAATATTCAAACCAGCAAAGAAGACCTCATCTGCTATTCCTACGATGCAACTAATCAAAAGTTTCTTCCCGATGCAGTAGTCTTTCCAAAAAATGTCTCTGAAATTTCGCTCATTTTAAAAATGGCTAACAGCGAAGGTTTTCCTGTTGTGCCGCGGGGGGCTGGCTCAGGTTTTTCAGGCGGAAGCCTACCTGTTGAGGGCGGGGTAATTGTTTCGCTGGAAAGGATGAATAAAATCCTGAAGATTGATGCGGATAATCTTATTGCCATTGTTGAACCAGGGGCTGTTACAGGCGAGCTTCAATGGGAAGTAGAAGACTTAGGTTTATTTTATCCACCTGATCCATCAAGTCTTAAATTCTGCACCATTGGCGGAAATGTTGCAGAGTGTGCAGGCGGACCCAGTGCTGTGAAATATGGCGTGACAAAGGACTATGTTCTGGGGCTTGAAGTGGTTTTGCCAACAGGCGAGGTAATAAATACAGGCACTCAAACGATAAAAGGGGTTGTGGGTTACGATTTAACAAAACTTATGGTTGGTTCAGAAGGTACGTTAGGCATTGTTACAAAGATAATTTTGAAATTATTGCCTTTGCCGGAGGCGACAAAGACAATGCTTGCTGTTTTTTCAGATATGAGAGATGCGGCAGCGGCTGTTTCACGGATAATATCCTTAAAGATTATTCCCTCAGCCCTGGAGTTTATGGATAAAGAGAGTATAAGCTGCGTTGAAGAGTATTCAAGTATAGGGCTTCCGGCAGATGTTGAAGCGCTTCTTTTAATAGAGGTGGATGGAGCTAAAGAGCTTATAGAAAAGCAGGCGGAAAGCGTCAAAAAGATATGCCTTGATAGCAGGGCAAGAGAGGTAAGGATTGCCGGGGATAAAAAAGAGGCTAAAAAACTCTGGCAGATACGACGCGCAATATCTCCATCACTGGCAAAATTAAAGCCGAATAAGATAAATGAAGATATTGTTGTGCCGAGAAATAAAATCCCTGAAGCAATAATAGGTATTAGGGAGATAGCAAAAAAGTACAGCCTTACAAACGCCAATTTTGGCCATGCAGGCGATGGGAATATCCATGTGAATATTATGATTGATAAAACAGATAGGGGTGAGGTGGCGAGGGCTGAGGAAGGGGTAAAAGAAATATTTAAACTGGTGATTGACCTTGGCGGGACAATTTCCGGCGAGCATGGTATTGGCATTTTCAAGATGTCATATATTGGGATGGAGTTGAGCAAGCCTGCAATAGATGTCATGAAAAAGATAAAACAGGTTTTAGACCCAAAAGGTATTTTAAACCCGGGAAAGATATTTCCTGAATAGTAAATTCTATGAAGACATTAAAACAACTCTCTCAAGAAATTAACAAATGCGTGCTCTGCGGGACATGCAGGAGCGTGTGTCCTACATTCGGCGTAGTGCAGAGGGAGCCTGCCAGCGCAAGAGGGAAGGTGGCTCTCTGCGATGCGTATTTGAATAAAGAGATAGGAATCTCAGAGGGCTTTATAAAGCACATGAACGAATGCGTGCAGTGTATGGCGTGTTATGCAGCATGTCCGAATGATGTAAATGTTCCGGATATAATCCTTGCTGCAAGGGCAGAGATTGCCAAGGAGAAGGGCATGCCGTTTGTAAAATCTTTTATATTGGAAAACATTCTGGACTCAGAAAGACTTATGCCCGCGGCAATGAAATTTGCGTCAAGGCTTCAGGGGCTTTTGTTTAAAGGGGTCCCGGAGGAGAGCGGCCTGCACAGGAGATTCCCTCTGCCGCTCATAGATGAAAGACGGCTTGTGCCGCCGCTGGCGGAGAGGTTTTTCATGGATGTAGTTGCCGATTCATCGGCGTTTTCAACTGCGCCCACGGGGCACCCAACCAAAGGTTGGGTCGGGCAAACTACACGGCCTCGTGTCGGCTTTTTTGCTGGTTGTCTCATCAACTATATGCTTCCCAATATCGGCGAGGCGTCTTTAAAGGTTTTGGAAAAGGCAGGCGCATCTGTTGTAGTACCGCTTGATCAGCTTTGCTGCGGTATGCCTGCCCTTGGTATGGGTGATGTGGAGACAGCCAAAGTACTGGCCTTAAAAAACCTTGAGGCATTTGAGAAGTATGAGTTGGATTATATTACTACGGCCTGTGCTACATGCAGTGATGGACTGAAGAGAAGATTTAAGGAACTGCTTTCGTATGAGGGTGAAGATGTGCAGAGGCGGGTGGATAAGTTTTCAAGCAAAGTTAGGGATATAACAGAACTCTTGGTAAATGATTTCGGATTTCGGATTTCGGATTTCGGATTTTATAAATCTCAAATCTCAAATCTCAAATCGCAAATCGTAACTTATCATGACCCATGCCATTTAAGAAGGGGGCAGGGAATAGCAGACGAGCCGCGGGAGCTTATAGAAATGTCAGGGGCAAAGCTAAAAGAGATGAGCCATCCGTGCAGGTGCTGCGGCCTCGGCGGCAGCTTTAATATCACCAATTACGATTTTTCCATGGAGATAAACAGGAGTAAAGCAGAAGATATAAAAAACACAGGCGCAGACATTGTGGCAACAGCCTGCCCCGGTTGTATGATTCAGATAAAAGACGGGCTGCACCAGTTGGGCGCTGATACAAAGGTTGTTCATGTTGTGGAACTGCTTGCTGATAATATAGATAGTCGATGAAAACTAAATCTAAAGAGGCATTCATACCTGCTGAAAGGGAAGATACCATTCGCCATACGATAATCTTTCTTCTTGATGGCCAGTCCCTTTCTGCAAAAGAGATATCAGCTGATGTTAAGGTATCAGAAAAAGAGGTATATGGACATCTTGAGCATATTAGAAAGACCGTCAACAAGAGCGGGTATAATATGATTATTACACCTTCTGAATGTAATAAATGCGGTTTTGTATTCAAAAAAAGGTATAGATTAAAGAAGCCTGGCAAATGCCCTGTCTGCTCCAGCGAGTCTATAAGCGCACCGCTTTTTTCAATCGTGGAGTAAATGATAAGAACTATAGTCAGCGATATGAATTTGTAGTCTGCCGATTTATCGGCGACTTTAAAATACGCCCATAAATGGGCAAACTACATCTACTTATTTATTTCGTTCACTATAATAAGGTAGTAATGCTTAAACAAAAACTTAACCAATCCAATATAAGATACTGGGACTGTGAATTAAGGCGTGCTTTTCTTTCTCTTTCTGAGAAAGAACTCAAAGCCATTTTTAAAAAAATATATCGTGCTTCTAAAGAAAGAGAGTTTACATACGAACGAGAAGGCAGACACGATGTAATCAATCTCCTTCCTCTTCCGCTTGTTGCAAGCCATGAACAGATAAAATATCTCCACAAAACATGCCTTCTCATAAAAAATGCCCTTTTCAAACTCATAGACCTCTACCTTGAGTATCCAGAGGTGAAAGAGATTTTACCGCTTACAGATGAAGAGGAATGCTGGATAAAGGATACATGGACAAAACAGCACAAAAGGACCAGAGGTATATGGAACAGGCTTGACTTCCATTTTGATATTTACCATCCAAACTGGAAAGATACGATTACATTCTTTGAAGACAACTCGGTTGCGGTCGGCGGCAACCACTATGTGCCGACAGCAGAAGAGCTGATTACAGGCCTTGTTCTGCCGCATTTGAGAAAGATAAATAAAAATATCAGGCTTGAAAGAAATGAAGATATACGCACTCTTCTGTGCCATGAAATTCTGCATCAGGCAGAGGCGCTTGGCAGAAAGCGCCTTAATATCGCATTTGCAGAGGATAAGACCCTGACATCAGGCATTACAGAGTTTCCATCCCTTGCAGAGTTTTACAATAAAAAATTCGGTAAAAAGTGCGAGATGAAAACATATATGGTTGATCCGAGGGAATTGTATTTAAAGAATGACGAGATATATTACAAAAACCATGAGATTGACATAATATACCGCGATTTTGAACTGGTTGAGTTATTCAAGATGGGCAAGGGAGAGCATGTTAGGGCAA
Organism: Deltaproteobacteria bacterium RIFCSPHIGHO2_02_FULL_43_33; assembly: GCA_001798165.1. GTDB lineage: Bacteria > Desulfobacterota > GWC2-55-46 > UBA9637 > UBA9637 > UBA10170. Next base: position 6,024 of record MGRL01000064.1, read on the forward strand.
TAAAGGCGGCTTTTAAGAAAAATCAGGTTATATCGTCCATTGCAGGAGAGATTGACCACAAAAGCTGCTGGGAGGTATTGAGGGATAAAAGATTTGCAAAGATTTTTAAAACCCTCATGGATGCAGGCATATTAAAACATATCCCATGGACGAAGATTATAAGGGATATACGAACAGACAACCCCGACGGCAAAAACGTTGAACTGTTGAATTATATAAGAAAGAATAAGGACAGCCTCATACTCAAACCAAACCGGGGTTATGGCGGATACGGAATAGTTATCGGGAAAGATACAACCCAACAGCACTGGGATGAAATGATTGACAGGGGATGTGTAGAATATGGAAAATGGATAGCACAGGAATATAGAAAAGTGTCTACAAAAACTTTCCCCGCCCTTGATGAAAGCGGTGATATTGTATTTGAGGAGTTTTATACTGTGTATGGTTTGGCAGGCACACCCGAAGGCATCGGCATCCTTGGCAGGGCATCCCAGAAAAAGATTGTGAATGTGGCGCAGAGGGGCGGGATAGTGGCGGTGTTGAGGGAAGGTTAGACATTCGGTAATGTAAAATCCTCTGTGTAATTTTGAAATAAGTAACAAAAAAGGCTATTCTCTCCGTAATCAAAATAAAATCCCGACGAGGATAATA
>MGRL01000065.1 GCA_001798165.1 Deltaproteobacteria bacterium RIFCSPHIGHO2_02_FULL_43_33
TATTGATGGAATGACGGTAGAATTAAAAGATGTGTTTGAAATTTAAAACAATAACAAAGCTGAGGATATTATTTTTAGTAGCGTCGGGGTTTATCTCCGACTTTAGAAACCGTAGGGCAGGGCTTCAGCCCTGCATAAAATAAGCAACCCTAAAGGGTTGCCCTACGTTATTATTGAAATTGTAGGGCAAGGCTTTAGCCTTGCTTAAGGTTGCCCTTGTATGAGGCATTTTTTGGGGTAAAAAGCCAAAAAGCCCAAAGCCCGGAGAATATAAGGTTATCTTAAAATCCTGTAAACCAAAGGTTAAAAAAAATTTAAAAAAAGCTTGACAATATTTTAAAAATAGGTATAATCCCAACCAGATGCTGAAGGTGGCATTGAAAATGAGGTAACGGCAGCCTCATCAAAAATAAAAAAACTGAGGTATTTGTGCCGATTATTTTTACATACAGAAGTTTTGATAAAAATAATAATACCCCATCAGACAGAAGAGATAAAAAAGCCTCTCTCTTATTAGCAGTTCTACTTACTCTCGTCATTACAATAATCACCACAACACCATCTATAGCAGTTCATAAAGGCGCAGGAGACCTTGTATGCGGCGGCTGCCACACAATGCATAGTTCTCAGGGCGGCGCCAGCAGTCCAAGCATGGGAACAGCATCAGGCGCAGCCATCCTTTTAAGAGGCCCTGTAACCAGCAGGGCAGACATCCAAAAATTGTGTTTGCAGTGTCATAGCCAGACCGGCAGCCAGGCTACAAATGTTTTTCAGCCTCATGGTCAGCTTGCCCCTAAGGTTCTTGGAGCTAACTGGGATATGAGTAAATCTTTCGGTGAAATCGGCGCAGGCGGAGACTTTGTTAATGAAGTTGACGGCAGCTCATTTGACTCAACAGCTGCCGGGAATAATAATGCCCTTGGCTATGGCCATAGTGTAGGAAAGAATGGCGCCTCTCCGCCAGGAAACCCTAATAACCCTACTGTCAATTTAACCTGCACTACATGTCACGACCCTCATGGGACAACTCAGAATACATGGGATGGCGATACTTCTTATGGGGTTAATGTCTATAGAAACCTTAATATTACCTTTGGCAGGGACACAGGTTGTAACATGCAGCTCTGCCATAATGGAGTACCCCCAAACGCCCCAGGCGAGCTGTGGCATATGAAAAGCTGGGTTGGAGGAATTACGGGAAAGGCTGGTGACATTGGGGCAAATTATACCCCGTCTTATACGGCAACTGGAAATGTAGCAATATGGCCGGTATATAGAAAAGAAGGTAGCCCTACCACTACTACAGACAATAATGTTTATGATGGTATTAGTGACAATAGCGCTGATGCAACCCCTGATGGATATAGTATTGACGGAGGAATGGGAGATTGGTGTGCCAGGTGTCATCCAAAAATGCACGAAGATAGTTCTTCTGAAAATGGTCCTGTAATCACTGCGTTAGGCAATGATTGGAAGAGGCATCCAGCTAACCGCATTATAGATAGCAGTTATAAATCAGGCGCTGGTGTCAATACTATAGACTGGACTCATTATAGTGGGATATCGGCGGGATATAAAGTGCCTGCAGCAAATACTGGTACTACTTTGTCATCGGAATATTATTATGCTGATACAGACAACGAGGACAAGGTTTTCTGTCTTAGCTGTCACTTTGCCCATGCCGGGCCTTATTACGATGCCTTGAGATGGGATTATATTGCTGCTGTGGATGCTGCCGGTGGCAGCCAGACAGGAAACGGTGTTCCATCTAACCGTGGGTGTCAGCAGTGTCATAATAGATAGTTATTTAAGTATCGGTTTGCTGAAAAAATGTAGTTGCCCAATTTATTGGGCTAAAATGTTATGCAGAAAGCCTGATAAATCAGGCAACTACATATCTGGAATTTGCGCCTTTATGTCTTGAAAAGGTTTTTTCAACAATTTGCTATGCCGTCTGCCTTTTAAGAAAGGCAAGGGAGGTTCCAAGTGGTTAGGAAGATATTACATAATGTTTTATGGTATGGCGCTGTTGCAGCCCTTTTTATGCTTATTCTTCCATTAGCAATCCCTGCGGCTACTCCCCCTACTTCAACCTATCTATCTGCTATCTCCAATGGCCTATCTGCCCCTGCGAGGCTTGCTGTAGGTCCGGATGGCAGGATATATGTGGCGGATCCTCATAAGGATAGGGTTCAGGTCTATAGCCCTGCCGGTAATTTGAAATATACCGTAGAAAACTTTCAAGGCACGCCTTTAAGTGTGGCTGTGGATGGGGCAGGGAATATTTATATTGGCGATAAGAGGACCGGAAGCGTAATGGTTTTTGATTCCAGCTGGCAGTATGTGCGAAAACTTGGCAATGGCAACGGAGAATTTGGCAGACCCGGAGATATAGCGGTGAGCAGCTCTTCAGGGAGAATATATGTTACTGACGGTGAAAACAGCATAGTAAAGATTTTTAACGCAGATGGCAGCCTTTTTATGAGTTTTGGCGGTCGTGGAAACAGCAGCGGCCAGCTTAACTTCCCTACAGGAGTGGCAGTAGATGATACAAACGCCGAGCTGTTTGTAGGAGACCAGATGTACAATGGCTCTGAATGGACTGAGAGGATTCAGATTTTTGACCTTGCCGGCAGCTATAAAGGTGTTATAACCGCAGGCCCGTCATATAATATAAATGTGCAAGGAATAGCCGTGGATAGCCTTGGAAGAATTTATGCGGCGGATGTCCTTCAAGGACGTGTAAATGTCTACGATAGAAACGGCGCATACCTTGCTTCTATCGCAGGTGTTACCCCGGATGCGCTGCGGACACCTGTAGATGTAGTGATAGATGCTAATAATAGGCTGCTTGTTACATCTTCCAATACGAGCAGCGTGGCAATCTATGGAATTGATAACTATACTATCCCAGTAGACCCGCCTGATTTATATACCCTTACCGTTGCAAAAAGCGGCACAGGGAGCGGAGCCGTGATAAGCGGTTCTGCGGATATAAACTGCGGAAGCGCTTGCAGCGCAGCTTATGTAAGCGGCACTGCAGTAACCTTAACAGCAGCGCCAATTAACAGCGGTTCTGTATTTGGCGGCTGGAATGGTTGTGATGCCTTTACAGGCGCGACATGCAATGTTAATATGAGTTCAAATAAGATTGTTACAGCTAATTTTATGGCAGAAACAACTCCGCCTGTGCTGACAGTAAATCAACCCAATCCATCAATCCTTTGGCCTGCTAACGGCGCAATGATGAATGTGACAGTTTCAGGGAATGCGGTTGATGCCGGCAGCGGTTTAAAGGCTGTTTCATATACAGTGGCCGACGAATACAACAAACTGAATTCCACCGGAACAGCCGCTGCTGATAATACCGGCAGTTTCTCGTTTACTGTAAGCCTTGAGGCTGCTCGTAATAAGAATGATATAAATGGAAGAATATATACCATTACCGTAACTGCTGTGGATATAAACGGTAATGCCGGTCAGAAGAGCGTGTTGGTAACAGTTCCATATAAAAAATAAGGGAAGGGCTGAGATATGATTAACATAGTTATTAAAAGATTGGCCATTATGATAATGATAATCCTCGGAATCGCCGTCATAGGCGCTTCTCATGCCTATGCAGTTGACCCGCCCCATAACGATACTTCAACAGATACATGGTGGTGCACCCAATGTCATACATTGTATGGTGTTGGCACAGCTTTAAAAACACCGAAAGGCAATTCCGCCCGTTGTCTGAGTTGTCATACCACTACCGGCATGGCCTCCAATAAACCATTTACAGAGGCTGACGAGGCAGTGCCAGGCACAAGCGGCATCTATCATAGGTGGGACTCAGGCCCAGGCGGATATATAACTTCCTCTACCCCTGGCGGCTCCACCGGATATATTCTTTCAGGGATTGTATATACATGGAATGACGGTGATACTGTAACTAACAATTTAAAAAACATATTCTTTAACGGGTCGGTTCCGCGGGTATATGAGATAAAGATAACAACAGAAGGAAATATTGGAACAGCACAGTTTCAATGGAGGTCTTCAGATAACAGCGGCACCACATGGACAGCATGGAGTGCAAATCAAGCAACTGCAACAAGTTTTGCCTTTGCGGATGGTAATAATCTTAAGGTGAGCTTTGTAAATGGATTGTCTCCGTCTTTTAAGCTCAATGACACTTGGACTGTCAAGGTAAGGCCTCAGATAAACTACCCATTTACCTATTTCGATAATTATGCTAACCTAACCAAAAAGATGTTTAAGGATACTGGCGCACCCAATGATATTTTGGATGTGGATACAACGTCGTACACATATCCTGCATCTACATACGGAAAGGCAAGCTGCTCCACGTGCCACAATCAGCACTACCAGACTAATATGTCCAATGACCCATTTTCCCCTTCCACCTATGATAGCTCTGTTCCATTTAGTGATGGCGCCGGAAGACACTACCAAAGGATTCCTAATCAACAAAACGAACTCTGCCTGGACTGCCATTCTAAAAGAAATATAAATACTGTAAGGACATGGACAGGAAATAAGCTGAGCCACCCTGTTGGGGTTGACTTCCCAAGTGTAAACACCTCCACTCACTCTGTCCCGAAGGAATATACAGGCGTTGACCAGAGCAATAAAGCCACATCAGGCAAGGCAACTGCAACTACTAATACAACCTGCTTAACAGATACTGCTAAAGACTGGACCAACACAAGTAATAGCTATTATAACCCGACTAATCTGTATGTATATCTTCTGGGCTCTGGACTTTCTAAACAGATAACCAGTTATACTGCCACTCAGGTCTGTTGGGCTTCAGGGGCGCTCAGTATAACTTCAGGCGATGCCTATGTAATAGATGCAGATGGAAATCCAACAAACAATTTCCGCTTTTACGATAGCAGCGCTGGAAAAGCAAGCTTTGTGCAAGGAAAGGTCTATTGTCTCACCTGTCACGGTATCCACTGGGCAGACTCTGATCAGCTGACTTATGATGAAGGACAATAAGAGGTGATATATGTATAGAAGATTTATTACAACGCTGGTATTGAGCATAATCTTTGGGGTAGTCTGCTGCACATCTGTCTATGCGGTTGGTACCGGCGACGGCAATCTCCTCAGGAGGACAAACCAGGGCGATGATACCTGCGGCGGGCCTACTAATGCCTGTCACAATCTCCAGGTGCATAATGCAACGAATACGGAGAGCAGCTACTGGAGCAGCAACCCCAACAAATGGGGCGATACGGCTACCAGTAAATACGGCAAATTTGTCTGCCAGACATGCCATACACCTCACAATACAAACAATATCTATCTCATAAGAGAGAAAATAAAATTTCCTGACGGAAGCACTATGCCGTCTCTGTTAACAGAAAGCACTGTAGACTTTAGATACAAGTCAGGTACGGCTGGTTCTGCCCCATATGTAATGGGCGACGATTCAGATAACCATACGACCTCTACCCGGCCATGCGAGGTCTGCCACAGCCTGACAAAGCATCATAGATACAACACATCTGCTCAGACCGATGGCAAAACCCACAACAATGCCATTGACTGTAATAATTGCCATTATCATGAGCAAGGCTTCAAGAAACTCGGCGAGGGCGGCGCTGAATGTGGTACCTGCCATTCTACTATTACCACGCCAATGCTGGGTAACGATAGTGACGGACAATCTAAATATCATATGGTTATGCAAAATGTTGATATAACCAACATAGGCGGCATAGGCACAGATAGTAAATATCCGTCAGAATCAACGCCTGCAGCATCAAGCACACACAGAAGATGCCTTATGTGCCATGCTGAAATGGAAAATTTCAGCCCTTTAAAGAACGCAAGCACGCCTGGCAGGGCATACAACTTAAGAAAAACAATAACAACAGCGCCTTCAAACCAGTCAGACACAAGCCAACTTGCAAATACTGATTATGATAAAGGGACAAGCAGCGGTATCTGCACATCATGCCACCAGTATCAGCAGACCAAAGATAATACAAAGCAAACAACTGCTGACAATACAACTTATACCCCTGTAATAAATCCGGCGCTGTTTGCAAATTCGCCGCATAACTATACTGTTGATGTAACGAATGCATTTATTGATAACAGCACATTCAAGGCAAACTGCGTAAAATGCCATAATGATACGCTCACAAAAGAGAAGCAAACAGGCGCATATAATTTTGGCTTGCACGTCTCAACGGTAAGAAGGTTAAACGCTGTTACAAATGCAAATGAAACCAGCTCAAGCCCAAATTATAATAAGACCAACTATGGCACAGCTACAAGCGGCACTACTACAACCATTGTTGACACCAATAAAAACTGGACTACAAATATGTGGGCAAATCGTCCGGTGAACATATTGAGCGGCACAGGCAACGGCCAGACAAGATGGATTGCGAGCAATACAAGCAATACGCTTACGATTACTACATTGACAACAGCCCCTTCCACAGATAGCGTCTATCTTATCGGAGATTCAAGGAGTGTTGACAGTGGAACATCCACAGGCTCAAACACCGCTACAACCCTGAACGATACGACAAAGACAACGTCTTGGAAATCCAACTACTGGAAGAACCGCCTAATAACAATTGTATATGGCACAGGCACGGGGCAGACAAGGAAGATATCCACCAATACCGGCACAGCGCTTACAGTATCCCCGAACTGGACGACCACCCCTGATTTGACCAGCAAATACTCTATAGGCGACCCCATGGAAGAGGATTTCTGTTTCAAATGTCATAGCATGACAAACCCAAATGCCAAGACAGCGACAAAGATGGATTACTATGGCGCTGCAACTGTAGTGAACGGCAAGATGCTGAAGATGGAAGATATGTTCATGACATATACAGGCACTGGCGGAACAGGAAGTAATGCAGATACAACAAACTGCCCATCTGCCACATACCCTACCAGCACCTCTATTGTTATCAGCCCTTCTCCAGCATGGACCACAGGCCAGTGGGCAAGTTATGCAATAAGGATTACCGGCGGTACGGGTGCCGGCCAAATAAGAAAAATAGCCGGAAGTGGAGCCAGCTTTCTCTGTCTTGATAAGGATTGGACAACTGCGCCGGTTGCTGCAAGCGCGTATGAAATAGGCCAGATAAGGCACAGGATTGACGCCTATGCAGGCGTTCATAGGACAGATGAGGTGATAAATGCCCCGTCAACTTCAACAAGCGCTCCTGCTGGTTGGTTTACCACCACAGGCACTAACCCAACCTATCATAGCGGCTGCACAGACTGCCACAACCCGCATGCGCAGAAAAAGTCTGGAGATGATAATGGAACTGCCACAGGCGGAACAGCAACAACCATTACTGATACTAACAAGTCAACATGGACCCAAGACCAGTGGCGCGGTTACAACCTGAGGCTTATGGATGGGACAGGCGCGGGCCAGGAGAGGATGATTGTAACAAATACAACTACCGGCACCATTTATGTCGGCGCCGCATTTTCTATATCTCCTGCCAGCGGCACATACTATACTATTGTCCCTACAGGCCGTCCGGATAAAGGCAATAACTTAGCCGGACCAAACAATGGCCAGTGGGGCGTGGATGTGGCGCCTGCTGATTATCCAACCCCTGCTGTGGGCAGCTATTCAAACCCGGTATTTACAAAAAATACAAGCCTTGTAAGCGGTTCTGACAAGATATACGAACTCTGCTTCAAGTGCCACTCTGATTATGGGTGGGGAAATAATGGAACACCATTTAATATAGTGGATGCCACATCTGCCACAATCAATGTCTACCAGACCACGGCATCTACAAATATTGCAAGGGAATTTAACCCGCATAATGTCGGCTATCATCCTGTGGTTGATGTAGGAGCAAACCAGCCTATAACTGCTATGGGCGGCAGCCCTGTAAATGTAGGGTCGTCATCAGGATACACCATATCTTCAGGTACAACTGCAGATGTAACAGTCGGCGCTAATTTAGGAACCGCCAATCAATATGACGGCAACTGTGTTGAGATAGTCGGCACAGGCACAGGCAACGGCCAGATAAGGTCCATATCCAGTCATACAGCTGTTGCCACCAGTGTGATAACCGTTGACCCGGCGTTTAACACTGCCCCTGCAGCTGCCGGCAACACAGCATACATAAGAAAATGCAGTATATACAATAACGGAAGTGACTATGATGCATTAACGGCTCCATGGCCAAGGTTTACCAGAGGCACAATAACCCTTACCGCAGGTTCATCAACAGCAACAATCAACCTTGGCGCAAGCAGCAACGGCATACCGTCCACTGTAATACCCGGATGGTATCTCTATGTGGGTACGTTATATAGTGCTGTAAATAATAATGTGATGCCAAATGTGGGCGCCTGCTCTGCCACAGCCCCATGTCCGCCAATGCTTGCCACAAGCGGTTGGTATCAGGTTACAGGCATAAGCGTCAATGCCAGCGGAACCGGGACAACATCAGTAACTCTAAATATAACCCCGCCGCCTCCTACGAACTCGAGTGGTAATAACTATGCCCTTACAGCAGGCCTTGGTAATAACTTTATCCCGCCTTATGGACCATGGAGTGTCATTGCCTGCACAGACTGCCATGATACGGATAGCCCAACAGACCCATCAGGGCCGCATGGTTCTGCAAGGCCGTGGATATTAAGGCAGTTAGAGGCCCAGAGTTTTCCGTGGTTTATCGGCGGTATAAACGCAACAACAGCCACTAATCCTACTACGCCTAATAGCGCCACATATCTTATAACTGTAGGCTATCCTGATGGCAGCACAGCATGGCCAAATGTTGGCACAGCCAATGGCAACCCAATGCCTAATTATATGTGCCTAAACTGCCATAGGGCAGATGTCTATGGTTATGAGGATACTGCTCCTAAGGACGATACTGCTCCAACAGGAGCAAGTTTCTCAAACTTTGCGTGGCGTTACATGTCCAGGCTTCCGCATATACCAGATGGTAGTTCAGGTCATCCTAAGGATTCTGATGGTTCTGCTAATGCAACGAACTCCTATGGGATTATGTGTTTGAACTGCCACGGCGGAGATGCACGGGCGCTTGGAAGCACACTCCCGCCAATAAACCAGGCGCTTGGCGGTATCCATGGCTCAAACCTTGGTATCGGTAATGACTCTACAAATACAGCTGTCGGAGCAAGCTACAGGGGCAGGCGCCTCCTTAATGGGGCTATATGGGTTGGCGTAACAAGGGCTACAACCTCAGCAGGTGTTGCATGCTGGACTAAGAACGGCGCTAGTTTCGCCGCTACAGATGGCGTATCGTCTTGCAGCCGTAGTCATGCAGGGGATGCCGGTAGATTAGCCAATTATCCATATTACTCAGGGTCAGATTAGTAAGCTAAAACAGATGAGAGGTAGATTAGAAAGGCGGGGCGTGTTTAACCCCCGCCTTTCGTTTTGATAAAAGATGATTGCCTGAACACCCTTCAATGCTTGATTAGAGCTATAAACTATCGGAGGAGGAATATGGTATGGAAAAGTAAATCTTTATTATCCATCATTTTATTAGCGGTCTTTTTCTTATCTATCAACTGCTCTGTTGAGGCTAATCCAAGGGTTGTAAAAGATATGGAGGTAAAGGGAGGCCCCCTTGGTCTTGCTGTTGATGAGAAGAATCAGAGGCTGCTTGTGCTTAATTATTCTGACGGGACATTGGCTGTTATAAAAGAAGACGATTTCAGCCTTATTAAGAGGATTCCTCTTAATAAGAAAGTTGATGCCAATCTTGATACCCGTTCAGTGGCATATGACCCTGGTTTTAATCGCATATATATTGCAACTGGCCAAGACGGCGTCCTTGTTTTAGATGGGTCAACCTATGAAGTCCTGTTTGGGATTGAGGACAAAAAGGACAAGAGGTTTATCGCTGATATAGCATTGGGTGACAACCGTCTATATCTCCTTGATTGGTATGGATATATACATAAATACGATAGAACAGGAAAATTGGAGGCTTCTATTAAAATTATGGATTCATCCTATATGTATAGAGGCCCTCTCGGCAGACTCTATCTGACTTCTGGCAATAAAGGTCTTGGGGTGGTGGATGGCAGCAAAGAAAAGGTAATTGCTGCTGTGCCTGTAAATATACTTTCTATCCCTGCGAGCGCTCGAAACACGGTATATGCAGCAGGCCCTGGAAAACTTTATGCGATAGATGCAAAGTCGCTGAAGGTTAAGAAGACTATTGATGTGGACTATCCTGCTAAGGGCGGCCTTGGCATGGACATTAACCCCAATACAGGCCATCTTTTCCTTGTAACCTCTGAAGATACAGTGACGGTCATTGACACTAAAAAATGGAAAAAGATGGGTAGTCTTAAGGTATGCAAGTCCCCCCGGTCTATTGCTATAAGTAAAGTGACAAATAATGTGTATGTTGCATGTCCAAATAGCGATGCCATTACAGTTATAAAGGATATCTCTCAATAAGGATGCGAGGTGTGTGGCGTATTTTTATTTCCAGAAGGTTTGCTGTTTCCCTTCTGGTTCTTATGCTCGGTCTGCTTATCCTGGCAATTCTCCTGCCGAATCCTTCCATTTTAAGCCCTGAAGAAATCCGCACTATCAAAGAACAAAGGCCGTATCTTTTCAAGATAACAGAGATTTTAGGCATTCAAGGGCTCACAGCATCTCCATTTTTCTTTGTTCTTCCGTTCCTTATATTTATAAGCACAGCCATCTGCACATGGACCCGTCTACAGAGTAGGTTGAAAAGCGGTGGGGCGGAGATTGAAGGGAGAGTTTTCAAGGCAGCTAAAGAGGTTACAGTCAAAGGTGAAGCTAAGATTGTAAGGTCAAGGTTCCTGAAAGCCTTCAGCAGCCCTCTATGGAGCGTTCAGGAGAATATAAAGGAAGAAATTCCTATACTAATAGCTCATAGAGGCAGGTTCGGGTTCTGGGGGTCTATGTTGTTCCATTTGGGCCTTCTGACAGTCCTTCTGGCTACGATAGTTACAGGCCTTACCCTGTTTACAGGAGAGATGCTCCTTACCGAGGGCTATCCAATTCCATTGAAGGAGGAAGGGTTTCTCAAGGTGTGGAGGAGGCCATTTTTCGGAATGAAACTTCCGGATGAGGCTATAACCTTGGAAGAATTTAAGAGGGTTTTCAAAGATAATAAATATCCTATAGACTATATTGCTACGGTGAGGGTAGGGGAAAAAGACGGTTTCTCTTTCCTTAAAGATATAAGGGTAAATGACCCTCTTAAATATCAGGGACTTCAATATAATATAGACAGGTATGGCTTTGCGCCTTCATTTGTGATAAAAGGTAAAGACGGAAAGGTTCTTTTTGACGGCGATATCAATCTGGTACTCGTTGGCGGGCAAGAAGATTCTTTTCAGATTCCTGATACAGATATCGGTATTACGGTTCGTTTTTATCCTGACTTCGTTATGACCAAGGATGGTCCGAGGACCAGGTCTGACATACTGAACAATCCTGTTTTCAGTATTAAGGTTACGAGAGAAGGTATTGTTATGAAACAGGGGTTTCTGTACATGGGTCAAGAGGCAGAAATGACAGACATCATGATAACATATACAGGAATCAAATACTGGGTTCATATCCTGGTCGCGAGAGATTGGGGCGCTCCTGTTTTATTTATAGGTCTTGTGTTTTTAGTAATAGGGCTTATTGCAAGGCTCTTATTTTATGAAAAAGGATTGAATGTAGTAATAAATGCAGAAGGAGAAAATTGTATAGTAAAGGTTTCTGGTTATACAAAGTACTTCCCTGCATTCTTTGAGCGAGAGATTAAAAAGATCATAGAAGAGGTAACAAAGTGATTCAATTAGAAGGAATTTTACTGTGGTTAGGGGTAGGGGGGTATGTTTTAAGCATCCTTGCCTATCTCGTAGGATTGATATTTAAAAAGGAGAAAGCGGCTGTCTGGGGCTTCTGGTTTATATCCTTTGGCTTTATTCTCCATACTGTTTCAATAGCTACAAGATGGATTGTGACAGGCCATCCGCCTGTAATAGCCGGCTATGAGCACTCACTCTTCGGTTCCTGGTTTATAATCCTATTATTCTTTACCATCAGGATATGGCTGCCAAAGATTGAACTTTTCGGCATCGCGATTATTCCATTTGCCCTCTTTGTCTTAGGCAATGGTATAATGACCGCTTCAGTTCATGAGCCCCTTTCTCCGCCGTATCAGAGCAACTGGCTTTGGGTGCATATAACCTTTGCATGGTTTGCCTATGGTTCATTTTCGGTAGCAGCCGCTATAGCTATACTTTATCTTTTAAGGGTCGGCATTATATCAAAGTTTTTAGAGAGGTTGCCTGAACCCGAGATATTAGATGACCTTATCTTTAGATTTATATTTTTTGGTTTTATATCTCTTACTATTGAGGTTGGGGCAGGCGCTATATGGGCAAAGGGGTTATGGGGCAGGTACTGGGGATGGGACCCTGTAGAGACATGGTCACTCATATCTTGGCTCACCTATGGCATAAATCTCCATCTGAGAACAACACTTGGTTGGCAGGGTTCTAAGGCAGCATGGCTCACTATAATCTCTTTTGTGGCAATTATTATAACATTCTTTGGGATAGGATTTGTGGTGGGTATCCATACGCAACTCTTATAATGAATGCAATGAATTAACAACCGAATCCTAAATTACACATAGTCTTGAAAAGGAAAGTAAAATGCAGACAATATCCAATAACAAAGTTCAAGATGCAGCAAGGGTCATTATAATAAGAGGGCTTATTCTTCTATTCTTCCTTGTTCTTGTCTACAGCTGCAACTCAGCGACTAAAGATCCGGAGGTTTCCATTTTGGAAACGAATATACGGCGATATAACAGGGCGTTGATAGATGCCTACAAGGAGTTATCTGTAGACCCGCTTCAGGAGATAGCATCTGAACGGGAGATGGGAAAGGTAAATATGATTATTATGGGTTTCAGGGCTAAGAATCAATATATGGAATCAGAGTTAAAGGGAATAGAGTTTAAGGAAATAAAGCGAAACAAAGAAGACTCGGCAGATGTGGAAACAAAAGAGGCATGGAGATTTCGTTACATGGATAAAAAAACAGGGCAGGAGGTAAAACCCTGGGCAGAGGCAGAGTATAAGCTTAGTTACCATATTATAAAGAATCAAGGTAAATGGCTGGTCGGCACTGTAGAATTTGTAAAAGAGAAGAAATGAAAGATTTCCTTAAAATAATTATTATATCTCTTCTTATCTTTTTCGGCATAATCTATATAGAGGAGAGAGAAACCCTTGTCTATCCTATTTTAGGGCAGGTAAAGATAGAGACTCCATTTGACAAGGATAGGATAGAAAAAGTTGTTATAGACTTTAATAAGACGCTGATAGAGGCGTATGAAAAGGGGGACGCAGCTATTTTAAAAGGGGCAGACGAGGCATTGAAGGGACAGATAGATTTTGAGATAGCTTTTTTACATGCAAAAGGGTGGAGCTTTGTCCCAAGGTTTTCCCGCCTTGATATCTCAGATGTAAGATTTGAAGACAACAGGCTGAAGGTTATAACCTCTGAGGATTGGAATATAAGAATAATTGACCATAAGAGACAGGAAGAGAGGCTCAAAGACGAGATATACACGATGACTTACACCCTTGAAAAAACGGGCGAGACATGGGTAATCACAACAATCTATCCTGAAAGGGGAAATTCTGCAAAACCGAGGGCCAATGGGTGATGAATACCTTCCATAGGATATGGGATTTTTTAGCATCCAGAAGGATGGCGATAGCCCTGCTGACCGCTGCCTCCATCTATTACCTTATCCTACTTGTATTCAGTATAATTGCTTCAAGACATAACGCTGACAACATCTCGCAAACCTATCCTTTTCTTCTCCTGTATCTTTTGTTTTATATAAATATCGGCCTGTGTATCTACAGATGGCTGCCTACACTGAAACTTAAACTTACAACCTTTCCCTTGAAACATGGGAGCATATCAGAGCATCACCCTGTTTTTATAAGCGGTGATAAATCTATAATTGTCAATAGGTTAAGGAAAAGAGGTTATAAAGTTGTTGATGATAGCGGCGAGCGGAAATATCTTGTAAAAGGCAGGTATTCGCCTATAGGAGGTTTGCTTTTCCATCTCAGCCTCTTTCCAATCTTTATTGGGATTGTTATAAGTATCAATACCCGATTTATAGGAGAGACTCTTATGGTGGATGGCCAACCATTTTGGGGAATGCCTGATGAATATCTCTGGTCAAGCGCTAAAGAGCCTGATAGTATGCCAAAACTATCCCTTTCAGTAGATAAGATAGAGGCTGATTTCTGGGAGGATAAGCAGCTCTTTACCAAGCTTACTGCAATCGTGAGATTTCCTGCCGATACTTTGAAAAATCAGGCTATTATGAAGATTAGCGACCCTGTTGTGTTCGGAGATACTTATGTTAGGATTGCGGGCATGGGTTATACTATCTCCTTTGAGGCAGGCGATAAAGAGGGGTATCTGATAGATAAAGGAATAGTCAAATTGAATGTCTTTGCCCCTGGTTCTGAGGATTCTTTTAGTATAGGCGGGCTTCCGCATAAGGTCTATCTTAAGGTATATCCTGATTACTATTTGGTAGATGGTAAACTGAATACAAAGACATTTTATCCAAAAAATCCGGCATACTATATAAAGATTGTGAGGGGCAAGCTGATTCTCTATGAAGGGCCGCTTTTAGCCAGCCAGGAAGTTAAAGTTGATGATTTTATTTTGCGTCTCCCCAAGGTGGGGTATTGGGGCCAGGTTCAAATAGTCAGGGATGGGGGGGCAAGGTTCGTATTTGCCGGGTTTATCCTTATGATTGCAGGGCTTGTATGGAGGTTTGTCTGGTATAGAAGGGATATAATGCTTATCCCTGGTCCCGAAGGCGGGACAAATGTTATTGGCTTTGCTGAATATTTCCCGAAAGGATTTGTGGAATGGCTTAAAAAGATGGGGAGAAAATAAGTAGAATACTAATTTGGCCAAACTTATTATTGTTCTGATTTCAGCGTTTGAGATTCTCTGCCAAGCAATTCAAGGGCTTGCTGTGCCTCTGTAAAATCCGGTCTTAGTTTTAAAGCCTTTTGAAACTCTTCTTTAACCTTATCTTTTAATCCCATTTTCCAGTATACGACTCCGAGGTTATAATGGGCTTTTGGATAGTCTGGGTCCAGGGTTATAGCGGCTATGTATTTCTGTACAGCCTCATTGAGTTGGCCTTTATGATAGTAGGCAAGCCCAAGATTATTATAGGCTGCCACAAAGCCGGGTTTCAGCTCTACTGCGGTCAAAAATTGCTGCGTAGCCTCATCTAATCGGCCTTGCTCATAATAAGCGAGTCCAAGGTTATGATAAGCTTCTGCAAAATCATGCTTTAGCCTTAAGGCATGTTTATATTCCTCTATAGCGTCATCCAATTTGCGCTGATTATAGTATATATTTCCAAGATTATTATAAGCGCCTGCATCGTTTGGGTTTAGTTTTAATGCAGTCATGTATTCTCTGATAGCTTTTTCTAATTGACCTGCATCGTGATAATCAGCTCCAAGGTTGCTGTGCCCCCTTCCTTTTTCTGAGCTTTTTCTTACTACATCCTCCCCTATAGTTACTGCTTTATTCCATACTACATTTCTTTTATAGGTTGCAAAGGAAGAGGGTATGATTATTACAAGTATGAGGGCAATGAGAAGAAACTGCTTTAGGTTAGATGAGGTCTTCTTTCCGAGCTGCTTTTTTATTTCACCTTTTCTCCTCTTTGCCTTACCCATAAGTTTTTTTAACATATTAGAGCAAGGTTTGCAAAAATATTACCCCGATTTTACCTGTTGATATTTTTGCCACACCCTGATATTTTAATACTGCTTCAGCAGTGTAAATTTTTCTTATGAGGTAAAACCGATATGACTCTTTTTGAGGCGCTATTTTTTTGGCTTGGGGCAGCTTTTTATATTCTCTCTCTCTTAGCTCACATCTTTTATGCAGCAGAGAGGCTGCCATACAAATATGCCGCGAACCTTATTATTGGCGGCATTATCTGTCAGGGCGTATCCATAGTTATCAGATGGATTGATATCGGCCATCCGCCTGTCTTTGGAGGTTTTGAGACAGCTCAGGCAGATACCTTTATTGCAATTTTCCTGACCCTTTTAGCAGGCCGTTATTACCAGGGACTAAGGCCTGTCGGCCTTATATCTTTATCCCTCTCTCTGCTTGTCTTAGCTCAGGGTTTGACCCTCTCTACCCAGCACATACCCTTGACTATCTCTGAAAGGAGCCTATGGGTAGACTTACATGCAGTCCTTGCCTACATAGGTTATGGTATTCTCTTGCTGGCAACCGGACTTTCTGTTTTTATTCTTTACACACGATGGATAGGGTATTCTAAAATCTTTCCATCTATGGATATCATGGATGAGTATGGCTTTCGCTTTACTACCCTTGGTTTTTTATTTCTTACAGCCACGATAGCCTCTGGTTGTTACTACTCATTCCGTCTTTTTGGTTATTGGTGGGCGTGGGATCCTGTTGACAGTCTTGCAGCCATTGCGTGGCTTACCTATGCCACAATCATTCATTTAAGACTTTTCTTTGGATGGAAGGAAGAGAAGGCAGCTCGGTTGATAATTATTGGTTTTTTGCTCATTATGGGGTTGTATAAAGGGCTTGTATATCTTCCACCAGGGGCTACCTATCATATCTTTGAGGTGAGGTTCCCGTAAAATAGCGATTAAAAACCTCGCTATTTTACAAACCTGCGATTTGCCTGTCATACTTCGTTATCGGACAATTTTTACTCCTCACCGTATCGGTGAACATACGGCTCGTCATAAAAATTGTCCGCTGCCTCGTCTGGCAGGCAACTTGCAGGTTTCCCCAAAAATCAAAGTCTATTTTTGGGGGTTTTGAAGCTCCTTGATTTTGATGGCAGGATGTAAACTGTCTATTCTTTTTTCCCTTGTAA
Organism: Deltaproteobacteria bacterium RIFCSPHIGHO2_02_FULL_43_33; assembly: GCA_001798165.1. Lineage (GTDB taxonomy): Bacteria > Desulfobacterota > GWC2-55-46 > UBA9637 > UBA9637 > UBA10170. The sequence goes on from MGRL01000065.1 coordinate 16,977, forward strand.
TGGCAAAGGGGCTTCTATCTTCCATTCCTTTATCATCTCTTCAACCCTTTTTTTAAACTCCCCGGTTATGTTTGCAGCCTCTGCATTGCCGTCCATTACTTTGGGGATGAGGAGGATAACCAGTTCTGTGCGGGCAGTGCTGTGCGTAGTATAGCGGAAGAGATATCCGAGGATAGGTATATCCATGAGAAGCGGTATGCCGGTATAACTTTCCCTTTTATCTTCTTTTATCAAACCGCCGATTACCAGCGCCTCTCCATCTTTTGTTATGACAGTGGTTTCTGATTCTCTCTTTGTAAATGACGGATAGGTAAAACCTGTCTGGCCAACGGTGATATTCTCGGCAATATCGCTTACCTCTTGTTTTATATTCAGAATGACGGTTCTTTCTTCGTTTATCTGCGGCGCAACAGTCAATATTACGCCGGTCTTTTTATATTCAATATTCTGAATTATGCCGGTTGTCCCTGTAATACTCGTCTGTTGTGATTGTGTAGCTACAGGTATGTCCTTGCCTACATTGATAAATGCCTTATCGTTATTTTTTACCACAATATGGGGATTAGAGAGTATGTTTACCTTTCCCTCTGATGCCAGGGCCTGGATAATAGAAAAGAACTTACTTGAGTCTGTCACCAGAAAGGAAAGCCCGCTTGGCGGAGATAGGGAACTTGGTGTTGGCAGTGTGCCCATGGTGAGCGCGCTGCTCCCTATAATACTGGGGTTTGGTCCTTGCGCATTTACATGTCCTGATAATATTGACCACTGGATTCCAAAATTTGTGCTGTCTGAAAGAGATACCTCTGCAATCAGTGCCTCTATAAGCACTTGCTTGGGTTGGTTATCCAACTTTTTAATAGTTTCCATGATGGTATTGTAGTCATTAGCCGTTGCCTGAATCAGCAAGGCATTAGCCGGGTCATAGGTATAGAGGCGAATCTCACCTTCTATTCTTACTCCGGGGGGCGGCGGCCTGAGAATAAATATCTGTTCAAGAAGGGCCTTTATATTAGCTGCCTTATCATTTTTGACATAATAAAAATGAATAAGGGCTGCATCTTCGCTGACATTCCGATCTAAACGTTCTATCCATTCTCGGATAGACTCAATTAATTGAGAGCTGGGAGAGAAGACCACGATGCTGTTAAACCTCTCCAGTGGAATAAGAGCGAATTGTCCAATTCCGAGGGGCGCTATAATATCGGTCAGTTCCTTCTGAATAGTTCGTGTGGTCGTATTTTTTAAGGTAAATACCTCTATCTGCATTTTTTTGAAGGTGTCCACATCCAGAATTTCTGTCATATCCAAAATTTTCTTTATATTGGAGAGTATGTCCGCAATTATCAATGTATTAGCCTTTGGATAGTTCATAATATTTCCGGCAGGGGAGAGCATGGGCTGGAGGATTGGAAACAGATCATTGGCTGATATAAATTCAATAGGCACTACTTGAGTTACTATCCTGTCTCCGGATGGCAGCCCCTTTGCATCCTTTCCCTGTAAAATTTCAATACTTCGCTGTCTTGCTGTATTGCTGGGAACTATTTTATAAAATGCCCCTGACTTTATCGCTGAAAGGCCGTAAACCTCTATGATGGATTCGAAGATGCCAAAAACATCTCTTGTGAGGATTGGCTTGGATGTTTGTACGGTTATCTTTGCAGCGACCCCGGGCGCTATAATAAAGTTTTCGCCTGTTATCTCACCTATTGTCTGGAGAACATCTTTTAAATCCGCATCTTCAAAGTTGAGTACTATGGTTCCCGGCTGCTCTTGTGATGATGGAGGCGGTGTCTCAGGTTGTGTTGCTTGAGGCGGTATTGCAGGTTGTACCGCTTGAGGTTGAGGTGTCTCAAGCTGTAACATTTGAGGCTGCGCTTCAGGCGGTGCGCCTGGTGTTACAGGTTCTGAAGGTGTCTGGGCATAAGCAATTGTTGAAGGGATTACGGCTAATACTAATAATAGAATGAGTGCATGCCATTTTTGGAAAAACATGAATCGCAAAGTCGGCAATCTTGTATTTTTTGTTTTATGCTTTATATCTTGTATTGATAGTGGGGTTGCTGTGGATACTTTTTTCATACTCTTTTCTCGAAAAAATATATTACTCACTTATTAAAAAATGGTCAAGGTTTTTTTGGTTCAGCCTTTTGAGGGGCTGGAACTATTCTGATAGCCGGCGCAGTCTGGGAAGGGAGAGGCCCGGGGGGGTTATCTCCAAACTGAAAAAAGGCCGGCGGCAATGTTTGCTGAGCAGAGGCTGACGGCGCTCCGCTGCCAGATTGTTTTTGCCCCTTTTTCCCAAGAGACGGCAGATGTATAAATGCGGTCTTAAGGGCTACTTCTATTTTTTCTTCACCCCTTCTCAAAATGACCCTATTCTTCAGAATATCAACCACTTCAAAACCTTCTATGTTATCGCCTATTTTGAATGATCTGGGTTTTATTACGGGTTGATCAGCGCCAATGATAGCCCTTTTCTTTTCACCTATCAGAAGTATGCCATACAGATTGAACTTTGGTAAGGGTTTTACTTCTATTTGAACAGGCGCAGGCTTTGTCCTTGATGGCCGGAACACATCCTGTTCTACAACGGTCTGATAATCCGGAGGAGGCGATAGTTGCATCTCTGCTGTTGGTCTCTCTGCGGGTTTAGATGCCATCTCCCTTGTTTTCTCATTATATGCCGGCTTTTCCGGGGCAGATGAGAATATCCCAAAGACCTTCAAACCAAGTATGATAGATATGATTACAAGCCCTATATTGATAATGAGATATTTTCCCTTCATATTACCTTACCCGTCTGTCCCTGTGAAATCCTTGGCTGATTCAACCTTTTTCATGATGCCCTCAATAACTATATTTACTTGAACATCAGTCGGCTCCATTATATTAGCTACCCTGATTTTTATTTCCGGGATTAATATGATGGTAGGTGAATGCTCTATATCAAAAAGAAGCTCTTTTAAGCTGCTCATCTGGGATTGGAACTCTATTTCTACGGGAACTCCAATATAACCCGGAAAAACATCCAACTGAAGCATCTTCTCAGCCCGGATATCTATGCCTCTGACAGAGGCCATACCTTTTACAATTTGTTGAAGCTCTGCTGCGGCCACCGGCGGTTTAGCTCCTTTGAGGAATCCATTCTCTGCCTCTTTGAATTTATTCTCAGCAACCTTCAACTTTTCCATGAGGCTGCTCTTTTCGTTTATGATTGCCAGAGAATCTTCATAAGATTCGGTTTTTATTTTTATATCTCCCTTTGTATGAACATAACCTTTATAGATGGGGCTAAAAATAAGGAAGTATGATAGAGTTGCAATAAAAAATATTCCTGCAATGATAATAGGCCTGCTTTTTATCATCTGAAGATATATTCCCTTTATCTTGTCAATGAGAGTCACCTTTTACTCCTCTCAACCTCGCCTTTATCCTGAATTTTTCCTTCCCTTCTATGCCTGTTGTAATGGATCCTACAAACTCAACATTTTCAAAGCGCCGGGATGTTTCAAGTATCGGCAGAAGACCGGAAGCTGAATTGGAAAATCCGCTTATGTGTATTCCTCCTTTGCTATACTCCATGTTTGTAAGCCATGTGTCATGGGGGAGGATAGTTGCAAGCTCCGCTAAAAGGTCTAATTGGTTTGGATGTTCTCTTTTGATTCCTTCAATGATTTTAAGTTTGCCTTCTGTATCTTCTAACCTCTTTTTGAGCGTATAGACCTCTTCAAGGGCAGGCCTTATATCCTCCAACTGTCTATTTACTTTGGATAGATATATCATTTCTTTTATAATACTGCTCAGAATGCCGCCTGCCAGCAAAAGGATAATCATGCCGCTTAATATCATAGCTACGGTCTGCCCCAATTTGTTTTCAATCCTTCTATATGACGGAGGGATAAGGTTGATTTTAATCTCCTGGTTTTCTATCCCGCTCATGGCAAGGCATGTAGCAATAAATATAGAGTTGACCCATTCAGGTTTTATTCTATCAGTTAATATCTTGAGTAATGGATTTCCTGTGAAGGTGGCTATCCCCATTTTTTTTCCAACAAACTCTATATCGTTCTTAGATTTTAGATTTCCAGGGGTGAGGATAATTAATTTATCAAGCCTTCTTTCAAGAGGAGGAAGGTCGAGGCTGAGTGTAGACAGCTTTAACCCCTTTTCTGCCTGGTTCATCTCTTGGCCATCTACAGAAAAATCCCTTGAACCTATTGGGACCCCTCTTTGCAATGTATCTATCTCTATATCTGTTGGTCTGACAGTAAGAATGGCTGTGTTGCCGTCTTTACTGATATCGCCTGTATAATTCAGGATATTTGCAATAGAGAAGGGTGTAACTTCAAAGGAGGTAGGCATTAACATAGCCTTTTCCAAGAGATTATAGATAGCGTCCACAAGGGTTTTTTTTGTAATGGCAAGCAGAATTAAAAAAGCCGTATTCTCCTTTTTCAGCACCTGATAGTCATAATAGGCCTCTTCAGTATGAAAGGGGAGATGCCGTTCTATCTCAAATGGCAATATCTGCTGGATATCTCTTTTTCTTGTAGCAGGGATCTTTAAGGTTCTGTAGATAACTGCTTCTCTGGGTAATCCTACAACAATTTTTTCTGCCTTTACACCGTTTTCCAGGATAAACCTTTTTAGCTCGCTCAGAAGTTCCTCTTCTGCTTCAGGTCTTTCAAATGGCAATGGTTGAGCAGGTATTGATGTGTAACCTTCAATCCTGGCGCCGGTAAGGGCTTTTCTTATGTAGGATAGATTCCATGAATCTTTTCTGATTTCTATGCCGAGGGCTGTGCTCATAATATGCTTTCGTTCCAGTACCTTATCTGTATCTCTGGTTTTCCTGTCTTTCTTTCGATAACAGCCTTTATCTCGTGATATATCGGGCCGCCTTGGGCATAGCCCCTGGCTGTAATGGCAAAGGATGTTGATTTCACAATTCCGCCATAGGCAGGTTGCTGGAAATAACCTGCCTGTCTTTGGGTTATAATCTGGTTAGCCGTCACTGGGCCAAACCTCGCCTCAAGCACCTGTTCAGGGGCAGTATTTATGTTTATCAGACCTATTCCTGTAGTTGTTATATACTGGGATATACCGGAGTAATCTCCACGGAAAGAAGGCCGCTCCGCCTCATAAAGACCGATAGGCGCTTTACCGCTTCCGTAGAAAATCTCATGGGTTACCCCTTTTACTAAAATAAGCTCTTCAAGGGTGTCAAAATTTCCATCTTTTGCCTCGTAAGGATAGGGAAGCCTAAGATAGTAGTCATCCTCTGCGCCATTCAGTTGTGTAAACTGATTTATGTCTCTCCAGTCCAGGATGGAATCAGCAATGATATCCCGCGTTTCTATTTCTATCCCTGCAGCCTTTAGTATATCCCATATCATCCCCCTGGATGCCATGTTTATATTTACCTTTCCTTCATCGTCAATAATATTATAAGAGACCTTGCCATCCCCTGATGGGAACTCCCTCTCTAAAGCCGACTTTGCGCCCTCCCTTTTAGCAAATACAAGTTTACCGTTTTCATCAAGATAATTGATGTCATAATCGGACAGGATCTCTGCTATGGCCATGTTTACCCCGGATAGGGCAAGGTAGTAGGCCTCAGTATCTTCTTTAAAGTTTCTTGCTGCCCTTACCTCTGTCCTCATAGAATAGGCGAATTCTGTTACTAAGATAGTGAGAAGCGCCATTACCCAAAGGACCATTATAAAGGCAATACCTTTTTGCCCTCTATATTTTTTCTGTGTCATCAATGTTTCTCTCTTTCTGCTTCCGTAGAGGAGAGGGCTACAGGGACTATCATACTGATTGGTTCCTTATGCTCAAAGATAAGATTTATCCTGATAGCCTTTGGGATTCCCTTTTTTTCATCGGCATTCCAACTGTCAACCCAACCATTGATATCAAGATATTCAAACCGCATCTCTTTTACAGATGGTTCAATTATCACCAAGTTGCCTTCCTTATCTTCCACAGCATTGCTATTGGGCAACATCTTTTCTCTCGCTGCCAATCCCTTATCTCTGTCGATAAAATAGTAGACCCACTTTGTTCCACCGCGGGGGATGTCTGGCATTGCGTCTTCATTCGTAGTTACAAACCCTAACTTATCTCGTTCCCCCCGGAACATGAAGACATTAACCCCATTTACAGAAACAATATACGGGTACATAGAGCCTATCTCATTGTTAAGCCTTGTAGTGAGGGTTCTTATATATTGAATCCGTTCTTCCAGCTTGCTTCCTTTCTCCCATGAACTTATTCCAAACCTCATTACCGCAAAGATGATGGAGAGTATCATACTGAGAATAGTCAGGGCTACCAAAACCTCTATTAGGGTGAACCCCTTTGCTCTCTTAACGAGAATTGTAAAATGAAAGTTATAAGTTTTAAAATTTCCAATTTTCAATTTGGCATTCACAATGCTTACTGCTTTTGCACCACTGTCTTTAACGTCTCCAGTTCAATTCCTTTTTTACCCAGCCTGCCTGGCCATGTAATAGCTACCTTTATTCTGTATACAAAAAAAGGCGGATTATTTTTCACTGTTTCCATTGGATAAGGAGTTACCTCTACCTTCCACTGAAACTTGTTATTTTCGGATAATCCTTCTTTTGTAGTTGCCGTCAATTCCGATGAGGTCAATACCTCAGCCATCCTTTCTTTTGCATATATGGTTGCTGCTGTATACTCATCTGATGTGCTGACTGAACGTAGCCCTTCGGAAAAGAGCTGTAGTATCACCAGAAGCCCTATTCCAAGGATGGCAATGGCTACCATAATTTCTAAGAGGGTAAATCCCTGCTCGAACGTTTTGAATTTCTTACTCACAAGACATCAATTTTAGTTTTACCGGTAGAAGATTCTACAGTCAAACGGTAGGCAGGCTCTCCTTTTTGATTCCAGAATTCCAATATTCCGCCGCTGGAATTGCCTCGCGGGTAGAAAGCAATAGCCTTGTTTTCCACAGCCTCTGCTTTTTTGTTACCGCTGAGCCTTACTATCTTTATAATATCTTCCGGAATCGTTAGGTCCTTTTCTATCTTTTTATCATCATAGGTTATGATGACCTTATTATCAATCTGGCTAATCTGCACATAGTAGGGTGTTTTTTCTGAGATGGCCTGATTCCTTGCATATCTCATGGTTGTAGCCAAATATTTAACAGCCCCTTTTGCCTTCAGCCGATTTATGCCTGTGTTTATGGTAGGAGCAGATAGGGCGACTGAAAGACCGATAATGAAAAGAACAAGGAGGAGTTCAATGAGGGTAAAGCCTTGTTGAAAGATTTTGAATGCAGGGTTTTGAGTTTTAGTTTTTAGTCTTGCTGTTATGTTCTGCACCGTATATTGCATACCAATATCTTTTAAAGGCTGTTGAAAAAGGCATCAACAGCCTTGATTACACAGATTAGGAAAAACGATTACACAGATATTTCAATGAGTTTTAATCTGTGAAATCTAATCTTTTTATCACTCTAACCCCTTCCAGCTTACAATATCCTGATTTTCTCCTTCTCCGCCTGGCGCACCATCGGCTCCATAAGAAACTATATCATAGTCGCCATGGCTGCCGGGTGCAGTATATACATAGCGGTGGGCCCACGGGTCTAAGGGAATCTCTTTTTTGAGATACGGACCGTCCCATTTTTCTATACCAGATGGTCTTTTTTGCAATGACTCCAACCCCTCTGCTGTAGTGGGATACTTTCCGACATCAAGACGAAATGAATCAAGCGCAGCGCCAAAGAGCTCTATTTGGGCCTGGGCTGCCTTTTGTCTGGATTTTTCCACTTTTCCAAACATCCGAGGGGCAACAATAGCTGCAAGCAAACCTATAATGATTATCACCACGATAAGCTCTATAAGGGTAAAACCAGGCTGGCAGATTGCGGGTTTTAAAAGGTTTGAGGGAATTGAGCTATGAAGCTTACTGCTACCCATAATAGTTTAAATTTTATACCATTATGTTCTTTTAAATCAATATAAATCTGAATTTGCAAGAAACTAAGAAACAAGGTTGACTAACTATGGGATAAAGATTCAAAATTTTAAAGAGAGGGAAGAGACTTTGATTTTTGGTTATTTTTAGGTTTTATTTTTTTCGTTGATTTGAGAGGGAGTTCCGGATTTGTAACTTGCGGATATTTTGTTAGGTAATGTTGACACAAAAAAGGCTATCAGGCGAGCCTTCCTGATAGCCTTTAACCTATTATTGAAGATAGGAAAATTTATTTTGGTAGCGGGGACAGGATTTGAACCTGTGACCTTCGGGTTATGAGAAGATTTAAAGGAATAAAGCCTTGTAAGGTAGAAAAGGGAAATATCAACACCAACACTGCCTTGCAAGGCTTATCATAAAACAGCATAAGGTAAAGAATATGCTATTTTGATGTTAGTCCGTTAGAAAACGGTTAGAAAAATAAACTATACAGTGTTCAAGGTCTTAATTGGCTTTGAGGCTTTTTTATTTCCTTGCAATACTATAATTTATATGTTATAAACAAATCCAATGGATTGGACAGTTGAATATTACAAGGACAGAGAAGGTAAAGAGCCGACAGCAGAATTTATTGAGGCATTATCAAATGAAGCAAAGGTTAAAGTTTTCAGGATTATTAAACTCTTAAAGGATTATGGAGTATTGCTCAAAGAGCCTTACACAAGGCAGATAAAGGGCAAGGTTAGAGAATTAAGGATTAAGGGTAATCAAGGGGCTATAAGGATTTTATATTTCACCTATACAGGCAAGCGGTTTATTCTTTTGCATGGTTTTGTAAAGAAAACAGATAAGACACCTGTAAGAGAGATAGAGGTTGCAGAGAAAAGGTTAAATGATTTTATACAGAGACAAGGAGGGTAATCACATGAAAGGCAGTTATGTAAGAGGCAGAACATTAGAGGAACATATAAAGGAGCAGATGAAAGACCCTGCATTTAAAAAGGCATGGCATGGCCTTGATCCTGAATTTGAACTCTTGGAGAGCATGTTAAAGATAAGAGGAAAAGCAGGCATTTCACAAACAGAGCTTGCCAGAAGGATGGGGGTTAAACAGCCTGCGTTATCAAGGCTTGAAAGAGGCGGAATTGGCAAGGCAAGCGTAGAGACCTTAAAGAAGATTGCAGATGCGCTTAATGCAAGGCTTATTGTAAAACTTGAGCCTAAAAAAGCCAAAGCAGCTTAAGGTTATCTATGACAGAATTGATTTGGAGATAGCGGTGTAAAGGATATAAGGGCAGATTACCCGCAGGAGGAGGTTGTTTTGATGAATAAAGAAGTAATATTCTTTAGATTGGCAGTTTTGATTTCATTAACCTCCTTTTTTGGATTTGGGGCTTATTCATGGCATTGTTTGACCTTGTATTCCCGTCACCAGAGGGGAAGTTTACAATCCACGAAAACACGATAAAAAGATATTTCAATCATGCATTAAGGAGAGCAGGGTTAAGACAGGTGTCATTTCATAGCTTAAGGTATACAAACGCAAGCATGAGGATACAGGCAGGGCAGAACATCAAATACCTTTCAACACAGTTAGGACATTCAAGCATAAAAATTACTCTGGATATTTACGGACACCTGTTTAATGATGTGAATTTTAACAGGCAACAACAAGTTGAACTTTTAGAGAATTCCTTTAAATCCGTTAGAAATCCGTTAGAAAACACACCCCTTATGAAAGAAAAAGGGGATAGCCTTTCAGCTAACCCCTTGATTTTTTTGGTAGCGGGGACAGGATTTGAACCTGTGACCTTCGGGTTATGAGCCCGACGAGCTACCAGACTGCTCCACCCCGCGATAGATTTTTTATCATAAACTATTGTAATATTAAAGTCAAGTTTTTAATTAGTACGGTAATTAGTATAAAATTAGTATAAAACTATTGCATGATATCTTTGTTTATTATAATATTAAAAATATAAATTCTGTATAGTGATAGGCTGGAGGCGGATGTGCGGATTTTAAGAATTGTTGCGACTTTTATTTTGATTATTCTCTCGGTTGCAGGGGAAGGCTATTTATGTTCGGCGATCGCTGATATTTATACCTATACAGATGAAAAAGGCGTCGTGCATTTCTCTAACGCGCCTACCTCGCCACAATACCATCTAAAAATGCGGGAATTTCATTTTGATTACAAAAAACTTTACGCAGGCGCTTATGACCAGCTTATCAATGATGTGTGTGTGCAACATGGTATTGACCCACTCTTAGTGAAGGCCATTATAAAGGCGGAATCAGACTTTGACCCTATGGCTGTGTCAGAGGATGGAGCAAAGGGTCTTATGCAGCTTATGCCTGAGACTGCTGGTGATATGGGGGTTAGTGACGTATATGACCCCAGAAACAATATTAGTGGAGGGGTAAAATATCTCAAACGGCTTATGGGGATGTTTAACTATGATTTAAGATTGGTAGTTGCAGCGTACAATGCCGGCGAGAATGCAGTCTTGAAGTATAACAGTATCCCTCCATTTAAAGAAACTCAGGAATATGTTAGAAAGGTATTTAAGCATCTGAAAGAATATAAGCGCGTGAAGGGAAGCCATAGTTAATTTGAGCTTGCTAAAGAGTGAACGTTTGAGCACTATACAGAAACATAAGGCATGGAATCTCCCCAATGCAATCTCCCTCCTCCGCATTCTTACAGCCCCTGTCCTCATATTATTTCTTTTATCGCCTGATAAAGAAACCAGTTTTATTGCAGCTATTATCTTTGCCATTGCAGCATTAACTGATTGGCTTGACGGCTATCTTGCGAGAAGGATGGACGTTGAAACGACCTTTGGCAAGTTTTTGGACCCATTGGCAGACAAGCTCCTTATAGCTACATGCCTTGTTATGCTGATACCATTAGGCAGGGTGCCTGCATGGATGGCAGCTGTTATCATAGGAAGAGAGATAGCAGTAACCGGCTTGAGAGGCATGGCATCCCTTGAAGGGGTTGTGATAGCAGCAGGAAGTCTTGGGAAATATAAAACAGCATTTCAAATAGCATCTGTGATAGCGCTTATCATGCATTACAGATTGTTGGGAATAGATTTTCATGCCCTTGGGATTGTCATTCTCTGGGTCGCCCTTGTTTTTACACTCTGGTCAGGGATTGATTATTTTGTTAAATTTTTAAGGAAGGCAGCAATTAACGAATAGCTGTTCTATCAATTTATTTGCATTATTGGCAGCTTATTGAAGCCTTATGCCGGTTTCTAACTCTATCATCTCTTTTCCATATTTGACCATGAGATAGCCTGCTTCATTTACACAGAATGCTGCGTAAACAGCTTCAGCTATAGGTTCTTTGAATGATAAGGTAATTATCTTTAGGTCTTTGAGGGCTATATCGCCTATCTGTTTGATCTCCTGTTTTATAAATTCTACACCTGACTCAGTTATCCATCTTCTCTCAATAAGACTTTCCGGAACCTCAAATAATTCTAAATATATTTCATCTTGTTGTCCCAGTGTAATGGCTGGGGTTAATTTGAAAGTTTTTTCTATTGGAATGGCTTCTCCTTTTTCCAAGATAAGTCTATAGGAATAAGGCGCATCAGTATTCTTTGTGGTGTAGCGTATTGCATAGGCAAATGCCAAATGTCTGTCTGTGATAATATTTCTTGTGCCATAGAGCGCTGCGCCCCGGGCTGTTGCAGACAAGGGATCATGGTCATAAATGGCATTTTTCCCCATAAGAATTGGAAATGTATGCGCTAATTTTTCCTTGAATGATGGTATCTGGGAAGACCCTCCTGTCAGTAAAATTGCATCTATCGTATCCTTTTTTATGCCGATCTTTTCAGATTTTTTAAGAATATTTGATATAGTGCGGTCAACAATCTTGTAGAAATCATGCTGCGCCAGAATATCTTCAAGGCCTTCTCTTGATACCTTGCATATCTCTGCTTTACCCCATTCAAATGGCGCTGTTCTGTGTTCTGATAGGGCTATCTTCATATCTTCTGCCTTGAGTATAAGTTGGTAGGGGATGTTTTCTTTTTGTATGCCTATTTTTTTTGCCAGATATTCGGCAAGCCACATATCTATATCGCGGCCGCCAAGCATTTTAGCCCTGTCAGGTTTTGATACAACATGAATCTCGTTTACGTTTAATCTTAACATCATAGTATTCAGTGTGCAGCCTCCGAAATCAATAAGCATAATTATCTTATCCTGCTCTTCTGCGACCTGATAACCAATTGCTGAGGCAAGCGGCTCTTCAATAAATATTATATTTGCGCCTTTTATAACCCTCTCCAAAATATCTTTCATATATTTTCTATAATTATAAAAACCTACCGGCACAGTAATATAAACCGCATCAGCCACATTGCTTGAGAAGAATGAAAATCGCCCATTTGCCCCCATAGCCTTCTTAATATGCTGGTAGAGTATACGGACGTATCTTTCCATATACTCCTTACTCTGCGGGCTGCCGTCAAGCAGCATCTTTTTGATATTAACGACAGTGCTTTTTCCTTCAGCCTCTGCGCCGATAGAATTTGTCTCGGGGTTGAGAAGGGTGGGAATTACATAAGTCTTCCCATAGAGTTTGGAAATAGGGCCTAATAAGATAAAGTCAGGCTGTTCCAATCCCTTACGCAGCATGACAACGGTATTGGTAGCTCCAAGGTCAATGGAGAGGGATGTTCTTGGATGGATATTTTTGCGTGCCTGATAGCGTCCATTCTGGTAAAGAGGGTGATATTCTTTTATAAATATGGGTTGTTCTATTTCCCTTCCATGGTAAGTGTCTCTAAGATTTTCCATGCGGTCTACTATCTTCTTTACTGCATGTCTCAGTTCCGGGGGCTGAATCCATGCATGGGTATAAGGTGTGAGCGTCTCAATAAGTCGTATATCGTTTAAGTGAAGGCCAAATTCTTCAATTTCTCTGGCCAAACTTTGTGCAAATTTAATCTTTGCATAGTGCACCTTCTTGGATTCAGTTATCCTTTTCTGTTCGCCGGCAAGGAAATAATCAATCCTGCCGATTACATCAATATTTTCCAGTCTCTTCCTAACAGAATAAAAATTTAACGTCTGTTTTATAATTTCGTGAAATATATTAAAAAAATCAGGTGCTTTTGGCAAATCCTTGAGAATATCCAGTAAGGCATACTTTCTTGCAAGGGGGTCTTCTATGGCAGTTGCTGCATTTAATGCGCCTGACACAGCCAGCTTGTATAAAGTAAGATAATCTTCTGTCTTGGGTAATTCTCTTGCTATGCTGATAAAGGCATATTCTTGATAATAAGGTTCTTCTATGAAATCGGCTGCCTCTATGGCAAGCTGAATTGCATCCTTATAGAGGTTGAGATATTCTCCTCCTGTTTTAGGAAGTTCGTTTGCAATGCCGAGGAGGGTATATCTTCTGTAAAAGCTGTCATCGCTTGATTTGGGGAGTTCCTTTGCAATTTCCGGCAGCAGCGCCTTCCTATGTTCAGGTTTTTCTAAAAGCCCCATTGCCAGCCGCAGTGCATGAATGCGGGGCTTGGTAAAATCTTCAGTTTTAGGCATCTCGTTTAGAATGTGGAAAAGCTCAAGTCTGCTGCGTTTTCTGTCTTCCATGTTGCTTGCAGCATCAATTGTTGATTCTATTACTTTTAAATAAAGGATACGGAAGTCGCTCGTTTGAGGGATTTCTTTTATAAATTCGCTAAGACAGGCCTTTTTTTCGCCAGCGTCTTCTATTTTATTCAGCAAATCAAAATAAAGATAAAATAAAGACAGAGATTCTGGTGTTTTGGACAGCTTCTTGACAGCCTTGATAAGGATACTCCTTTTCTCTCTTGGGTCTGAAGAATTTTCTATCGTATGGATAATATCTTTTATTGGGCCTTCTAATTTTAACATGATTAGTTTATCCTGATGCCTATATTACTAAACCCAGTCTTTGTAACAATGCCGTTTTTTCCAATGATGAATTCAATTTTACCTGCCATGTAAAAATCTGCCTCAGTATAGCGGCTACTGAAGAAGTAAAATCTCTGATTCGTTGAGCCTCTTGCAAGTAAGGTTTTTTCTTTCTTTGATTCCTCATATCTCCCATCTACAAGCGCATCAATAAAACTGAGGCACGAGAGATAATCAGGTCTTTCTTCCAACTCATTATAAGTAAGTCCTGTATATACAATAGTTGAAAGGCCATACATTTCTTTTGCTGCCTTTAAGAGTTTAAGCAGACCATCATGCTGTAGAAATGGCTCACCGCCGCTTACGGTTATACCATCTATGCCGTTTACAGGGTGTTTTTTAAATATTGCTTCAGGGGAATAGAGATTAACAGTCTCAAAGTGGTGGGTGTTTGGGTTAAAACATCCGGGACAACGCTTATTACAGCCTTGAAAAAATATTACCATCCTATTCCCAGGGCCGTTTATCTTTGAGAAGGGTATTACAGAATGGATATTGATAAGTCCTTCATTCGACATCTTGCAATCTCTGTAAAATAGCGATTGAAGCCTCGCTATTTTACAAACCTGCGATTTGCCTGCCATACTTCGTTATCGGCCATTTTTGCTCCTCACCGTATCGGTGAACATACGGCTGCGTCGCAAAAATATCCGCTGCCTCGTCTGGCAGGCAACTTGCAGGTTTCCCCCAAAAATCAATCGCTATTTTTGGGAATCTATCTATTTGTCTATCTTTATTTTTACTTCCCGGTCAAGCTCACCTTTTTCAGTAAAGCTCTCTACCTTACCAAGGAGCTTTGCTAAATGCTCAGCTACTTCTTTGCAATCTTTGAATACACTGGAATCTATCTCTACCTTGCCGTCAGGGGTTATCCTGATTCTTATCTCTCTATTCATGGCATTCTCCTTATCAGCCTTTCAAGAGTATCAATATATCACCGGCTGCTTCAGATTCCTTAGCTATCTCAAAATCCAGAGGCAAATTATCTTTTATAGACTCATATGCGTACAGTTGTTTAAATCTGTCTGTAAATGACCCTACTACCCGTGCATCTCCTCCTACCTCAAAGTTGCCGGTCTTTTCCTTTGCTATATTGATTAGGTCGCCTTGCCTGTCTACCTCTATCTTTTCTTTTCTTTCGTTTATCTGAAAGTTTGAGATCTCTCCGCTTCTCTTCATTTCTTCCAGCGCCGCAATAACATATCTTTTATTTGTTAGCTCTGTTTTTATTACGCTATAGAAAGACATGGTAAACTCCTTTTAGGTTAAAGGGTTGTCGTTAAAGAACTTGGCCAGGCCATCGCCGTTCATCAATATATCTTTAAAGAGCTTATCAATCAGTCTTGCCGCTATCTCTTTATTGTTTGAGACAACCTCTTCTGTCTCTGTCTTGGCGTGGTCCAGTATCTTCTGGATGTCGTCCAATATCTCCTTGCCTGATGTAAGCGCATACTCCTGCAATCCTATGAGGCTTGTGTTTTTCATGATCTCGCCAAAGCCGTATTCCACAACCATCCTCCGAGCGATTGTCGTAGCCTGAATCAGGTCGTGTGACGCGCCTACTGTCTTAGAATCAGTGCCGCAAATCTCGTCTTCAGCCACCATGCCCCCGAGTATAACCCCTATCTCTTTTTCCATGTCTCTCTTGGTAAAGGTGCTTTTCAGCGCCTCATCTACAGGGGTATAGATAGAATAGTCTTTATAATTGTCCACGCTTATAAATACAGGCGTCTTCTTAAAGTGATGCCACATCATGAGGCAGTGGCCGGCCTCGTGTATAGCTATGGCCCTTTTTTCAGAATCGCTCAACATTTCAGCCCTCTGCATAAATAAAGAGCGGGAGGCAGGCCTGGCCCTCTGATGGCTCCAGTTTCTCAATGCCTCTATCTCTTCCTTTTTTAAGACAGAAAGCGGTGTAATATTTCGTATAGAGGCAAGCAGCTGCTCCTGTTTAAGATTCAAAGTTGAAAGGCCTTCAATCAGGGCATCTGCATCTCTGCCCTCTTTTCCTGCATGCAGCATATTGAATGTGGCAACTATGGCATCTTTTGCAGCCTGCTCTATTTCAGCGCCTGTAAATCCCTGGCTGTTTTGAGCAAGCTCTCTTAAATTAAGCCTCTCTGCATGTTGTCCTCTCTTTTCAAGGTGTATCCTGAATATATCTTCCCTCTCTTCAACACTTGGCAAATCAACAAAGAAAACCTCATCGTATCTCCCCTTTCTCCATAATTCAGGGGGAAGGTTTTTAGGTTCATTGGCTGTAGCGATAACAAACACAGGTTTTTCTTTCTCCTGAAGCCATGTAACAAATGTGCCGAATACCCTGAGCTGTGTGCCTGAGTCTCCCTGGAAACCCGTGACACCGCCGAATGCCTTATCTATTTCATCTATCCAGAGGATGCAGGGGCTCACAGCCTCAGCCAGTTGAATGCATTTTCTGATGCTCTTTTCTGATTCCCCTACCGTTGAGCCGAATATCCTGCCGACATCAAGCCTGAGAAGAGGGAGATTCCATATGCCTGCCAATGCCTTGCAGCAGAGACTTTTGCCTGAGCCAGGCACACCAATCAGGAGCAGCCCCTTCGGCACATCCAGGCCGAGGGTTTCTATCCTATTCTTGTTTAATCTGAATACATGTTCTCTTTCTATAAACCATTTTTTTATCTCATCCAGCCCGCCGATATGCTCTATAGCCTCTTTATGGGGATAATAGTCAAGGGTTTTTTGCTTTTTGATAATCTGCTGCTTCTCATCCTGAATAGAGGCAATGCAATTCTCATTCAAGACGCCGTTGTTCAAACTTATTGCCTTTCGGACAACGCGTTTGATGTTATCAAGGGATAGCCCTTGAAGGGATTTATACAATATGGACCTTGTAGATGTGTGCCATTTTTCAGGGATTAGATGGCCGTATGTTTTAGTAACCAATTCCTCTATCTCGTCATAATCAGGGAGAGACAATTCCATAATAACAACATCTTCCTCTAATTCAGGCGGTATGTCGCTCAGGGTGGGGGAGAGGATGCAGACTGTGTTGAGGGAGCGGCGCTCTTCTGTTATCGCAGGGAAGTCTCTAAATTTCCTCAGGAACTCATGAGAATTAAAATAGCCTGCTATGTCTTTGAGGAGAAACAGGTTGTTAATATCATCGCTATTTAATATCTTTTCTTCTATAGTAGAGAGTATCTTTTCTCTGCCCATAGGCTCTCTCTTCTTCTTCTTGCCGTCGTAAAGCCCTCTTGACACCGACCATGACCAAAAATGGAAGCCCATAGACTCGCATAGACCTTCAACTATCCGTTCTACCTTTCGTTCCTCAAATGACACGAGCCACAGTATGGGGTACCTTGCCTCTATGTGGATTTTTATCTCTTTTTCAAAATCTTTTGTGTTCATGATTATTTTTCACAGTATATGATTATTTAAGTGTGTATGTCAAATACGAAAACAATGTTGACAGGATATTGCTGTGGTGGTAAATCTATGCAATACTATATTTCAAAAATATGAAGATGAAAATAAAAATATCCCGCTGCGACCCAATGGGTAAGGGCGGCTGTGA
The DNA here is from genome assembly GCA_001798165.1 of Deltaproteobacteria bacterium RIFCSPHIGHO2_02_FULL_43_33. Classification (GTDB taxonomy): domain Bacteria; phylum Desulfobacterota; class GWC2-55-46; order UBA9637; family UBA9637; genus UBA10170. The sequence goes on from MGRL01000065.1 coordinate 34,468, forward strand.
GCCATACCTTCAAGGCTATGACATAGAGGCAAAGGAAGGGATGACCATTCTTGATGCCCTTCATTTTATTAAGGATGAACAAGATGGCACTTTGTCATTCAGACGCTCATGCAGGAGCGCCATCTGCGGTTCATGCGCTGTCAATCTCAATGGTTTTCCAAAGCTTGCCTGCAAGACACAGCTTATTTCAGAATATAAAAAAAAAGGGGCAATTGTTATTGAGCCTCTTTCCAATTATCAGGTGATAAAAGACATGGTAGTGGATTTCAACCCCTTTTGGGATAAGATAAATAAGGTGGAGCCATGGCTAAATCAAAAAGATAACCTTCCCGTCCCACTGGGGACAGATTTGAAATCTGTCCCCAAAAAGGGGGGCGCGGTGGGATTGTCTGGAGAAAAAAAATGGCAGACTTTAGATAAAAAGGCTGTCTTGAAAATAAACAATTCCAGTAAATGCATAATGTGCGGATGCTGCAATGCAGCATGTAATACATTAGAGATTGACAAGCATTTTATTGCCCCTGCTGCCCTTGCAAAGGCATGGCGGTTTGTTGGCGATGAAAGGGAATCACAAAGCCAGAAAAGGCTTGCAAAGCTGAGCAGAGAGCATGGGATGTGGGATTGCGTAAGATGCATCCACTGCACCGAATATTGTCCAAAAGATGTGGCGCCTTTGCAGGCCATAGAAAGATTAAGGGCAGAGGCTATAAAAGAAGGTGTTATTGATAATGACGGCGCGAGGCATGTGGAGTCTATGGTGGATTCTGTAAAGAGGGTGGGCAGATTAGATGAGGCTGCCATGACCTTCAAGACACTTGGATTTTTGCGGTCTTTAGGAATGATACCCTTTGGGCTCAAGATGGAGATACACGGGAAGATGCCCATGCCGCTCATATTTCCGCAGATTGAGAAGATAGAAGAGGTGAGGAAGATATACGAGGAGATAGAAAAGAAGAAGAGACAGGTTGAGGTTAAGGTTGAGGAATAATTATGAACGAACCCTTAAAATACGCCTACTATCCCGGCTGCGCATCCCAGGCAATAACAAAGGAGGCAAATTCAACTACCAGAAAGATTGCCCAAGTCCTCGGGATTGAACTCTATGATATGCCGAAGGCAAATTGTTGCGGGGCAGGTCTTTTGACCGACTATGATTATGACCTTTCCATTGCCCTGAATGCGAGGATATTTGCTCAGGCAGAAGAAATGGGCATGGATATAATGACTATCTGTTCAACATGTCTTATGGTCATGTCAACAGCCAACCGAGACCTCAAAAACAACCCGCATCTTTTTAAAAAGACAAATGAGATATTGACAGGCGCAGGAATAAGGTACAATGGGACTGTAGAGATTAAACAGCTATTGTGGGTTCTGGCAGAGGATTACGGTTTGGATAAGCTGAAAAATAAAGTAAAGAAGCCGTTAAAAAATCTCAGGGTAGCTCCATTTTACGGATGTCATTCTCTCAGGCCGTCAGATGCGCTTGGATTTGATGACCCTGAAAGGCCATGGTCTTTGGAGGCCGTGATTGAGGCGCTGGGGGCAGAGGTTACGGAATATAATGGAAAGACTAAATGCTGCGGTTTTCAGGTGGATTTGGTTGCAGAAGGCGCTGCTGTAGAGATGACAGGGAAGAGGCTTTTAGATGCCAAAGGAGAGGGTGGAAGATGCATGGTAACGCCATGCCCGTTTTGCCATATCAATCTGGATAATTATCAGGGCATGGCAGAGAGAAAATTAAGCCAAAAGATAGACATGCCGGTTTTTCATCTCTCCCAGCTGGTTGGCCTTGCGCTTGGCATGACAGCAGAGGAATTGGAACTGTCAAGGCATCTGGTGTCAACCAAGCATGTTCTCGCAGAGACAAAAGTTATAATTTAACAAAATCCAATTAAAGACCATCGCTATAGAGCTCCCCAAAAATGCGCCGATAACGAAGTATGGCAGGCAAATCGCAGGTTTGTAAAATAGCGAGGTTTTTAATCGCTATTTTACGGGAGCTAAAAAATATGTTGTCAACAAATAGATTTGTCCGCTTTTAGAGCAAATGAATTGTCCACTTTTAGATTGGCAGGA
>MGRL01000066.1 GCA_001798165.1 Deltaproteobacteria bacterium RIFCSPHIGHO2_02_FULL_43_33
ACCATACAATAGGACAATTCATGTGCTATAAAAAGGACAGTTTATGTGTTGCTGACATTATGCTAAAATTTAATTGACATCCTATAAGGTATTATGTATTTTATAAGCCCTAATTTTTTGAAGGAGGAATGCAATACTATGGGTAAGAATATTACACAGAAGATATTAGAGTCTCATCTTGTATCAGGCGCAATGGCCGCCGGTAATGAAATAGCGATAAGGGTTGACCAGACCCTGACCCAGGATGCAACAGGCACTATGGCATATCTGCAGTTTGAGGCAATGGGTGTTCCAAAGGTCAAGACAAAGCTCTCTGTGAGCTATGTTGACCACAATACCTTACAATACGGCGGATTTGAAAATGCGGATGATCATAGGTTTTTGCAGACAGTTGCTGCAAAGCACGGCATCTATTTTTCAAGACCAGGCAACGGCATCTGTCATCAGGTTCATCTGGAGAGATTTGGCGTGCCTGGGCAGACTATGCTTGGCTCAGACAGCCATACGCCGACATGCGGCGGTCTTGGCATGATGGCAATTGGCGCAGGCGGGCTTGATGTTGCAGTTGCTATGGGGGGCGGGCCTTTTAATCTCACATACCCAAAGGTTGTGCTGGTAAAACTGAAAGGAAAACTAAAGCCATGGGTTTCTGCAAAGGATGTTATATTGGAGCTATTAAGAAGGATGACTGTAAAGGGAGGCGTCGGCAAGGTTATTGAATATGGCGGCGAGGGTGTAAAGAGCCTTTCAGTTCCAGAAAGGGCTACGATTACGAATATGGGCGCTGAGCTTGGCGCAACAACTTCTTTATTCCCCAGCGACGATGTAACCAAGGAATTTTTAAAGGCGCAGAAGAGAGACAAGGACTGGAAAGAACTTGTTGCTGATGAAGACGCAAAATACGATGAGATAATTGAGATAGACTTGAATAAACTTGAACCCATGATTGCGAAACCACACAGCCCTGATGCTGTATGCAAGGTCTCAGAGCTTGAAGGGATGAAGGTTGACCAGGTCTGCATTGGAAGCTGCACTAACTCTTCATACAGGGATTTGATGGTTGTTGCTGAGATATTCAGAAAAGGCGGGCATAAGGTTAATCCAAATGTGAGCATGACAATCTCGCCCGGCTCAAAGCAGGTTTTAGAAATGATTTCTCTCAACAAAGGGCTTGCGAGCATGATTGAGGCAGGAGCAAGGATACTGGAGGCAACATGCGGGCCGTGCATAGGCAACGGTCAGTCGCCTCCATCAAAAGGCGTTTCCCTCAGGACATTCAACAGAAACTTTGAAGGCAGAAGCGGAACCAAGGATGCGCAGGTTTATCTCTGCAGCCCTGAAGTTGCAGCCGCAGCAGCCATATACGGCGTAATCATGGATCCGAGAAAGCTCGGCAAATATCCAAAAATTGCTATGCCGAAGAGTTACCTGATTGACGATTCAATGATTATCCCGCCGGCAAAGGACCCGGCAAAGGTAGAGATACTGAGGGGGCCGAACATAAAGGCTCTGCCGGTAGCGCAGAAGATTCAGCCTGTCATAGGCGGCGCTACTTTGATTAAGCTTGGCGACAATATTACAACAGACCATATTACTCCGGCAGGTACATGGCTTAAATACAGGAGTAATGTTCCGAAGTATTCAGAATCAGTCTTCTCAGCTATTGATGCACAGTTCCATGAAAAGGCAAAGACTGCCGGCGGCGGCTTTGTTATTGCAGGTGAAAACTATGGGCAAGGTTCTTCAAGGGAACATGCAGCGCTCTGTCCAATGTATCTTGGTATAAAGGGTATTATTGCAAAGAGTTTTGCCAGGATACATAAAGATAACCTTGTAAACTTTGGTATTTTACCTCTGACATTTTCCAATTCCGCTGATTATGATGCAGTTGATCAGAGTGATAAATTGGAGATAAACGACCTTGCAAAGCAACTGGAGGCAGGGGACAGTCTTATTATAAAGAATGTTACAAAAGGCAAAGAAATAAAGGTAAAGCACGGTTTCAGCCCAAGGCAGATTGATATTATCCTTGCAGGCGGGCTCCTGAATTTTACAAAGGGATAGGCAGCATAAGTTAGTTATACGCGAATAATTAAAAACTTATCTGTAAAGTAAGAAAGGGGGACTGTTGTCCCCTTTTTTGTTCCTGTTATGATGAATACACTTTTTAGGCGGCCTGATTCTCATCATTCGTTCCTCTATGTCTGAAGACCAAACCTTCTTACTATGGGGATAAATCATTTATGGAAGTTCTATTGAAAAAGATAGGCTCTTTGGTCTTTAATTTTTATAAGGTTATTTTAATAAGTGCGAGCCTTCTTACAATTCTCACTACAGCCCTCATATTCAGGATAGATTTAAAGACCGATATCCTGGATGCCCTGCCATCAAAAAAGCCCGCCATAGATGTCTTTGTGGATTTTTTAAATGACTTTGGCAGTATAGATAATCTTGTTATAGTTCTAAAATCCAAAGATAAAAAGATTGACGATTATTTTGAATTGGCAGAGTCTCTTGGTAAGAAGCTTAAGGAATCTGCTTTTATAGAATATGTAGATTACAATACCCTTCAAACGAACAGAGAGGTGATGCTCAGAAACTTCCCTCTTTTTTTGGATAAAGACTCATTGGATGCCTTAAGAAATAGGCTTACAAAAGAAGGCATAGAAAAACAGATAAGACAAAACAAAAAGCAACTCCTGTCTCCTCTCAGCACACCCCTTGATTCAGAATTCATTTTCAGAGACCCATTGAATCTCCGTTCAATTGTGCTTTCTTCTATGTCTAAACAAGGGGCAAATAGAATAGGCATAAAACAAGGCTATTACATAAGCAAAGACAACTGCATGCTCCTCCTCTTTGTTAAGCCGGCAGGGTCAAGCAGGGATATAAAATTTGTAAAAGGCTTTGAAAGAGAAATTGAAAGCATACTTGAGGCTGCAAAAAAAGAATATGGTGAAAATCCAGATTTGCAGATGGGATTATCCGGTCCTTATGCATTTGCCATGGAGGCGCATACTACTATACAAAAGGATGTAATTATAAATGCGATTACCTCCATCATGCTCGTATTTCTCTTATTTCAATTTGTATATAAAAAGAGATTTCTTGTTCTCGTGATTGCAGGCGCAACACTTTTAACAGCATTATCATGGACGCTTGGCTTGGCCTATCTCATATTCGGGAGCCTGAATATGGCGAGCAGTGTTGTTACTGCTATGCTTATGGGATTGGGCATAGATTATATAATCCATATATTTAACAGATGTGAGAGTGAGTTTATACAAAGCGGAGACATGAGATATTCGCTTGATACAACCCTCGCCAAGACTGCACCAGCCGTTGTTACCGGCGCTGTAACAACATCAGCCGCCTTCTTTAGCATTGTTACGACAAGCTTTAAAGGGCTTTATCAGCTTGGAATTATCGCAGGTATTGGCGTACTTGCCTGTCTTGTTTCTACGCTCTTTGTCATGACATCATTGGTAGTATTGATGGAAAGACAAAAAAAAGGATTATTATTTAATGCCGGAGGACAAAGATTTGGTATTGATAGGATAAGCAGGATTATAAAAAACTATCCGAGGCCAATCATCTTTGCAGGCATGTTTTTATTACTTGCGTCATGTATCGGATTATACGATATAAGATTTGATAACAACCCTGAATCTATCGGCCCTAAAACAAGCCATGTTCTGCTTTTAGAAAAAGAGATTGCTGAGCATTTTGGAAAACAAAAGAATCCATTGTTTATTACAGTTACGGCTGAAAATAGAGAAAGACTCATGGAACAATATGGCACGCTTGAGGCTGATATTGACAGGTGGCATGACATGGGTATCATAGCAGGACATAGCTCATTACGGCTATTTCTGCCGCCGCGAGATAGGCAAAGAGAGGCTATTGATACATTAGGAGAGATAAGGGATGCGCTTACGTTAACTGGTATGGAGAATATATTTCAAAAGACATTAAGAGAAAATGGGTTTATCGTTGATAAACAGTATGCGGCGTATATGAAAGGTATACGTAATGCCCTTGAGATTCAACAGCCGCTGGGATTAGAGGCGCTTGAAAATAATAATGATAAAAAGATAAGATATTTTTATAACAGCGAGAAGCTTAAGGCAGCGGCCTATCTTTATCCAAAAGATGGCAAATGGGACACTTCGTCAATAATGTTGCTCCAAAAGGAGACGGAAGGGCTTGGTAAAGGATTTATGCTAACAGGAACCTCCATAATGTTCGCAAGCCTTAAGACTTCAATTATCCGCGAGAGCATAATTGCGTCAGCGATTGCATTTATCATTATATCGTGTATCATCTATTTACAGTTCAGGGCTGTAAAGAGGGTGTTCCTTGTGCTTATGCCGTTGTTTGCCGGAGTTACTATAACTCTTGGGTTTATGGGGCTGACAGGGATGCAATTCAATTATATCAACATAGGCGCTGTTACTTTATTATTTGGCATAGGAGTAGATTATGGGGTTTATATTTTCCATGATTATCTTGAAAAAAAGCAAAACACCCCTGAGATGGTTGTTCAACATGCAGGCAAGGCTGTCATTATGTGCGCCCTTACGACAATAGCCGGGTTTGGCTCCCTTGCAACAATGCAGTTCAGAGGGATAGCAAGCATGGGGGTAGTAATAACAATTGGTGTTGTTGCCTGCCTTATATGTGCGCTATTTTTTCTGCCTGTTCTTATACATTATCTTGAGCGGAAAACCTAACTTTAAGAATTAGTGAAATATGAAAGATTGTGATGTCATAGTAATTGGAAGCGGTATAGGGGGGCTTTCCTGCGCAGGAATTTTGGCAGGCAGAGGGCTTCGTGTATTGGTGCTTGAGAAAAATATAAACCCCGGCGGCTACCTTACGTCTTTTAAACGCAAAGGTTTTATCTTTGATAGCACAGTTGACTGTTTTAGCGGCATGGATGAGTGTGGGGCAATAAGGCATTTGCTAAAAGAATTGGATGTGGAAAATAAAATAGAATTTATCAGGGTTGATCCCATAAGAGAAAGCATCTTCCCTGGGATTAAGATAAAAACATGGAGCAATGTGAATGTGTATATAGAAAGCCTTAAAGAGTTATTTCCTGCAGAAAAAAATATAGAAGGCTTCTTTAAAAAAATGGAAGAGATATACAATGATATAAACACCTGGGCAGGAGGGATTCTCCACAACGTGGATAACAAATCAACATTTCCAACGGTCTTGTTGAAGTATGGCGGCATTACCTATAGAAGCCTACTGAATAGTTATTTGTATGATGAGAGGCTTAAGTCTATTCTATCTGACAGGTGTTCCTTTCTTGGTCTTCCACCGTCTAAAATATCTGCTGTCAGCATGGCATTGCTGTTGATGAGCTATTTTATATCAGGCGCATACAGGCCAATAGGCGGGTGCCAAAAACTCTCAGATGTATTGGTTGAGGGTATAAAGAAAAAGGGCGGAAATATATTTTTTGAAAAAGAGGTGTCAAAGATTATTATGGAAGGCAGCAGGGCTGTTGGTGTAACTACCGGTGATGGAGCATCTTATACTGCACATTATGTTGTGTCTAATATTGATTATGCGAAAACATTTTTTATGTTAGGTGGTAACTATATTTTTGAAGCGCAGAATACGCTACAAGAGTTTGGAGTTTCTCCTTCTTTTTTTATATTATATATTGGCGCAAAGACTGATCTAAGTTTTCTTGGCGCTTCTTCCAGTATAGGATATTTCCCTTCCTATGATATGGAAAAGGCCTTTGATTTTAAAAATTCTTTTTCAGAAAATACTCCGATTGGGTTGACGATACCAACAGTAATGGATAGTTCAATGTCTCCCTACAACAGCCATTCAATTGCAGTTCATGAATTGACGGACTATGCTTATAGCAAATCATGGAAAGAGGAAAAGGAAAAGGTTTCTGAGCTAATCCTTAATAAAGCAGAAAAGATTATACCTAATCTTAAAAAGCAGGCAGTTCATATAGAGGCTGCAACACCTGCAACTCTTGAGAGATATACAGCCAATTTTAGAGGCGCTGCCTATGGTTGGCAGCAATTGCCTTGGCTGAGGCCAGTAAAGACTATGGTTGCAAATCTCTATCTTGCAGGACACTGGGGTGGTCTTGGCGGCGGTGTAATAGCAGCAACATATTCCGGGTTCAAAACTGCCAAAGAGATTTTGAAACAGTCAATGTATAAAATATAGATTATGTTTTGCCGCATCATCAAAGCAAATAAATCAACCAAACAAACTTAATTTTCACACCTCTGAATTTTTTTCTGTTGTCAACAAATAGATTTGTCCGCTTTTAGAGCAAATGAATTGTCCACTTTTAGATTGGCAGGAAAGGCACGTAGGGCGTAGCCC
>MGRL01000067.1 GCA_001798165.1 Deltaproteobacteria bacterium RIFCSPHIGHO2_02_FULL_43_33
AAGCTGAACACGCCCTTGAGGTAGCCGAAAAGTTAATGAATGACGGTTATCCATCAGATGCCGCAAGCAAAATCTATTATTCAATGTATTATGCAGCACATGCCCCTTTAAAATCAGAAGGAATTGATGTCATCAAGCACTCAGCCGTTGAATCAGCCTTCGGGTATTACTTTGCGAAGACTGGAAAGATTAATCCCAAACACCACAGGATGCTAATAGACGCAAGAAAGATTCGTGAAATAGCCGATTATGATATTCAGGAAGAGATTGTTGAGCCAACTGCATCGCTAAAAATTAAAGAGGGGAAGTCTTTTTTGTCTGCAATCAGAAAAATTCTTGGCAGCCTGTAGCAATGGACTTGACAAGCGAAGTGGGACTGTCCAGGATTTACGGACAGAGCGAAGCGGAGTCCCGAATCCAATGGTTGTGGTTTGCGGGCAGGCATTATTTTCGTTTTATAATCTGGAAAGAAAAAAGGAAAACCCCTTATGGAAAAGAGAATAAACAAGATACGAAAGAAACTATCGGCCGATAATGCCACAAAGCCTGTGAGCAGGAGCGGCCCCATGAAAACACTCCTTGTCCGGGTCATGACGGACGACTTGAAAAAAAGACTGGAGAAGCGTCGGAAAAAGCCGGAAGTTATGCCGCAGGTTATTTCAAATAACGCAGCAAACAATCTTAGAATGCTCCTTGATGACTATACAAAGATGAAGGAGGCGATACTACAAGTTTACTGGCAGGAATTTAAGGACGACCATGTGGGCTTGATGTGCAAATTTGCCCAGCCTGCTTCCAAAAAAATTGACCAGAACAAACTAAAACCGGAAATGGATGAAAAAGGAAATCTAACAACTGCCGGTTTTGCATGTTCTCAATGCGGTCAGCCGCTATTTGTTTATAAGCTTGAACAGGTGAGTGAAAAAGGCAAGGCTTATACAAATTACTTCGGCCGGTGTAATGTGGCCGAGCATGAGAAATTGATTCTTCTTGCTCAATTAAAACCTGAAAAAGACAGTGACGAAGCAGTGACATACTCCCTTGGCAAATTCGGCCAGAGGGCATTGGACTTTTATTCAATCCACGTAACAAAAGAATCCACCCATCCAGTAAAGCCCCTGGCACAGATTGCGGGCAACCGCTATGCAAGCGGACCTGTTGGCAAGGCCCTTTCCGATGCCTGTATGGGCACTATAGCCAGTTTTCTTTCGAAATATCAAGACATCATCATAGAACATCAAAAGGTTGTGAAGGGTAATCAAAAGAGGTTAGAGAGTCTCAGGGAATTGGCAGGGAAAGAAAATCTTGAGTACCCATCGGTTACACTGCCGCCGCAGCCGCATACGAAAGAAGGGGTTGACGCTTATAACGAAGTTATTGCAAGGGTACGTATGTGGGTTAATCTTAATCTGTGGCAAAAGCTGAAGCTCAGCCGTGATGACGCAAAACCGCTACTGCGGCTAAAAGGATTCCCATCTTTCCCTGTTGTGGAGCGGCGTGAAAACGAAGTTGACTGGTGGAATACGATTAATGAAGTAAAAAAACTGATTGACGCTAAACGAGATATGGGACGGGTATTCTGGAGCGGCGTTACCGCAGAAAAGAGAAATACCATCCTTGAAGGATACAACTATCTGCCAAATGAGAATGACCATAAAAAGAGAGAGGGCAGTTTGGAAAACCCTAAGAAGCCTGCCAAACGCCAGTTTGGAGACCTCTTGCTGTATCTTGAAAAGAAATATGCCGGAGACTGGGGAAAGGTCTTCGATGAGGCATGGGAGAGGATAGATAAGAAAATAGCCGGACTCACAAGCCATATAGAGCGCGAAGAAGCAAGAAACGCGGAAGACGCTCAATCCAAAGCCGTACTTACAGACTGGCTAAGGGCAAAGGCATCATTTGTTCTTGAAAGACTGAAGGAAATGGATGAAAAGGAATTCTATGCGTGTGAAATCCAACTTCAAAAATGGTATGGCGATCTTCGAGGCAACCCGTTTGCCGTTGAAGCTGAGAATAGAGTTGTTGATATAAGCGGGTTTTCTATCGGAAGCGATGGCCATTCAATCCAATACAGAAATCTCCTTGCCTGGAAATATCTGGAGAACGGCAAGCGTGAATTCTATCTGTTAATGAATTATGGCAAGAAAGGGCGCATCAGATTTACAGATGGAACAGATATTAAAAAGAGCGGCAAATGGCAGGGACTATTATATGGCGGTGGCAAGGCAAAGGTTATTGATCTGACTTTCGACCCCGATGATGAACAGTTGATAATCCTGCCGCTGGCCTTTGGCACAAGGCAAGGCCGCGAGTTTATCTGGAACGATTTGCTGAGTCTTGAAACAGGCCTGATAAAGCTCGCAAACGGAAGAGTTATCGAAAAAACAATCTATAACAAAAAAATAGGGCGGGATGAACCGGCTCTATTCGTTGCCTTAACATTTGAGCGCCGGGAAGTTGTTGATCCATCAAATATAAAGCCTGTAAACCTTATAGGCGTTGACCGCGGCGAAAACATCCCGGCGGTTATTGCATTGACAGACCCTGAAGGTTGTCCTTTACCGGAATTCAAGGATTCATCAGGGGGCCCAACAGACATCCTGCGAATAGGAGAAGGATATAAGGAAAAGCAGAGGGCTATTCAGGCAGCAAAGGAGGTAGAGCAAAGGCGGGCTGGCGGTTATTCACGGAAGTTTGCATCCAAGTCGAGGAACCTGGCGGACGACATGGTGAGAAATTCAGCGCGAGACCTTTTTTACCATGCCGTTACCCACGATGCCGTCCTTGTCTTTGAAAACCTGAGCAGGGGTTTTGGAAGGCAGGGCAAAAGGACCTTCATGACGGAAAGACAATATACAAAGATGGAAGACTGGCTGACAGCGAAGCTCGCATACGAAGGTCTTACGTCAAAAACCTACCTTTCAAAGACGCTGGCGCAATATACGTCAAAAACATGCTCCAACTGCGGGTTTACTATAACGACTGCCGATTATGACGGGATGTTGGTAAGGCTTAAAAAGACTTCTGATGGATGGGCAACTACCCTCAACAACAAAGAATTAAAAGCCGAAGGCCAGATAACGTATTATAACCGGTATAAAAGGCAAACCGTGGAAAAAGAACTCTCCGCAGAGCTTGACAGGCTTTCAGAAGAGTCGGGCAATAATGATATTTCTAAGTGGACCAAGGGTCGCCGGGACGAGGCATTATTTTTGTTAAAGAAAAGATTCAGCCATCGGCCTGTTCAGGAACAGTTTGTTTGCCTCGATTGCGGCCATGAAGTCCACGCCGATGAACAGGCAGCCTTGAATATTGCAAGGTCATGGCTTTTTCTAAACTCAAATTCAACAGAATTCAAAAGTTATAAATCGGGTAAACAGCCCTTCGTTGGTGCTTGGCAGGCCTTTTACAAAAGGAGGCTTAAAGAGGTATGGAAGCCCAACGCCTGATATTGCCGATAAGCACCGTAATGGAATCCATCTACTGCCCGCGCAACGCATGGTATGCCTTTGTGGGCGAGCGGCGGAATATGGCTAAAAGCGTTCACTTTACGGAGGCCGTCCATGCACACAGGGCGGTGGATGAATCCACGCAGAGAATCCGCACTGATTGCAAGCAGATTACAGGGATGTATATTTATAGCAATAAGCTTGGCCTGACAGGGCGGGCGGATACAGTTGAGTGGCTGTATGGAATCCCTATACCGGTTGAGACAAAGACCGGCGCAATCAGGGATTTTGAGAACTTCCGGGTACAGATTGCATTACAGGCCTTGTGCCTGGAAGAGATGTTTAATGTGAACATCCCATACGGTGAGATATTTTTCTGTGAAACCATGCGGCGGCACGAAATAGCTGTAGACGAAGACCTTAGAACGCATAGCACGGCAATTGTGGTGGAGTTGAGAGAAAGGTTTCTGTCTTTTGACATCAACCGCTTCCAAAGGGTAAATGACCATAGATGCCCAAAGTGTCAATATTTGGAGTCATGCCTTCCTCCGAGTCTTGAGTTGTGAGGTTCCTTTATGACGGCGATAACAGACAGGATAACCCTTTACATCACAGCGGATGAATCCAGCATTTCACGCCGAGGCGATGCATTCCTGATCCAAAAGGCAGGCGAGGAAAAAGGGCAAAAGATACCAGCGATGAAAGTAAAAGATATAGTAGTCGTTGGTCACGTTACGCTTGACAGCCGTCTGATTGGACTTTGCAGGGAAGAGTCAATTCCGATCCATTTTCTAAGCGGAAGGTGGGAATATCAGGGTAGCCTTCAGTTCGAGCCGGTCAAGAATCTATTTATCCGCAGGGCGCAGATAAAAAAACATTTCGACCCGGAAAAGAAACTGGATATATCCAAAAAAATAGTCGGTGGAAAAATCCGAAATCAGCAGGCCATGCTGGATAAATACCGGAAAAATCTGAAGTTGGCGTGCCCGCAAATTGATTCAGTGGGCGATATGGAAACCCTGCGAGGGATTGAGGGTGTGGTGGCAAAGGAGTATTACGGCTTCTATCCCGCCATAATAAAAAATTCGGAGTTCACGTTTACACGCAGGACAAAGCGTCCGCCGGAGGATGAAATAAACGCGCTCCTAAGCCTGCTGTATACCCTCATTTTCAACGAGATACACTCTACCGCATTGCTCGTAGGGCTGGACCCGGCCTTTGGGTATCTCCACGACGTCTATTACGGACGACCATCGTTGATTTGCGATCTTCTTGAAGAATGGCGGCCATTGGCCGACCGGTTTGTGCTGAATATGATAAACAGGAAAGAGGTCACACCGGAAGATTTCAGGAAAGAGACCGACCAAAAGGGCGTGTGGTTAAGCAAGGACGGATATCCAAAGGTGATAAAGAAATGGCACCAGTTTTTCAAGATGGATGAACAAAACACAAGCATTCTGAGCCGCCCCATAACATATCAACACGCAATTGAAAGGCAGGTCAGGACCTTCAGCCAGTATCTCATGGATGACAAAGACAATTATAAGACGATAGAGCTTTGATAATGCGCCATCTCATCTGTTATGACATAGAGGAGGATAAGGTAAGGGCACGGCTTGTAAAGCTCTTGGAAGCCTACGGCGTCAGGATTCAATATTCTGTTTTTGAATTCAACCTTTCAAAGGCGCGCTGGACAGACCTTAAGCTGAATTTGAAAGAAAAAGGGTTCCTTGACGGCTCCATTAGCATTGTCATCTATCCATTATCCGCAGAGGCTTATGAGCTGGTGGAACGTTATGGCGCTGCCTCTATATGGGATGAGGGGGATATGGTTTTCGATTGATTTTTCTTGACTGCAATCTGTCATAAGTAGTAAATTACATCTGGCGCGTTTATTCCATTACTTTGGAGCCAGTCCCAGCGACTATGTCGTATGGACGAAGCGCTTATTTATCGGAGATAGCTCCGGGTGCAAACTCGGAGCTGTTTTTTTACGAAACAGCTAATTTTAGCCAAAAGTTCTTTGAAAACCTGATATTACGGTTTTTTTGTTTGTAAAAGGGTTTACAGTGCAGATCTCCTTATAATTATTGAAAATGTGTTTCGTTACTCTTAATATTCGAGAATTTCGACTTCCGGAACTCATTGATATATCTGGGTTGTTGGTATTTGAAGGTATCTCCGATAAGTAAAACGCATCAAAGGTCTCACTCAAGATGACGAGGAGATACTTGAGAATTTGAAGGTATCTCCGATAAGTAAAACGCATCAAAGATCCAGAAAAATACGGCCTTCTTTACCATTTCCTATTTGAAGGTATCTCCGATAAGTAAAACGCATCAAAGTACCCCTGCACCCATTAGATTTAGATGCAGGATAATTTGAAGGTATCTCCGATAAGTAAAACGCATCAAAGAGCTCTGCTTTGTAGATGCCTGCTGCAAGGGTTGATTTGAAGGTATCTCCGATAAGTAAAACGCATCAAAGTCCTGCAGCAGAAAATCAAAGACAATGAATATTATTTGAAGGTATCTCCGATAAGTAAAACGCATCAAAGGCCGCTCTGAAAAAGGAAAAGCTCGGACTAAAATTATATTTGGGCGGGAAGCAACGTAAAGCCTTCTTTTCTTGCTGCATCTCTCAGTTTTGAATCAAGGCAGACGAAATAATGACCTTTTGGCCTTTTTCCTGCCCATACGAGCGCGGCAGATAGTTGCAAGGCATCTGCGGCACGGAGAGGGTGCAGCATAAGAAGTCTTCCTGCAATATCCCGTATGTCTTCGCCGGGTTCAATCTCTGTCCATGTATCCGAAAGAAGGGTGAGGAGATGCCGCACACCGTCTTCTTCCTCAGGTTTGAGGAATCCCTTGCGCCGCAAGCGGGCAAAGGCTGAACAGCACTCTATGAAGCTGCCCCACCATACTGCAATAGCGTGATCTTTTCTCACAAGCTGTTAGACAGCCTTTGTTTGTGGTTCGTCAATGCATAATGGGATGATAGCAGAAGAATCCCAGAACATCATCTTCCTTCCTCCCGTTCCCGTAAAAGGGCATTAAGAGCCCGTCCTTTTTTATCCTTTGGTCTGGGCATATTCCAAAAATCTGCCGGCAGTCTGCCTGCGCCGATGCGGACAAGCCCTGCCTTCTCCAACGTTAATAGATGCGCCGGTATTTCAATATCTCCTCTTTTCAAAGGAATAATCTTGGCTATAGGCTTTCCCCTGTCAGTGACAAGAACCTCTTCTCCAGCCTTTACCTTTGACAGGTATTCGCTGATAGATGCCTTTAATTCAGAAACCTTTGCGGTCTTCATAGGGTTATCCTCCGTGACTATATGGATATGACCGATATAGTCTTATTCCATAGCCCTGTCAAATGAAAAAAACGAATAACAGTTACTTTATCGTATGAAACATAAGCTCAGCATGATTTAATGAACCGCTTTTATCAAGAATGAGTTTCAGGAGAAAAGGGCGTCTTGGCGGAAGCGAGTTAAACCGCAGGTCAAAATATTCCACCATATATCCTTCGCCCTCCTCTTTTACGGTTACCACAGGAAATCTGGCAAACCAGAGATATGTCTTTACAATCTCCAGTTTTTCA
>MGRL01000068.1 GCA_001798165.1 Deltaproteobacteria bacterium RIFCSPHIGHO2_02_FULL_43_33
TAAGGTCAAGAGCGATTTTCTTTTTATCTTTCGTAACGAAAGTAACATCTGGATAGTGATTCTGTTCTGCGGAAAAAATCATTTCATAGCCCTTCTCTTTTGCAAATTTTTGGATGACTGGAAACATCATCAGCTCTATGATTTTTGACACAACTTTTGTATCAACCGAGATAGTATAGATATTTTTCGCTATATCAATAAAACCTTTAACTGACCAATCACCGGACGGCGTTGATAGGACTTTCCTAAAGTCCTCTGTGTGTTTTAGTAAATTCTTTTGAAAATTATCTTGTTCCATATTTTTACTTTATTAAATCATCAACTCCGACCTCAATGCCTTGGCGATTTTGGTAAGTGTCTCAATAGTTGGGTTCTGATTAACGCCATTTTCAACTTTTACAATGGTATTCAAAGACAAATCAGATAGACGAGCTACCCTTCAAAGAATAGCCCTTTTTGTCCCTCAATCGTTTTAAATTTTCAGTTAATACTGGTGCCGAAGGGGGGACTCGAACCCCCACAGGCTTTCACCCACTAGAACCTGAATCTAGCGCGTCTGCCATTCCGCCACTTCGGCAATTTTGGGATTGAATAATAACATCATTTAATTTATACTCACCAGCGAAGTAAGTCAAGAAAATCATAAGGGGGTAAGCATGAAATTTTTTATCGATACTGCAAATATTCAAGAGATTAAAAAGGCGAATGAATGGGGGCTTGTGGACGGCGTAACAACAAACCCGTCTCTTGTGTCCAAAGAGGGGAGAGACTTTAAAGACCTTATCAAGGAGATTTGCTCCATCGTTGACGGCCCAATAAGCGCGGAGGCCATAAGCCTTGATGCGGATGGCATGATTAAGGAGGCAAGAGAGCTAATCAAAATTCATAAAAACATAGTTGTAAAAATACCCATGACCCTTGAGGGCCTCAAGGCTGTTAAGGTCGTCGCAAAGGAAGGCATAAAGACCAACGTAACGCTTGTATTCTCGCCTACTCAGGCGCTCATGGCTGCAAAGGCAGGCGCAACCTATGCAAGTCCGTTTGTTGGCAGGTTGGATGATATTTCACAGAACGGCATGGAACTGATTGACCAGATTATGACTATTTATGAAAATTACGATTTCGCAACAGAGGTTATTGTCGCCAGCATAAGGCATCCACTGCATGTGGTTGATGCCGCGCTCACCGGCGCGCATGTGGCCACAATACCGTTCAAGGTCATAGAGCAGTTGTCCAAGCACCCGCTTACAGATATTGGCATTGACAGGTTTATGAAGGATTGGGAAAAGGTGCCGAAAAAATAATGCAAAAACCCGCTTACCGCTGGTTTCGTCTCGGCGATATAAACGCCTTCTTCGGGCTTATGGGCGACAACATGAGCGATCTGGTCATCATGGCCGGAATACTCATTGGCGTATTTCAATTTCCTGCTGATATTGTCCTCTACAAAATGATTCCCGGCACAGCCATCGGCGTTTTGATAGGTGATTTGGTTTACACCCGGATGGCAATAAAGCTTGCAAAAAAGACAGGCCGCGATGATGTTACGGCCATGCCTCTCGGATTGGATACCCCTTCCACCTTTGGCCTTACCTTTGGAGTTATTGGCCCTGCGTTTCTCGCCACAAAGGACGCCATGCTCTCATGGCAGATAGCAATGACAGTGGTTGTGGCAATGGGCGTGATAAAAATCATCGGCGCATGGATAGGGCCTGCCATTAGGAGAAATGTGCCGAGGGCCGGACTGCTCGGCTCCATAGCAGGCATCGCCCTTGTGCTGATTGCATTTCTCCCTTCTCTTGAAGTCTTTGCCAATCCTGTTGTCGGCTTTGTGTCATTCGGCATAATACTTATGACCCTTATCGCAAAAGTGAAGTTTCCGTTTAAAATTCCCGGGGCTCTGGCAGCCGTCGGTTTCGGCACACTAATATTTTATCTGCTTTATCTCGCAGGGGTGATCCCTGCGGAAAAGCTCCACCTCTCCGACTCAGCAAATTTTACCCTCTCCTTTCCTTTGCCAACATTCGGTTTCTTAGAAGGATTTTCTCATGCCTTGCAGTATCTGCCTGTAGCCATACCTTTTGCCATTGCCGTAATCGTTGGCGGAGTGGATGTGACGGAAAGCGCCGCAGTTGCAGGCGATGAATACAACACACGGGATATCTTACTCACCGACGGCATCGCCACCATCATTGCCGGAATGTGCGGAGGCGTTGCCCAATCAACGCCATATATCGGCCACCCTGCATATAAAGACATGGGAGGCAGGGCAGGCTATACATTTGCAACTGCGCTCTTTATCGGCATCGGCGGACTTTTGGGGTATCTCTCGTTTTTTGTAAATCTCCTCCCAAAGGCTGCGGTTGCGCCTATCCTGATTTTCATTGGGATGGAGATAACTGCCCAGGCATTTGAGGCAACGCCAAGAAAACATGCAAAGGCAATCGCATTTGCATTTGTGCCTGTGATTGCTGATTTGCTTTTGATAGAGATTGGCTTGCTTCTGGGAAATCTTGGGAAGAGCGCTGCTGATTTAACCGGCGGGTTTGCCGAAACATATCACAGCATCGTCATTCTGGCAAACGGCTTCATCATATCTTCAATGCTCTGGGGCGCTGCCATTGCCTATATCATAGACCACAAACTCCACACCGCAGCGTTTTATTTCTTTGCTGCGGCGATATTGTCTCTATTCGGTATCATCCATTCGCCTCTGGATAACGGCGGTCTGTTCCTGCCATGGCAGATAAACTCATCAGTGCCTGTAACTTTATTTGCTGGTTATCTATTAGCAGGCCTGATGATGAATTATGTAAGTTTTCATAATAAGAGATTTGGAGGGTAAATAAACGCAATTCCCTGATATAAGCCTTCAGGGGCAGGCTTTGGCCAAATCTTGCGTTTACATTAAAGCTAAAATAAATCTGATCACATTTTCTCGACACAACCAGAAAGCAAGGACAAAATAAAAAAGAAGATTGTCCTTTTTATCTTCATATTCATCTTTATATTATGGCGGTAGAGGTGAGGCATTTCTATTGTTGAGCCGCTGGTATTTTTCTTAATGATAATTCTAAATTTATCAGTTTTAATGCTTCTTGTGCATTTTCTATTTTTTGTTTAGTGTCTGAATATTTTTGGGGAGACACTTGTTCATTCAGAATAGAAAGGGATTTACTGTATTTCTCTATTCTTTGTTTAAGTTCTGATGCCTTTTCTTCTAATCTTTTGTAATGGGTATCATCTTTTAAATCTAGTGGAATATCAATCATTAGTGGATACTCTGCCCATGAACCAGATAATCCATCAATCCAACACGAAAATATGCATAAATCAATCACAAATAAATCAACAGCCAAAAACCCACCATTGATTCTACCATTAACGATTGATTGCCCTGCTAATGTATCAGTGTAACAGTCAGTTGTGAGAGGATCTTTATCGCGACCAACAATTACAGATTTATTACTTTTTGTATAAAAAATTCCTTCGTCATTGCTTAAAATACAATCTGCCGGAAGTGTATTACTTGTTTTTGCTTCATAGGCATTTATATGCACTTGTTGATTGGGTCCTCGTGCAACGCTGGCACAGCCTATCAGCAAAAGCGGAAGAATAAATGATAGCTTTTTCACAATAACCTCCTCTGGATCTGTTCTTTTAAAAGTCTTGTATGCCCGTCTCTGTTTAATTGAAAGGCAACACCCAACATTTCTCTCTTTTCTTTTTCTGTCAATGGCTTCATCATCTCAACCTGCCCCTAAGTTTTTTTAAGGGAGTGTGGAATGAGGGTCTTGCTTTTTGCTGTTGTTTTATTTACTCCTGCAATTACACCCAAAGAGCAATTCCGCTTGAATTAAGGGGAGAACCGGTGTATCAGGTCTTGCTTTTTGATGTTCTGATGTCCTGATTCATTCCCCAGCCGCTTTCTCCTGCTTCACCCTTTCATGCAGCCAGACCTTTATCAGGGCGCCGCGGTCAACACCTATCTCTTTTCTAATCTCGTCTATGTCCTTAACCAACGAATCCGCAACATCCAGGGTAATGCGCACCTTCTTGCCATAACGAGTGATCGCGGCTTTTGTCATATCTATGAGGTCGTGAATATCCTCTCCGGAATCAAAGCGGCGATCAAATTCCGCACTGTTTTTAGCCGACGTTATCTTCTTCATAAAGCCTTGCCTCCTTTGTTCTTGAACGTCTTACTGAAATAATTCGGGCAGTATCACCACGCATGGTGTATATTGCAGTCCACAATTTACCATCCAGCTTTCCGATGATGATATTTCTGTCTTCTATTGGATGAGGGGCATGGATTTCGACACGGTTATCATCCAGCCATAAGGCCTTTGCAGTTTCAAAATCTATCCCATGCTTTTTCAGATTTGATTTGCCCTTCTTCTCATCCCACTCAAACCTCATATGTAAATTATACATATTAGACACAGATATTCAACATTAAACTTATCTCTGCGTTGTTGTAAGGAGTTAAAGTATGGCTTCTGATATGAGGAGAGCAACCGTCCAAAATCCGCCCGGAATCCAATTGAGGATTGCGAGGAAACAGGATTTCAGGGAAATTGTTGCAACCTATATGAATCTCTGATATAAATACACCGTATGAAGAAACATCTAATTTTATTATTGTTTTTCATCTCTGTTTCGTCTTCTGTATTTGCCGGTAATATCCATTATCTTACTGTTGACGGCATTGTCAATCCCGTAATGTCGGAGTTTATTGTAAAGGGCATACAGGATGCCGTAAAAGAGAATGCAGAGGCGGTTGTGATTCAGCTTGACACACCCGGTGGCCTGGATTTGTCCATGAGAGATATTGTGAAGGCAATCCTTTCCTCAGATGTCCCAATTATAGTGTATGTTGCCCCTGCCGGCTCAAGGGCTGCGTCTGCCGGCGTATTCATAACATACGCCGCGCATGTTGCGGCAATGGCACCCGGCACAAACATCGGCTCCGCGCATCCTGTTGCAATGGGCGGAGAAAAGATGGACGAGACCATGATGAAAAAGGTTGAAAATGACGCAGTTGCGTATATAAAGGGCATTGCTGCAAAGAGGCATCGGAATGCAGAATGGGCTGAAAAGGCTGTAAGAAAGAGT
The DNA here is from genome assembly GCA_001798165.1 of Deltaproteobacteria bacterium RIFCSPHIGHO2_02_FULL_43_33. Lineage (GTDB taxonomy): Bacteria > Desulfobacterota > GWC2-55-46 > UBA9637 > UBA9637 > UBA10170. The sequence continues at coordinate 5,119 of MGRL01000068.1, forward strand.
GAAAATATAACTGCTGAAGAGGCGTTAAAACTCAAGGTCATTGATTTGATAGCGCAGGATAAAAAGACCCTGTTTGAGGCAATAGACGGCAGAAAGGTGGAAATGATTTCCGGCGAAAAGGTTTTAAAAACAGCAAAGGCCGAGGTTAAAGAAGTAGAAATGGGGCTTAGATATCGCATACTCAATGCCATAACAAACCCGAATGTGGCGTATATCCTGATGATGATAGGGCTTATCGGTCTTTATTTTGAGCTTTCAAATCCGGGGCTAATCCTGCCCGGGGTTGTGGGCGCAATATGCCTTGTCCTTGCATTTTATGCGTTTCAGACTCTTTCTGTAAATTATGCGGGACTTCTCTTAATCGGCCTTGCCGCGCTTTTCTTTATAGCAGAGATAAAGGTTACAAGCTACGGCCTTCTGACAGTTGCAGGCATTATTGCCCTTACAATAGGCTCGCTCATGCTCTTTGAATCGCCGCTGCCGTTTATGAGGCTTTCGCTTTGGGTTGTGCTGCCCACGGTTGTGACTATCACGGCTCTGTTCCTGGGAGCCATGTATTACGGCCTAAAAATAAGGCATAAGAAGCCGGTAAGCGGAATGGAAGGCCTTATTGATGAGATTGGTGTTGCCAATACGGATATTGCAAATGAGGGAAAGGTTTTTATTGACGGCGAATACTGGGACGCATGGAGCGATGAGCAGATAAAGGAAGGGGAAAAGGTGAAGGTGTTGGATGTGAAGGGACTAAAATTAAAGGTAGTAAGAATATAGTGACAAAGCGTCAAAGGGTCATAGGGTCAAAGCGTTAAGGCAAAAACTAATCATCTAAACTCTGACTCTCTGACTCTTTGATGCTCTGACACTTTAAAAAAGGAGGTCTTATGATTTTAGGAATCGGCACAGGGACGTTGGTTTTAATCGGTATAATTCTGTTTATACTTTTTAATGCCATAAACATCCTACCGGAATATGAAAGGGGTGTTGTATTCTTCCTCGGAAGATACCAGAAGGTAAAAGGGCCGGGGCTTGTCCTGATATTTCCCGGCATCCAGAAGATGATAAAGATAAGCCTGAGGACGGTTACCCTTGATGTTCCGCCGCAGGATGTTATCACGCGGGACAATGTTACCATCAAGGTAAATGCAGTCATATACTTCAGGGTTATGGCGCCTGAAAAGGCAATTATTGCTGTTGAAAATTATCTCTACGCAACATCTCAGCTTGCCCAGACAACCTTGAGGAGCGTGTGCGGCCAGGGTGAGATGGATGAGCTACTTTCGGCAAGGGAGAAGGTAAATAAGCAGTTGCAGGAGATTTTAGACAGACAGACCGAGCCGTGGGGCATTAAGGTTAGTCTGGTAGAATTGAAGGGAATAGACCTGCCTGATGAGATGAAGCGGGCAATGGCAAAGCAGGCAGAGGCAGAGCGTGAAAAGAGGGCAAAACTTCTCCATGCAGAGGGTGAATTCAATGCGGCACAGAAGATACTTGATGCCGCAAATCTTGTAAGCCAGAACCCAACAGCCTTGCAGCTTCGCTATCTCCAGACATTGACGGAGATAGCTACAGAGAAAAATTCAACCATTATATTTCCGCTGCCGATTGATTTGATAAGTATGTTCATGAAGGGGAAATAGCGCATAATTCACGTTTAACCCAGAAAATGCAATAGCATTTTCTGACAAACGCAATCTTTGGCCAAATACTGCGTCAAAGCCGGCTGTCCAAATACTCACATACTTAAAACAGTATGCTCCGTTTTGTCCAGCCAGCTTTTCCTTGTCTTTGGCTCAAATCTTGCGTTTGCCCCGAAAAATAAAAACCAAATTGCATTTTTCGAGTTAATGAAAGGAGAGGCCTTGCTGTGTTTACCACCCCCAAAACAGTGCTTGTAGCAGATGATAATCATGCAAGCACTATGCGTCTTTCTATTCTTTTAAAGAGGTTGGATTACTCTGTAGTTACAGCAGCAAACTGCGCTGATGTAATGAAAAAGATGGTTGCCTTTAATCCTGATATAGTGCTTATGGGAATAAAGCTCCCTGAGATGGGCAGCGCCACATGTCTGGGGTATATTAAAAGAGACGCCAAATTAAAGGGGACGCCTGTTGTTATGATGGGAGACAAGACAGATGCAAAAACCATGGAGGAGTCTCTTGTAAGAGGGGCATCTGCATATTTCTTCAAACCGGTCAGCCCTACAGCGCTTTATCAGGTTATTCAGAAGTTAACAGAAAAAAAACCAAGGGAAAATGTGAGGGCAAGGATTATATTTAAGGCAATTATTACCTATCAAAATACCAAAAGGGTATCTTTTGCAAGCACCCTTTCAGAGAAAGGGGTTTTTATAAGGACAGTAAAACCAATCCCTATTGGGACAAAGGTCGCTATTTCTATGGATCTGCCCAGTGAAAAACCTGTTGAACTTGAAGGGACTGTCATCTATGTAGTGGAGTTTAATAGAGATCAGTTTATAGAGCCGGGCATATGCATCCAATTTTCCAATGTAGATAAGGAGCTTCAGCTCGGCCTGAGAAAGTTTGTAGAAGAACAGCTAACCTACGATTTGGATCCAAACCTTGAATTATAATTCTTTACTTTTTCTTCTTTAATTTGTGCTTAGCTAAATCAGGGGCAGCGGACAATATGTCCTGCGCCTTAATCTTCCAATTATCATCCTTGAGATAGAGCGGCACTTCAGCTGCAACATAAACTACATCATCGGATTGATTTTCAAAACCAAATTTTGCATATACCGTTGCCTGGCTGGAAGAAGATAATTTAACCTTTACATCCTGAATCTTTTGCCAGCAGCACGCAAGCCTTTTTTTCTCTGTCATCATGCGGTTTATAAACTTTTCTTTTGATATCTTACCGCTTTGCTTATAGGCAAAACGTGTATATAGTTCGTCAAACTTCTGCTCATACCATAAGTCAACTACCTCTTGAAAAACAACCTGTACCTGCTGTATCCTTTCAGCCTCTTTATCAGATTTTCCAGCATAAGCATTATAGCAGAGGAGAATCATCGCCTGCACAACCATTACAATAGCAAGCAGCAATATCTTCTTCATATTGTTACCTCCATTTAAAACTCATAGTACTTAAATAACAGCCTCTATATCACATAATACAGGTATTATACAAGGCAAGATATTTCCTCCCCCTGCCCCCTGTTCTGCCTATCCTCCAAAAGATAGTTTTTGACGCCTCATTTTTCTTATGGTATCTTTAGCGAACAATGAATATTTCTACGCAAAATCCTCTCCGCATAATACCGCTCGGCGGTCTCGGCGAAATCGGACTCAATATGATGCTTGTTGAGTATGATGATTCCATAATCATCGTAGACTGCGGTCTCATGTTTCCTGAAGACTACATGCTGGGAATAGATATTGTAATTCCGGATATAACCTACCTCAAAAAAAACAGAGAAAAAGTTAAGGCCTTTCTCATAACCCACGGCCATGAAGATCACACCGGAGCGCTGCCTTTTGTCCTGCGGGATATAAAGACGCCGATATATGGAACAGCTCTCACCCTTGGACTTATCAAGGAAAAACTTAAAGAATTCAATCTTGATAAGGAAACGGAGTTTATCACCGTTAAGCCGCGGGGAAATGTTTCAATCGGCCCGTTCGACATTGAATTTATAAGGGTGAGCCATTCCATTGCCGACGGCGTGGCTCTGGCAATAAAAACCCCGGTCGGCGTTGTCATCCACACGGGAGATTTTAAACTTGACCAAACGCCGGTTGATGGCGAGATATTGGACTACGCCAGATTTTCAGAATATGGCGAAAAGGGCGTGTTGCTTCTTCTTTCTGACTCTACAAATGTTGAGAAAGAAGGCTATACCATGTCAGAAAAGGAGATAGGGAAGACCTTTGAGGAGATATTCTCTGCAAGCAGCGGGCGGATAATCGTTGCAGCATTCTCATCCAACATTCATAGGATTCAGCAGGTTATCAATGTAGCAGAGAAGTTTGGCAGAAAGGTTATGCTGAACGGCAGGAGTATGGTTGCTAATGTGGGAATAGCGCGAGAGCTTGGCTATCTCAAGATGCCGGACGGGCTTATCATTGACTTGAGAGAACTTGATAATCTCCCGCCGCAGAGGGCAGTGCTTTTGACAACAGGGAGTCAGGGAGAGCCGATGAGCGCCTTAACAAGGATGGCAATGGATGACCACAAGCAGATAAAGATTCGCAAGGGCGACACGGTTATCCTGTCTTCTAAGTTTATACCAGGACATGAAAAGGCAATCTCAAATATGATGAACCACCTCTACAGGCGAGGGGCAGAGGTTATATATGAAAAGGTCTCCGAGATACATGTATCAGGCCATGCAAGTCAGGAAGAGCTTAAGATAATGCTCAACATGGTCAAGCCCAAATATTTCATTCCTATACACGGCGAATACAGACACCTGGTAAAACACAGCCAGCTTGCAGAAAGGGTAGGAGTGAAAAAAGAAAACATCATACTTGCAGAAGACGGCGATGTTGTAGAGATTACGGAAAGCGGCGCTGCTATCAGAGAAAAGACGGAATCCGGCAAGGTTTTTGTAGACGGCAAAGGCGTAGGGGATGTAGGCGATGTGGTGCTGAAAGACAGGAAGCATCTTTCGCAGGACGGCATGGTAATCGCTATTCTTGCGCTCAATGAAAAAACAGGAGAGGTTATCTACGGCCCTGACATTATTACCAGGGGGCTTATATTTGAAGAGGAGTCTGCTGAACTTATTGGGGGAGCTAAAAATGTTGTCATGGCCGTGCTTGGCACTATAAATATTGAGGCAAAGACAGACTGGCTGGAGGTCAAAGAAGAGATAAGAAAGGCCCTGAGACGTTTTTTTAATAAGACTCTTGAAAGAAGGCCTGTCATACTGCCGATGATAATAGAGATATAACAAAACCTCCACATTTATATCTATTAAAGATGTGGAGGTTTTTTATATGCCAAAGTTGTAGGTAACAAATATCATGCCGGTATGCGCTTCATAATCAGGGACAGAACCGCTGAGCGTCAGCACATTTACTGCTGTTGCAGATGCAGGGTCAACGCCGTCTGTTGCCCAGTCATCTGATTTATAGTTTTCATATTGATAACCTAAGCCAACAGCAACGTTCTTGGTAAATTTATATTTGGCTGATGTGTTGACTGTTTGCAGCTTTGTTTGTAACTCAGGCATGTCTCTATATCCAGCACCACCAGCAACATTGGTACCGCTGCCTGCCAAGAATTTTATCGTGCCTGTTGACTCAGAATATGCATAATCAGCCCCTATAGTAAGTTTGTTCTCCATAAAACCGAGATTCACCCCCACTCCAATTGTATTTATATCTTCGTCATGGTCTGCCCGCCAGTTATTGTTTATGTTTATAGACTGCGCATACTCGCCCCCAACAGTTGTGTAGTCCCTGCTTGCCTGCCTGGACTTAAGCTCCTCTCTCGTGCAATAAGCATAGGTAGAGATGAATTCCGCAGGGGTGTATGTCGCATCAACGGTATAGCTCTTGTTCTCGCTTTTTTGCAGCCCAAACAGCGATTCATAATAATCGTCCAGCATATAGTTATAGTAAAGCCCGACTGTTGTATTGGGTGTCATAAAAAAGCTTATATCAGCCCCATACTTTGTCCTGTCCCTGTTTGCAATGTCAAATTTTCTTAAGTCCGGAAGGTTGTCAAACCGGAGATTTGCCGCAACCGTGTTGATATATTCCTGTGTGTGCATGGCGTCATATAGCCTTGATTCCTCATACTGGCCGCCCCTCCTCTCCGCATAAGAATAGTTCATCCCTGCTGAGGCAAACGAAGAAAGGCTGGAATTTAATCTCGCCCTGTAGGTATTCTCTTTTGTTGTTTCTACCTCCCTGTAGTTTCTGTCAACAATGTCATGGTCATATCCTATTTTTAAGGCAGCGCCGCTGAACAGATAGTAGGATGCGTCTACCTTTACCTGGTTCTGCGTAGAATCATAGGGCAGGTTGTAGGCTGCCCAGTTGCTATTGAGGCCGGCCTGCGCAGCGCCGCCGGTATCGTTCTTAACATACTGGAACAGGGTTCGTTGCGTGGCATTGTCGGTTGAATAGTATCTGTATCTGGCACTTATGCCCAGCCTGGATATCAGTCTGGATGATATATTAAGCCCAATGTGAGTTGTATCTATCTCTGCATCTGCAGTGTTTCTGGGCAGGGCGGCTGTGATAGTGGTGTTAGGATTATTTGAATAGGGTAAAAGAATCTCATCCTGCTCCATGATTCCATATTCTGCAATCGCTGATATCCTTGTAGCCAACGGCAGATTTATCCCGCCGGACAGGCTGACCCTCTGATGCTGATTATCAGGGGGGAGGGATGTTTTGGCAGTTGTTGGATTCTGCGCCAGCGTATAGCCTGTGCCGGTAAAGTAAAACGGGTTATCCCATGTGATGGATTCTTTGGCATTGTCAAAAGCGGATAGATAATAATCAAACTGTATCTGCGCTGTCTCGCCTGTGTATGCGAGTGATGCCCTGAGCTCATCAGTAGTGTAGTCAACAGGCTCCGGCAAAACAACACCCCTCGTAGTCCCGCCATCTATGCCAAGCGGCGAACCTATGGATTTTGTCCCTTCCTTTGTTTCTCTTTTAAATGATACCTTGAAATCTGCATCCCCAATAGTTCCTGAGAACCCTGCTTCTCCGCTCTTTCTCTGGGTCTCCAACTCAATATCATGCCTGTTGCTGCCTAAGCTTGTCATAAGCGCAGCTGTAGACCCTCTTACAAAACCTGAAGGGAGGGTAAGATTTGTGCTCCCTTCGCCGATAAACGGCGTCTTGCTGTTGTTTGAGATAAGCTTTGGAAGTTCATCATAGCCCAGAAAGAACTTATATCTTCCGTATACGCCTTCTTCAAGATAAAGACTTCTATTATCAAGACCGACATTCTTAGTTCTAAAATCTAAATACCAGGCATTCATGTTATAGCTTAAATCAGCATCGCCTGCAAAGTATGCGCCATTATCCTTTATGCCTGTGTATTCGCCGTATTTAAACGACTTGCCGTCAAGGTCTACTGCTGCGCCGCCGATGGTAACGCTCCCTTCCAAACCGTCTTCTGCCTGAGACTTTACAGAAAGAACAGCCAAGGCAGCCATAAAGAGCATAAACATAACTAAGATTTTCTTTATCAGCATATTCCAATCTCCTCTCTCATTTTTTATCCATGCCATACATAACATATTTTACCTCTGAAACTTTGCACCTGACGGATGATTAGAACCATGTATCAGGCCATGGCAGTTGAGGCAGCCCTTGCCGATAAGTTGCCGTTTCGGACTTGCTGTTTTGTCAGGCAGGTCACTGCCGCTGTAAAGGTCGCTTGGATGCCACTCATTTGAGTGACATTGCTGGCACAGGTATGGCACCTTCACTTTTAGAAGAGTCGGATAATTAGAGCCATGTGGGTCATGACAGTTTGCGCAGTTTTCCCTGACAGGCGCATGTTCCCAGAGCATAGGCCCGCGTTTTTCTGCATGACAGGTATAACAAGTCTCATTTACTGAGGCTGTTTTTAAAAGGCTTGGCCCAGGCCCCCCGTGCGGATTATGGCAACTGGCGCAATCCATCTTCCCTTCCCGTAAAGGCATGTGGGAAGACCTCTGGAGCTGGGCGCGGCGTTCTTTATGGCACTGGAAGCATGCCTTTTTAGGATCTTCAGTTATAAAGAGATTTTTCTCTGACCTGCGCTCGCTGATATAATGACAGTTGCTGCACCCCACTCCGCTCATCTCATGCGGACTGCCCTGCCAGTGCATTCGTATACCCTTTTCATGGCACTGTAGACAGACAGAGTTTCTCTGCTGCGGCGTCAGGGGCCCGTCTTTTTTTAATGATATACGATATTCTGCTTTTCGGCTGGCGGTGAGGTGTTTACTCATTGGCCCGTGACATGCCTCACAA
>MGRL01000069.1:0-55658 GCA_001798165.1 Deltaproteobacteria bacterium RIFCSPHIGHO2_02_FULL_43_33
CTTAAACGGCTCCCCAGTGAGCGGCAGACCCTCCTCTTCTCGGCCACCATGCCAGAAGAGATAAAACGTCTTGCCCACGAAACGCTTCGCAATCCGGTTACCGTGCAGGTGGGGAGCGGTTCTCCTGCGGTTACCGTGAGCCATGCAATCTACCCTGTTTCAGAGCATCTCAAAACCGGTCTGCTCCTTGAGTTGTTGCATCATACGGATACCGAATCGGTGCTGGTCTTTACCCGCACCAAACACCGTGCCAAGCGTCTCGGAGAACAGCTCGGCAAGGCTGGTTACAAAGCGGCCTCGCTTCAAGGGAACCTTTCCCAATACCGGCGCCAGGCGGCTTTGGACGGGTTTCGCGACGGCACATTCCAGATATTGGTTGCGACAGATATTGCCGCGCGCGGCATAGATGTCTCGCAGATTTCTCATGTCATAAACTTTGATATACCCAATACAGCCGAGGCATACATCCACCGCATAGGCAGGACAGGCCGCGCTGCCAGAAGCGGCGACGCCTTCACCCTTGTGACATCAGAGGACACGGCAATGGTTCGCACCATAGAAAAAGTCCTTCGTTCCCAGCTTGAACGTCGGACTATCGAAAACTTCAACTACAAAGCCCCTGCGCCCCATAAGGAACATTCGATGGCAAGGCCGGCTTTCCGGCCAGCCGCAAAAAAGACAGGCGCGCCTTCTCATGCACGGCATAAATCCCGCCCTGCAACCCAAGGTTCGGGCGCGCATAGGCGACGCTTCAAAGGTTCGCGTTCAGCGTGATGAGTAGCGCCTTCCGAATCGGATTGCTTATTGCCTGATATTGACAAAATAGGAAAAGAGATGGGTGAAAGCCTGTGGGGGTTAGAGTTCCCCCTTCGGCACCAAGTTGTTTTGATAACCGTGAACGGTAAACTGTGAAAATCGGCTTTTAACAGTTTACAATCCTGTATTCTCCCTAACTTTTTTCATCAGCTCTTTAAATTTTTCATCCCCTCTGCCTTCCAAAAGCTTGATATTATTTTTGCCGCTGCCTATTCCACGGCTAACAGCAGTTGCAATCTGTTTTTGTTCCCATATATCCTTTTCTGCAACCATCTTCCATTTGCCAAATGACTTTATTATGCCGAGACCTACTGCGTCAGCAGCCACCCTATCGCCGCTTGCAATGATAAGGTTTGTATTTGCAGCCGTCCCTTCCCATGGCCCGCCTTCTATCATAGATACCGTGCCGTCAACGATATTAAGGTCTGGCGCATAAGCAACATTAAACTCTGCCACTATCTCTTCCCAGTGGCTTGAATCTATAAGGTAAGGCCTTTGCTTAAGATGGGTGCAACCGATAAAATTTTTGAGGGTTATGGAATAGGAGGCAGACCTGTGCGTCTTTATGACTGGAAGATTGATTATAATATCGGTCTTATAGAGCCACTCGGTAACATAGGCTGTCTTGATATATTGATTGCGGGGAAGTTCAACCTCTATCCATGCATAATCCTCAAAGATGATGACCTCTGCCCCATTCTCTTCAGCAGCCTTTTTTATTCCATTGTTTTTCATATTCCTTAGAGTAGATAGTGTTGCCAAGGCAGACATATCTCCCACATAAATCTTGGCCGCACCATACTCATAGAGGAGTTTAACTACAGCGCCTACAACCTGCGGATTGGTTGTTGCAGGATGAGGCTCTCCTGAGACTACATTCGGTTTTACAAGCGCTATTTTACCCTTTATATTCAGTTTCTCAAAACCGCCTATGAGGGAAACGGCATCTTTAATCATGCCTTTTACATCACTGCCGCCGGCTACGCCTATTAGGGTATAATTTCCTTCTGTAAAGAGATTTTCACAGAGCCTTGGCAGGGATTTCTTTTTGGGTTTGAAAAAGATTTGCGCCATTGCAGACTTATTCCATAAAAAGAGGAAGAACAAAATCAGACTAATAAAATTTCGCCGGGAAAACATATAATTACAGGATATAGGCAATGGGCGAGAGATGATAGGAAAACCTATAGCCTATTGCCCATAACCCCTTGCCTGTCTTTTACCCAAAAAATGCAGTTGCATTTTTTGGCAAACGCAATCTTTGGCCAAATACTGCGTCATCCGCCAAAGGCGAACCGGCTGTCCAAATACTCACATACTTAAAACAGTATGCTCCGTTTTGTCCAGCCAGTTTTTCCTTGTCTTCGGCTCAAATCTTGCGTTTGCCCCGAAAAATAAAAACCAAATGCATTTTTCGGGTTTATCTATTTATTAAACTTGCCGCATACCCAGCCCCAAACCCGTTATCTATATTAACAACGGTAACTCCGGCTGCGCATGAATTTAACATGGCCAGAAGTGTGGTAAGGCCGCCGAGGTTTGCGCCATAGCCAATACTGGTCGGGACAGCAATAACAGGTCTTGAAACAAGGCCGCCCACTACAGAGGGCAGCGCACCTTCCATGCCGGCAACAACAACAAGGACATTTGCTGCAAAAAGCTTTTCCTTCTTGTGAAGCAGTCTGTGAATACCCGCAACGCCGACATCGTAGAGCCTTTCCACCTTGTTGCCCATTGCCTCGGCTGTTACAGCAGCTTCTTCTGCCACAGGTGTATCTGAAGTTCCGGCGCAGATAACCAGAATAGCGCCTTTGCCGATTATTTCTATTGGATGGGATTTAATAAATATAGTATTTGCAATTTCATTATATGCCGCCTTGGGGAAAGCCCTTTTTATGGCTTTAGCCTTCGCCTCATCTACACGCGTTACAAGGATATTCTCTTTTCTCTCCTTCATTTTTTTTACTATGCCTGCAATTTGCGTAGAACTTTTCCCCTGGCCGAGTATAACCTCTGGAAATCCTTGCCGCAAGGAACGATGGGTGTCCAAAGTGGCAAAACCCATCTCCTCAAAAGGGAGCGTTTTTAATGCCTCCAACGCACCATGAGTGTCTACCTTCCCCCTTTTTATGTCAGTTATGAGTTTTTTTAATATTTCAATATTCATATGTTGGAAATGTTATAGCGAAAGCAATAAATAACTTGTAGGGCAAGCCTTTAGGCTTGCTTATTTGCAGGGCTAAAGCCCTGCCCTACGTCAAGTTATTTATTGCCGTTAGTATAGAGGTATGAGGTTTGAGGCCGAAAGATAAAGTTAGAGGTTGGAGGATAGAGGTTGGAGGCAAATGTTTCTGCCTCAAACCTCAGACCTCCAACTTCTTTTGCCTTTGTCCTCCTCCCTCCAACCTCAAGCAATAAGCGCCGCAGGGTCAATCAAAAATACGGGTCTCCCATCTCCAAGCACAGTAACACCTATAATGCCATGCATTCGTGTCATGGGCTGGGACAGCGGCCTTATGTATGCATCTATCTCACCTTCAAAATCATCAACCATTATCCCTGATAATTTATCCTTTACATCAATGATAATGGTGGGAATAATATCTCTCTCTGCGATAGCCGGTATCCTCAAGGCGCCCCTCAAATCTACAAGCGGCACTTCTGCATCGTTATATATAAAATAAGGTTTAGGCCTGCCATTTTTTATTTCATTCTTATTTAAATCCATCACCTTCATCACCTTTGATATGGGCAAGGCAAAAAGCTCTTCGCCAAGAGACACCAAGAGGACTTTTATTATAGATATCGTTACGGGCAGCTCAAGAATAATCTTTGTGCCTTTGCTTGGATAAGAATCTATCTCCACCCTTCCGCCTATTGATTCAATGTTTCCTTTTACAACATCCATACCCACCCCCCTGCCTGATGTCTCTGTAACCTCTTTTGCCAGGCTTAACCCAGGTATGCAAACAAGCATGAGAAGCTCTTTGTCTGACATACCGTTTAATCTATCTTCAGGAAACCCGAATTTTTTAGCCTTTTCTTTTACTGTATTAATATCTATCCCTTTCCCATCATCTATTATTTCTATTAATATATTGTCTCTTTGCCTGGCGACAGCAATAGTTATGCGCCCCTTTGAAGATTTGCCCACCCGCTGTCTCTCTTCCGGTGTTTCTATGCCATGGTCAACAGCATTTCTTATAATATGGACAAGCGGGTCAGTTATGTGCTCCAACACAGCCCTGTCAAGCCTTACATCGCTGCCTTGTATTATCAACTCTACATCCTTTCCTCCCTTTCTGCACATATCTCTTACTATACGCGGCAAATTCTGGGTCAGGTCTTCAAAGGGTATCATTCTGGCTGTTATAACTGCATGATTGAGGCTTTCTATGGTCCTGCCGAGCAGATGCACAGCCTCCTGAAATTCCGCAGGATAAGAATGTGATGCAAGCTCCTTGAGGTGAGAGCCGACTGTAAAAAGCTCTCCTACGGTACCCATAAGATTATCAAAGACCTTACCCTCCACCTTCATGACCGTGGGAAGGCTGAGCTTTGCGGCAGAGATTGGAACTGAGGCCTGTTGTGAATTGCTTGAAGAAGTTTCCTTTTCCTCAGTTAAAATGGCCTTAACCCTTGAGAGTATTTGACCGGTATCAACATTAAGCGGCTTATCCTCTTCAATCATTTTTACAAATACCCGCAGGGTGTCTGAACCGTTGATAAACATATCTATAATTTGCTGGCTTAGGGCTATTCTTTTTTTTCTTACGGCATCCAAGACATCTTCCAGTTTATGGCTAAAGGACGCCAGATTTTCATACCCCATTGATGCTGCCATTCCCTTGATTGAGTGAAAATGCCTGAAGAGGTTATCTACGATAGCAGTGTCATCAGGTTTTTGCTCCAAATGGAGCAATTCTGTGCTGATTCCCTGCAGATGTTCTTCTGTTTCTTGAAGGAAGAGCGCTTTATATTGGGATGTGTCCATAAAAAAAGATGGTAGGAAGCAGGCGCTATGCAGCAGGCAGTTACTGCATACTCCTCACTACCTACTGCTTATTGCCTTCTGTATTTCTTCCATTATAGTCTGCCAGTCAAGCAGCCGTATCTTTTTCCCAGAGAGATCAATAAAGCCGAGGGTGTAATTTTCATTTGACGGCTTAAATTCAAGATTAGCAAGCTCTTCCTTCCAAAGGAAAGACAGCTCTCGTTTGCCAACATATATGCCGAGGGTTGCAGCATCCTTTTTGATAATTGCGATTTTATACGGCCTTTCTTCCTGAGCCGGCGGCAGCCCAAGTAAATTTTCAAGGCCAATTACAATTATAACCTCACCGCGCTGCGTTATAACCCCTTTAATAAGCCTCCGCTTTTCTGAAGGCAAGGCAGCATGAATAGATGGCAGGAGATGTAATCGGTTCGCCTCTACAATTCCAACTACCATATTTGCCTCTACAGCAAATGTTTCTCTGCCTATATCCATAAGCAGTTTGTCATTTTCTTTAATGGCAGTTGGAAGAGTCATACAGTCTTTTCTGTTAACGTTATGCAGAGCGCCATAACTTCGCATACCTGCGTTGCTCCTCGCTTTCGTCGCGCCTTGGTCTGCTGTGTTCTGACGCTCTGTATGCTGCTCTATTTATGTCGTTGTGTATAATTTCTCAGCTTCATCCTGAGGGAAAATGGCAACCTCACTTTTATCTACTTTAAAATGTGCAACTACTTTATCTAATTCCCCGGAAAGCTCTGACAGCCTTTTGGCAGAGGAAACTAATTCTTCCATTGATGCCCTGTGATCATCAACCACCTTATCTACCTCTTCGGTAACTGAGACGCTTTCTCTCGCTATGCCTGCAATCTGGTCTGTCAGTTTGGCTGATGTTTCTGCCCCCTCTTTTTGCCTCTGGGTAAGAGCAAGAACAGTTCCTGCCTTATCTGCAACCTCTGATGTAAATGCGCCAATTTCATCTAACGTCCCCCGCACTCTATTGATATCCTCCCGCCCTTCATGAGTAAAGGTTGCGCTCTCTGACGCAGAGTTTACCAATCGCTCCACCTCTCCCTTTATTTCTTTGATTATTAAAGCAACATCTGCTACAGAATGATTGGTATTGTCGGCAAATCTACGCACCTCCTCTGCAACTATCGCAAAACCTCTGCCATGCTCGCCTGCCTTAGATGCCTCTATGGTTGCATTCAGGGCAAGCAGGTCTGTCTGCCTTGCTATATGGGTAATTACATCCAGTATCTTCGGGATATTATTTATCTTTTCTTCAAGGCTGACAACCATATCCTTTGTATAATCCACACCTTGAAGAAGGGATTCCATCTTTTTCAGCGCAGATGTAGATATAACAACGCTTTTTTGAACAACAGACCTTGTTTGAGACGCCGCTGCTGCCATATCAGTTACCTTTTCAGACACCTCATCAGACATCTTTGCCATATCCCTTACTGTCTTTGAGGCATTTTCCAGATGCCCAGCCTGCTCCAAAGCGCCTTCAAATATCTTTGCAGTGCCGTTGCTTATATCTTCCGTAGTCTTATGTCCTTTTGTTACCACGGTATTCAATGTTTCAGCAGCCTCATAGAGATTTGTTGAGGCATCTTTTATGTGACCTACAAGACCTTTAAGACTTTTGAGCATAGTGTTTAAGGCTAAGGCAAGTTCAGTAGACTCATCTTCAACTAATTTGCCATTGGCGCCTATGCCATCCGGTCTTGTAAGGTCGCCGCCGCTTATATCGTTTGCTAATTCAGTAAGTTCGCTAAAACCCTTTGTAAGGCTTCTGCTAAAAATGGCGCCCAGTATCAGCCCGATAACGATGGCCATTAAGAAGCTCAGCGGCTCCCTTAACCACTCCACAATATCAAATTTTTGAACAATTCGGGGAGCAAATGCGGCTGTTCCAACAACAAACAAAAACCCGATAATAAACTTATAACCCATCTGGACTCTTATCTTCACTCTGTTAGACCTCCTTTCACCTCATTAGCATTAGAAGGTTCACCCGTGAGAAGCGCCATATTTCGGCAAGCAAATATTTTTGGACAATGGTGAGTTCTAACGGAGTTCACGCCGCTTCTTTTGAGTTTTTTCCTTACCTATTAACAGTTTGTTGAAAAACTCAACAAACTCCGATTACACGGATAAAAGATTAGATTTCACAGATTAAAACCCATTGAAATATCTGTGTAATCGTTTTTCCTAATCTGTGTAATCAAGGCTGTTGATGCCTTTTTCAACAGCCTGTTAACCCAAAAATGCAGTTGCATTTTTAGGCAACCGCAATATTTTGTCAAATACTGCGTCAAATCAGGCTGTCCAAATACTCACATACGTAAAGGAGTATGCTCCGTTTTGTCCAGCCTGCCTTTCCTTGTCTTTGAGCAAAATCTTGCGGTTGTCCCGAAAAATAAAAACCAAATGCATTTTTCGGGCTAACCCAATTATAGGGATAAAAAGTTTACCTGTCAACACTTGATATAAGTTACGCTTTGTATAAGCCCTATTATATCCTGCTGAAGATTTTTTATTGACTCTCTTATATTTTTTTGCTTGAATCTCTTGCAGTATTATCACACAAAACGCAACTACTGCCAATGAATACCTTTATAATAACCAAGGTCATCTTATTCCTCCTTTTGCCGCCTTCCAGCTTGATATTGATATTACTCATTGGGTTTCTGTTTGCAATAACAAAAAGATATTCCCAAATGGGGAAGATATTCATCTTCGTAGCGCTGCTAACCTCATATCTCCTGAGTATAAGACCGGTGTCTGACGCACTCATAAAACCGTTAGAATCAAGCTTCCCTCCCTTATCCAAAGTCTCCCTAAACTTGCATAATAAAGAAAAAATAACAATAGTAGTACTGACAGGGGGGGCAGTAGACCTCGTCTGGCTTAATATACGGCCAGCGCCTTCCAGAGCCTCCCTTGCAAGGCTCATTCATGGAATAATCCTTTATCGTCAAATTCCGGATGCTGCCCTTGTTATATCCGGCGGCAGCGGCGATCCTGAATCACCAGATATATCCGAGGCAAATGCCATGAAAGATGTGGCTATATCATTAGGCATATCAGAAAAAGATATTGTTGTTGAGGGCTGCTCAAAGAACACTGTAGAGAGTGTCAAGGCCTTAAAAGGCATTGTTGAAAACAGGAGTGTAATCCTTGTCACCTCTGCCTTTCATATGAAAAGGTCTGTAGCAATGTTTAAGAAAATTGGTATGAATGTTATCCCTGCACCAACAGACTATAAAAGCGGACAAAAAAAGATTACATTCTATTCATTTATCCCTCATGCTGAAAATCTGGAAAAATCATCCACAGCCCTTTATGAATATATGGGACTAACATGGTATAAAATAAGAGGAGCGATATAAATATATCAAACAAAAAGCATACTTATTTAGCCTATAATCAGGCTGTTCATATTATGAACAAATCCCTTGACAGATTTTATGGCATTATGTTATTGTTCATAACATGAACAATAAAAACCATCAGGCAGATGATTATCGTTCGTTTCTCCTTCTTGATGAAATATCCAAAAATGATGAAATAACACAACGCGATCTAAGCAAAAAACTCGGGATTGCCCTTGGCCTTATAAATTCTTACATAAAAAATCTCGCTTCAAAAGGCTATATCACCGTATCCGCCATTCCAAGAAAACGATACAAATACTATCTTACGCCGGAAGGTTTTATTGAAAAGACCCGTATGACCTATCATCACCTCCAGAACTTTACAAATCTTTATAGGAATGCACGGCAAGATTTTCAAAAATTATTCTACAATCTACATAAAGAAAATATTAAAAAGGTTATTTTTTGCGGCACTGACGAGGTGGCTGAAATTGCCTATATTACATTATATGAATTTGATATAGAACTGGTTGCAGTAGTAGATATTGAAAGGCACGAGCAGAAATTCTTTGGTCATTCGCCAATGCTTATACAAGATTTAAAGGATATAAGCTGCGATAGGGTGATTGTTACCAGCTTTCTAAAAGAAGAAGTGTTGTATTCTGAGCTTTTAAAGGCCGGCGTACCATCTGAAAAAATACTATTAAGAGGCAACACAAAGGGGGTTGGTTAAGCATGTTCAATAAGATATTGTTTGCGCTGAGCCTGCTCATTATTACTGTTGTGCCTATTTCTGCCGATGATACTCGTAAGGTTCGCATTGGAAAACTCAATATCAATGAGGCATCCATGCAGGATTTTTCATTATTGCCGGGCATATCTGAAAAAGACGCCTATGCAATTATTGAATATAGCAAGAAAAACAAAGGCTTTAAGAAAATAGAGGAGATTAAATTGGCCGGTATATCTAAAGAAAAATTTGAGGAGATAAATGGCCTTATAACAATCATAGAACTCAAATCTACAAAAAAATCTTGAAAAATATGGCGCAAGGAGAAATGTATGGCCTATAAAGAAATCATAGATAAAATTAACAAACGCTCTGCCAAAATAGGCATAATCGGCCTTGGTTATGTGGGCTTGCCTTTAGTAATCAGATTCTGCGAAGAGGGTTTTAATGTGTTGGGATTTGATATAGACCCTCAAAAGGTAAGTCATCTTAACCAAGGTAATTCTTATATAAAGCACATCCCTTCTGATACCATACAAAGGCTGGCAGCCAAAAAAGTTTTTTCAGCTACGGCAGATATGTCTAAATTAAGAGAGGCAAATGCCATCATTATCTGCGTTCCTACACCATTAACTGACAAAAGAGAGCCTGATATGCAGTATGTGGAGAATACTGCAAAAGAGATTGCCAAAAACTTAAGAAAAGGGCAACTTGTGTCGCTTGAGTCTACCACATATCCTGGCACAACTGAAGAACTTCTATTGCCGCTGTTTACCGAAAAAGGCTTAAAGGCCGGCAAAGATTTCTTCCTTGTATTTTCTCCGGAAAGGGAAGACCCGGGACGCAAGGATTTTACAACAAAAACAACACCGAAGATTATTGGAGGAGTCACATCAAATTGTCTTCAAGCGGGTGAAGCCCTGTATTCAAAGATTGTGGATAAGGTTGTAAAGGTTTCGTCTCCAAAGGCTGCCGAGATGACTAAACTCCTTGAGAATATATACCGCAGCGTTAATATAGCGCTTGTTAATGAGCTGAAGATGCTCTGCGACAGGATGGGGATAGATATATGGGAGGTTATAGAGGCTGCAAAGACAAAACCCTTTGGCTTTCAGGCATTCTATCCGGGCCCCGGGCTTGGCGGCCATTGTATACCTGTTGACCCTTTCTACCTAACATGGAAGGCAAGGGAATATGATTTCTCCACAAGATTTATAGAGCTTGCCGGAGAGATAAACACCTCCATGCCTTATTACGTCGTAGGAAAGGCGGCGGATGCCTTGAACTCGAAGGGTGTTGCGATAAAGGGCTCAAAGGTTTTGGTCTTGGGTGCGGCGTATAAAAAAGACGTTGACGACATGAGGGAATCGCCTGCCGTACACGTGATAGAGCTTTTGCAAAGCAAGGGCGCGAAGGTTGATTACAACGACCCTTACGTGCCGAAATTGCCGAAGCTGAGAGGCCACACGTTAAACATGAAGAGCGTCAAACTCGACGGTAAGACCATAAAGAAATACGACTGCGTTGTCATAGTGACAGACCATTCCTCTTATGATTATCGCTGGCTTGCCAAGGAATCGAGGCTTCTTGTTGATTCAAGGGGCGCGGTAAAGGGCATTAACGCTAAAAACATAGTGAGGGCTTAGGCCATGGGTTTTTGGGAAAAAAGGCGCGTTACTGTAACGGGCGGTTCGGGGTTCCTCGGCAGTTTTGTCGTTGAAAAGCTGAAACAACGGGGCTGTAAGGATATTTTTATTCCGAAAAGCGAAGACTACGACCTTATCGAGAACGAGGCCTGTAAAAGACTTTATAAGGACGCAAAGCCCGACGTCGTGATACACCTTGCCGCGAGGGTCGGTGGCATCGGAGCGAACAGGGAAAACCCGGGAAAGTTTTTTTACGAAAATCTTATGATGGGCGTGCAGATGATGGAACAGGGAAGGCTCTTCGGGCTGGGAAAATTCGTTGCCCTCGGCACAATCTGCGCCTACCCCAAGTTTACGCCCGTTCCTTTTAAGGAGGAGGATCTCTGGGACGGTTATCCTGAGGAGACAAACGCTCCCTACGGGCTTGCGAAGAAGATGCTCCTTGTGCAGTCTCAGGCATACAGGATGCAGTATGGGTTCAATTCAATATATCTTTTACCGGTAAATCTTTACGGCCCCAGGGACAACTTCGACCCAAAGTCGTCTCACGTCATACCGGCTCTAATAAAAAAATGCGTCGACGCCATGGAAAAGGACGAGCCTTCGATAACAGTTTGGGGCACGGGAAAGGCGACAAGGGAGTTTCTTTATGTGGAGGACTGCGCAGAGGGGATAGTCCTTGCCTCCGAGAAATACGATAAAAGCGAGCCAATAAACTTAGGCGCCGGGTTCGAGATATCCATAAAAGAACTCGTAACTCTTATAGTTGGTATTACCGGTTTTAAGGGGGATATCGTTTGGGATTCCACGAAACCCGACGGCCAGCCGCGCCGCTCGCTCGATACGTCGAAGGCAAAGGCGGAATTCGGTTTTGAGGCGAAGACCGGTTTTGAAGAGGGAGTAAAAAGGACGATAGATTGGTACGGGAAGAGCAGATGAAAAAACGCGTTCTTTTTATAAACCCGGGTAAAAACGATTATTTCACCGTGGGCCGCATTCATATGGGGCAAACCCTTCTTGGCGGTATGTTGAAGCGCCAAGGCCATGAAGTGCTGGTAATGGATTACGCCTTTTTAAGGGGGCTCAGAGGAAATATCAGAGTCCCCGAAATAGAAGAGGTGGTTGAAACTTTCAAGCCCGATGTAATCGGAATAACCGTATTTACGTACGTTTATAACGAATGCCTTTCTATGATAGAAAGGATATCTATGTCCACCGACGCGCCTATAATACTTGGAGGTCCACATTTTATCATGTTTCCCGGCGACTTTGGCTCCGACACCCGCATCAGTTATCTGGTAAGGGGTGAGGCCGAGGATGTTATAAAAGACCTCGTGGTAACGGCAAAAAAGGAAAAAACCCCGGTTTCAATAGATTGCACGCTGCCTTCCCCGGAGGGAATCCCGGCGGTTAATCTTGACATAGCGTATGGAAGCGAATTTCTATCCGACTACCAGATACAGTTAAGCAGGGGTTGTCCGTTTGACTGCACGTTCTGTAACGTAAAAATGGTTGCCGGGAAGAGGGTAAGATTAAGAGACCTCTCACTTTGCGTGAGGCAGATCATCGAGGCAAAAAAAAGATATCCGAACATAAGGACAATAAGTATTACCGACGATGTCCCGACGATAAACAAGAACCGTTTTAAAGAATTTTTGAAGATGCTTAAAAACGCCAATCTTGACTGCGAGCTGACGGTGGACAATGTGCGTGCCGACCTTATCGACGAAGAGATGATAGGGCTTTATGTTTCGGCGGGGGGGCAGAACATCTGCCTTGGGGTGGAAAGCGGACATCCCGAGGTATTTGAAATGACGCACAAGGGGGAGTCGCTCGAAAAAATCGCCGTTGCCGCAAAACTGATAAGAAAACATGGGCTTACCCTTGGCATGTGTTTTGTCATAGGATTGCCAGGAGACAATTTGAAGCGCCACATGGCATCGCTTCGTTTTGCGAAAACGCTCAAGCCCGATTATGCCTTCTGGAACATGTGCGTCCCCTGGCCCTTCACGGAAGTGCGCCAGTGGTATGAAAAAAACGGAACAATAGGGGAACTTCGTAATTTTTCGACCCTTATAGACCCGATGGTGAATTACCAGTCCCCTCCGGCTTTTACCGCGCAGTTTCCACCTGAAGACAGGATCAAGGCTTGGCTCATGGCGAACATGCAAACATACTGGTTCGACATTAGAAGTCTTGGAAAACTCGCGAGAGAGGCGGCAAGATACGGACTCTACCGTCCGCTTCTTATTTTTGCCTTCGGGAAAACGTTGCATACGATAAAAATGCGTCTTGAATTTTTGGCCCGTAATTTCAAACAGTTCGGGCTTTATTTTACGGCAGGGAAGGTGTTAAGAAAACTGCGCCAACACGCGAGAATATGAGAGATACTTTTAAAAACGCGTCATACAACACCTTTGGATATATATTTCCGATAGCGCTTTCCATTCTTGCCATGCCCTACATGGTGAGAAAGCTCACACCGGAGGTTTACGGCATTTACATCCTCTGTGTTTCCATTGCAGGCATGCTCTCTTTCCTTGACATGGGTTTCGGACAGGGAATCGTCAGGTTTGTCTCCAAATATGAGGCGAAAAATGACCGTGAAAGGATAAATGAGATTATAAAGGTAACCTTCACGGTGCATGCCATAATGGGGGTTGTCGGCGGCGCCGTCATATACCTTTTATCAGGGTTCCTTGCCGGAAGGGTTTTCAAGATAGCGCCGGAATATGCGGGGACAGCCGTGTTCGCCTTCAACATAGCGGCCATAGGTTTTTTCATAAACTTCATTACCGCTACTTTTTTCAGCATACCCAAGGCGCTTCAGCGCTATGACATTTTCATAAAGATACAGAATTCTATTTTTTTCTTACAGATAACCTCCGCTGTTACGCTGCTTTACATGGGAATGGGCCTGATTGAAATTTTAGTTACGCAGGTTTTTTTCCAGACCGCCGGGTTTTTGTTCTTCTACGTTTCTTCAAAGAGGATTTTGCCGACGCTTAGGGTCGGGTTCGGCTTCAATACAGAAGTATTTAAGGAGATATTCGGCTTCAGCATATACACTGCCTTGAACGAAGTCACCGCAAGCGCCATATACAAGGGCGATAAGATGATAATCGGGGCGCTGCTCGGCGTGGAGGCAGTTACGTTTTACAGCGTCCCTTCAATGCTTGTCCAAGCGGCAAACGGGTTGATACATTTTTCCTCTCAGTCCCTGATGCCGGGTGTAAGCTACGCGCAGTCTTTACTTGATAGGGAAATGCTTAATGGCCTTTATAAAAAATCCGTAAGATTCGCCCTTACGGCCGGGCTTTTAATCAATGTTCCGCTGATTCTGCTCGGAAACGCAGTTCTTACCCTCTGGATGGGAAAGGAGTTTTCGGAGAAGTCTTCATTCCTTATTCCCGTCATGTCGA
Source organism: Deltaproteobacteria bacterium RIFCSPHIGHO2_02_FULL_43_33 (assembly GCA_001798165.1). Classification (GTDB taxonomy): domain Bacteria; phylum Desulfobacterota; class GWC2-55-46; order UBA9637; family UBA9637; genus UBA10170. The sequence continues at coordinate 13,995 of MGRL01000069.1, forward strand.
TAATTTTCTTTTTAAAGTCTCCGGCCCTCGTAGCGCTCTGGTTCTGTAACGGCCTCGGAAGGGCTGATATGAACTTCATGGCATCCACCACTGGGGCAGTGTTATACCTTGTGGGAGCGGCTTTAATGGTTCCCATCTTCGGGCTTATGGGAGCCGCCGTTTCCCTTGCATTGGTGCTTGTGCCGCATCCGGTGTATTTCTACATCCTCAACCGTATGCTGGGCGTAAATTCAGGATGGTTTGTCGCAATCTTTTCAAAGGCAATTATTATTGCGCTCTTCGCGCTCGCCTTAAGGCAGTTTATAACGTTCCCTGGCGAGATTGGGTGGTTTATCTTTATTACACTTTCTATTGCCGCAGGGGTTTTGTTTGTTGCCTATGCCATAAAAATAATCCTTAAGGAGGATTTCATCGAAATCCTTGAGAGACTCAGACCATGAACTTTATTATGAACCTTATAAAGAGAATCCTTTACAACATCAGTTGCATCCTTTTTGTCCTGAACGGCATGAAGCCATGGAGAATCGGGTATAACTTTTACAAGCATAAAAAAATCCGTGAGGCTCTTGAGCGCGGCGGTTTTGACGCAAAAAAACTTCCACCGGGCCATGGCTTCAGGATTGACGACAGGATTGTAGAATACCCGTGGCTTTTTTCAAGGCTGCCGGATGGGGAAGGAAATCTTCTTGACGCCGGTTCGGTATTGAACATTGATTATATACTTTCTCACAAGGCGCTGGGATCGAAAAAGATATTCATTTCCACTCTTGCCCCCGAGCGTCATTGTTTCTGTCAGAGAGGCGTCTCTTATGTTTATCAAGACTTGCGGGACACGTGTTACAAAGACTATTATTTTGATTGGATAGTATGCCTTTCCACCCTTGAACATGTGGGTATGGACAACACAATGGTCTATACAAAGGACTTAACGAAGATGGAAAATGATCCTCTGGCGTATCTGCGGGTAATAAAAGAATTTCGAAGGATTTTAAAGCCTGGAGGGGTTCTTTATCTCAGCGTTCCGTTCGGGAAGCATAAAAATCATGGCTGGTTTCAGGTTTTTGATGGGGTAATGGTGGACAGGATTGTCAGCGCTTTTTCTCCATCGTTTGCAATTGAGAATTATTTCAAATATGAACCTGATGGATGGATGACGGCTTTTAGAGAAGAGTGTAAAGAAGCTCTCTCTTATGACATGATAACAGAGAAAACACCGGGCAAGGATTACGCCGCGGCGTCCGGGGCAAACGTTTGTTTGGAATTGGTCAAATAGCAAGATAATCTAATGGGGGAGATTTAATTGAAGGAAATATTAGATTCGTACATAAAAGTTGCCTTTGGCTCGTATGAGCAGGCCAAGTTTAAGTTTAAACAGTTCGAAGTCAACTATAAGCGTTTCTTTCCCTCCGGCAGGGATGCGAGGGTTCTTGACGTTGGAATCGGCAGGGGCGAGATGCTTACCTGCATGAAAATCTGGGGTTACAAAAATTACCTCGGCATCGATATTTCGCCGGATACCGTTGATTTTTGCAAATCCCTCGGTTTGAACTGCGCGCTGGTCGAGGACATACCGGCATGGCTTGAGGACAAAAATAAGGATACCTTTGAGATTATAACTCTCCTTGATGTGCTCGAACATGTAAGAAAGGAGGAAACCATCGGCTTTTTAAAGGCGCTGAGGGCCTCTCTTAAAGACGGCGGCCTCCTCATAATTCAGACCCCGAACCTGCAGTCCCCCGACGGGCAACTCCACAGATACAATGATTTCACCCATGAGGTTGGTTATATAGAGCACAGTCTTCAGCAGGTTTTAATGGCCGCCGGTTTTAAAGACATAAAGTTCGGCGGCTTTGAGGAATTTGCGATTGGCATATTGAAAGAGAAGATTCTTAAAGTATTGCGAAGATTCTATTGGTTTTACGTAAGGAAGCTTAGATTGATTAATGGAAATTTGAATCCAGATATATTAACCCCGGTATTTTTCGCGGTGGTAAAAAAATAGCCATGCGTATATGTTTGCCTATCGGATACCTTCCCCTCGGCACGGTCGGGGGAGTAGAAACCTATGCGCGGAACCTCGTGAAGGCTCTTCAAGCGGTCGACCGTTCAAACGAGTACCTTCTGTATTGTTCCATCGCCAACGAGGAGGCTTTTCCTGCCACAGCCGAAAACTTCAAAAAAATAATTTTCGGGAAATATAAGCCAATAGAAATCGCTAAAATGAAAGCAATGGCTATGGTCGGAGGAATCATCTTTGAATCGGGCGGCAAATCGCTGTTTATGAAAACCGTCAGGCGTTCGGCCGAACTGGCCGTCAAGGCCGCCAAGGTTCTCCACAGTCCCAGCGGGAATTCAACCGCCGCCTCGCAGCAGTGCGATGTCATACACTACATGTTCCAGACCTTTCCCCACGAAAAACATCATGATGCGCCTGTGGTACTGACCGTCGTAGACATTCAACAAGAGTATTTTCCCCAGTTTTTCAGCAAAGAAGAACTTGAACGGAGGAGGCTTACCTATAGAGCATCAGCGGAAAAGGCCAGCCATATAATTGCCATAAGCGGATTCACCAAAAAGAGCCTTGTTGAACTCTACAACATCCCCGACGGGAAGGTCTCCGTTACGCACCTCGGTTATGACGACAAAGTGTTCAAAAAGTTTTACGGCACGGAAGTCGACGAATTCAGGACGCGGCGCCGCCTGCCTTCAAAATTTATGTTGTACCCGGCAGCAACATGGCCGCACAAAAATCACATAAATCTCGTGCGGGCCTATAAGATAATGAAGGAAAGGTTCAGGTTCGAAGACAAACTTGTCTTTACCGGCATCAAGAAACAAAACCACTCCGTGGTGACAAAAGAGATAGAGCGGCTCGGATTAAAGGAAGACATAATCCACATAGGCTACCTGCCTTATGAGGATCTGCCGCTTCTCTACGGTGCGGCCAACCTTATGGTCTTTCCCTCGTTTTTTGAGGGCTTTGGAATACCGGTAGTTGAAGCAATGGCAACAGGGCTTCCCGTTGCGTGCTCAAACGCGACGTGTCTTCCGGAAGTGGTCGGTGACGCCGCAATTCTGTTTGACCCCGAAGACCCCGATGACATAGCCGTGAAGGTTCATATGCTTTACGACGGAGATTTAAGAAATGTCCTTATAGAGAAGGGGCTTGAAAGGGCAAAGTCGTTTACATGGGAGAGCACGGCCGTGGAAACCCTGAAGGTTTATGAGGAAGTTTACAAGGAATTTTCAGGAAAGAGGACTTAAAAAATGAGCGGACCGCTCGTATCCATAATCACCCCCTCTTATAACCAAGGGGTGTTTATCGAGGAAACGATAAAAAGCGTTCTTTCTCAGGACTATCCGAACATCGAGTATATAGTCGTTGACGGAGGCTCAATGGACAATACCGTCGAGATACTTAAAAAATACGAGGGAAGGCTCCGATGGATTTCCGAAAAAGACAGAGGCCAGTCGGATGCGATAAATAAGGGGTTCAGGATGTCTAAAGGCGAAATACTCGCATGGCTCAATTCCGACGATACTTTTTTACCGGGGGCGGTAAGAAAGATGGCCGAGGCCTTCAATTTCAGTCCTGATGCAGGCATGATTTATGCCGGAGGGTATTATACGGACGAAAAAGGCAATATCGTCGACAGTCACCCGCCCGAACCTTTTGACCGTGAGAAGCTCGCCTCTTCAGGCTTCATATTTCAGCCTTCCACTTTTTTCAGGAGAGAGGCTTTCTTTGGAGCCGGTGGTCTGGATGAGAGCCTTCATTATACGATGGACCACGATCTTTGGCTGAAGATATGCAGCAAGCATAAGGTTGGGCATATCGAGGAGTTTTTGTCAACATACAGGATTCACGGGGAGTCAAAAACCATGGCGGAAAGAAACAGGCTTGAATTCGCTGAGGAATCTTTAAAGACGATATTCAGACATTACCGCCGCGCCCCGATAAACCGCGTTTACGCATACTGTTACTATCTCGTGAAAAGCAAGGCGCCCTACGTTGCAAGGTTTACGCCCCTGCTCGTATTTCTTGCGATCGCCGTCTCAATCGTAAAATATTTGCGCCTGAACAGGGGGATAAACATTAAGGATGTGAAACTTCTTAACCTTTCGAACATAAGGAGACTCTTCAGCGCCCGGATGGACGCGATAAAGACGGATAGGAAATGAGGTTATGTTTTTTGGTATACTAAAAAAGTTGTTTTCCACAGAAATTTTTATGGGAGAGGAAAGGCATTATCATGTCGAAAATTTATTCGGATAAAAAAATTTTTATGCTTAGGGCGAAGCTCGGCTCAAGATACATTTGGAAGTATCTGGCGGACGAATTAATCCGTGCGCATAAATTCGACCGTTCGCCGCTAAAACCACTGGACGTAGTCTGTGATATTACGTATAATTGCAACTCTAAATGTCTGACATGTTTCAGGTGGGCTTCCGCGCCCGACCCCAATGAACTCGGCCTTGAGGACTGGAAGATAGTCATTGAGAGGTTGAAGTCGTGGCTCGGAACTTTTACCATCACGTTCAGCGGAGGGGAGCCTTTTTTAAAGAAGGACATGATGGATATATTGAGATTTGCGTCCGGAAAAGACATCGTCGTAGGAGTTGTGTCGAACGGTTCGCTGATAGACGAAGCCCTCGCAAAGGCCATATCGTCTTCAGGCATAGATGCGGTATGCTTTTCCTTAAACAGTTTGAATCCGGCGGTTCACAACAAAACGAGGGGCAGCGACAGAAGTTTCGCTCAGGTCATGTCGGCCATTGAAAACCTTAGAGGCAGGGGCAAAACAAGGCTTGCCATCTGCGCCACCGTTATAAGAGAAAATATAAACGACCTGGCCGGTCTTGCGGAGTTCGTGGCGTCAAATGGTCTCGACGGCATCAATTTCCAGCCTTTAATGGAGGCCTCCATCATACGTAATTTTGATAAAGACGGAAAATCCACGGTGCCGCCAAAGGGTAAACTCTACGAAGGGCTGGAAAAAACAAACACGGAGAATGTCGATAACGTCTTTGAGCAACTTATTGCCATGAAGGAGAAAGGTTACCCGATCAACAATCCAGTCAAACATCTAAGATACATCTCGATGTATCTTAAAAACCCCGATGACCCGAGGCTTTCCGCCCTCCCCTGCAAGATAGGCCCGAAAAACTTCCTTCTTGACCCCTTCGGCAACGTGAGGATATGTCAGGTGATGGAGCCTATAGGCAATGTAATGGCGGAACTTCCACAAAAAATCTGGAACTCGGAGAAGGCGCGGAAACAGAGGGAAATGATAAGGAGCTGCAATAGGGCATGCAGGCTGTTGAACTGCAATTTCAAGGAATTGGACATCGCCTCCAGGGTGAGAAGGATGATGAGGTTACTAAAGAGGCGGCAAAAATAATGAGAGCCATGAAGATACTCCTTGTAAACTGCATAAATCTGGAAGAGGGGCTTCGCGCGCAGGAGGATTCGGCGGAGCATCTGGGAATCCTTTACATAGCGTCCTCTTTGAGGAAGCATTTTACGGAGAATGAACTTGGAATGAGTGTTACCTATGGGCCGGTTTTCGGCTCGACCCTCAACGACATCAAGCCTGATGTGGTTGGTCTTTCGTCCGTTTCTCAAAACTACCACATCGCCCAGAGATACGCTAAACTCTGTAAAGAGAGAAACATCCCCGTCATAGTGGGAGGCGTTCATATATCTACGCTTCCCCACACCCTTACCGAAGACATGGACGTCGGGATTATCAACGAGGGTGAAGACGCTATAGTAGAACTCATGCGCATCTTCATGGAAGACAATGCTCTTACGAGGCAAAAACTCGCCGGTGTAAAGGGCATCGTTTACCATGATGGCGGCGGGCTCGTTATGACGCCGTCTCGCGAGCGCATAAAAGACCTCGATACTTTGCCGATTCCGGCGAGGGAACTTTATCACCATCCGCGCCGCGGGATATTTACTTCTCGTGGCTGCCCATACGATTGCGTCTTTTGTTTTTCAAAGCCCTTCTGGGGCGCGAAGGCGCGGTTCTTTTCCCCCGAGTACGTGGTGAAAGAAATGGCCCATATAGTCGAAAGGTTCAACGTGTCTCAGCTTTCCATCTATGACGACCTTTTTATAGCGCCGAGGGCGAGATTCAAAAAGATGGTCGAGCTTATAAGGGAGGCCGGACTTCATGAAAAGATAACCTTCAACTGCAACGTCCGGCCGAACGAGATAACGGACGAAGTCGCGGAACTCCTTAAGAGCATGAACATAACGCACGTGTTCCTCGGCATCGAATCAGGCAATCAGAGGGTCTTGAAATACCTTAAAAAACAGGCCTGCAGCGTCGAACAGAACCGTAACGCCATAAAGATACTCAAAAAACACGGCATCATCACTTACGGAGGTTTCATCATCGGTTCTCCGGACGAGACGAGGGAGGAGATAATGGACACCTACAGGTTCATCCGGAAATCCGGCATAGACTGCTTTTCCCCGCTCATGCTCACCCCGCTTCCGGGAACTCCGGTGTGGGATATCGCTAAAAAAAGAGGGCTTGTTTCGGACTTCATGGACTGGAACATCCTGAGGGAGGAATTTAACGAGGTGGAAAGCCGCCATATCGTAATGTCAGAGGTGCTTCCGAGGGAGGAACTGTCGAAACTCTACAGGAAGTTCAAAAGACTTCAGAAGAGGAAGTATTTCTACCTTGCCCTCAAACACCCATTTGTCGGAATAAGAGAAATGATACGACTTTTAAAAAGGCAGTTTCATTACATAAAACTCCTGTATTCAAGAAACGTCATAAAGGATAGCGCCAACGTCTGACGAGGGTTAGAATCTCGCTGACCCGGTTTCTTATTTAAAGAATGGAGCTTGGACAATTCATCAAATGCAACCCTTAAATAAAAATATTCATGCAGTGATTCTGGCAGGAGGCACAGGCACACGATTCTGGCCATTGAGCAGAGAGAGGTCTCCAAAGCAGATGCTTAAGATTTTTGGCGAAGACACAATGATAAGGCAGACCATAAAAAGGATTTGTGGTCTTGTGTCTGAGCAAAATATCTCTATTGTCACAAATGAAAGATTGGCATTTGATTTAAATCTTCATCTTGAGGGGATCAAAAGAAGAAAAGACGATTTTAAGATAATCGCTGAGTCAATTGGCAGAAACACGGCGCCGGCTATAGGCCTCGCAGCGGTTTATCTTAAGAAGAATAATCCTGATTCAATAATGGTTGTATTGTCTTCGGACCACAGCATCGGTAACGAAAAAGCATTTATTGATGTGCTGAAAAAAGCAATAAAGAGCGCTGAAAAGGGGAACCTTGTTACTCTTGGCGTAAAGCCAGTTCGACCGGAAACAGGATATGGGTATATAAAAGCAGGAGTCAGGAATCAGAAGTCAGGAATCAGGAAGGTTGAAAAGTTTACAGAAAAACCTGATATTAAAACTGCGCAGCGCTATTTAGAAAGCGGTAATTACTTCTGGAACAGCGGAATATTTGTATGGAAGGTCTCCGCAATCCTCGGAGAGATAAAAAAATATATGCCGCTGCTGTACAGCGGACTTTTAAAAATAGAAAAGGCGCTGGCCACAAAAAATGAAAGAAAGATTATAGAAGAAGTGTATTCGGAACTTGAAAGCCAATCCATTGACTACGGCGTCCTTGAAAAGAGCAACAAGGTAATGGTTGCGCCCGCTGACATCGGGTGGTGTGATGTAGGCAGTTGGACAGCCCTTGATGATGTGCTTCCGCATGATGATAACGGCAATATAATCAAGGGAAATGTTGTAGATATAGCAAGCAAAGATTCTATAATATTTTCCAGTGATAGGCTTGTTGCGACTATAGGTTTGAAAAATATGGTCATAGTCGATACCCCGGACGCCACGCTTGTGTGTGAAAAGCATAGGGCGCAGGATGTTAAAAAAATTGTCGACGAGTTGAAAAGACGCGGCAAGGAAGAACATCTTATCCACAAGACGGTGGAAAGGCCGTGGGGGGCATATACGGTGCTTGAATGCGGTGACCGATATAAAATAAAAAGACTGGCTATAAAACCGGGCGGAAGGCTGAGTATGCAACTGCATCGCCACAGGAGCGAACACTGGGTTGTTGTCTCAGGCACAGCCCGCGTTACAAAAGACACAGAGGTTTATGATGTGCATCCGAATGAGAGCACCTATATTCCCATGTCGACAAAACACAGGCTTGAGAATATCGGCAAAGTCCTTCTGCAGATTATAGAGGTTCAGAATGGCGAATATCTCGGCGAGGATGATATAGAGAGGATAGACGATGATTACAACCGTTAATCCAGGGATATTTCGCCAATACGACATCCGTGGCATTTTTAATAAAGACTTAACACCGCAAGCGGCTTATGCAATTGGCGCAGCATATGGAGCATACCTTTTACGACTCAAAGGGTCAAAAGGGTTGAGGGTTAGTGTCGGCAGAGATGTAAGATTAAGCTCCCCTATCTTAAGAGATGCTTTAATAGAAGGAATACTTTCAACAGGTATTGATGTTATAGATATTGGCGAATGTCCAACGCCCCTTCAGTATTTCTCTTTATTTCACTTGAATCTTGACGGTGGCATCATGATAACCGGCAGCCATAATCCGCCGGAATTTAATGGATTTAAAATCAGCATCGGCCAGGAAACCATATACGGGCAGGCAATTCAGGAGTTGAGAAGGATAGTGGAAAGCAAGGGTCAGGAGTCAGGAGCCATAAGTCAGGAAAAAAAGGGGAAAATAGAATATTATAATATTGTTCCGGTGTATATTGATTACCTTAAGAAGCAGTTTTCAAAATACCCGCCGTCAAATAAACCTGCCGTTAAAGTTGTTGTTGATGCAGGAAACGGAACGGCAGGCCGTATGGCGCCGAAACTTTTGAGGGAGTTAGGTTGTGAAGTTGTTGAGCTTTTTTGCGACCCCAACGGCAACTTCCCCAATCATCACCCTGACCCCACTATCCCTGAAAATTTAAATGATTTAATAGCGGCAGTAAAAATACACAAAGCGGATTTCGGTATTGCTTATGACGGCGATGCAGACAGGATAGGTATTGTTGACGAAAAGGGGAAGATTGCCTGGGGAGATCAGCTCCTGATAATATTTGCAAGAGATATACTTAAAAACTCAAAGCTCATCCCCTATAGCTTCAATCGGGGACAAAACTCAAAACCGACCTTTATCGGTGAGGTAAAATGCTCACAGGTTATGTATGATGAAATCAATAGGCTCGGCGGTAATGCCATTATGTGGAAAACAGGGCATTCTCTTATAAAATCAAAGATGAAAGAAACAGGCTCCGTCCTGGCGGGAGAGATGAGCGGACATATATTTTTTGCAGACAGATATTTCGGCTATGACGACGCAATTTACGCATCATGCCGATTGGTGGAGATCCTTTCCGCGGAGCGGTTGCGCATTCCAAATGCCCCATTTTCCAGCCTCCTTTCCGGTTTGCCGGAAACCTATACAACTCCCGAAATAAGGGTTGATTGTCCTGATGAAGAGAAGTTTAAAGTGATTGACAGGCTATCTGAGGTTGTCAGTCAGGAAGATATGGGGATCAGGGGCATAATCAGGATTGACGGCCTTAGATTAGTATTTGATAATGGGTGGGCGCTCATTCGGGCCAGCAACACACAACCTATTCTTGTTCTCAGGTTTGAAGCGACAACTGAAGAGGGGCTTGGGCAGATAAAAGAATCTGTGGAGAAAAAATTAAAGCAAGCGCTTTATCAAAAATAGCGATTGATTTTTGGGGAAATAAATTAAATCGGAGGCTGATAGAATGACTAAAAAAGCATTTATTACCGGCATAACCGGGCAGGATGGGGCGTATCTCACTAAACTATTGATAGAAAAAGACTACGAGGTTTATGGTGCCTTCAGAAGAACATCGGATTTGCATCTGAGCAGGCTAAAATTTTTAGGAGTGGATGACAAGATAAAGTTTATTCCTCTGGAGCTGCTGGAGTTTACCAATATTTACAGGGCAATGGAGAAGATACAGCCGGATGAAATATATAATCTTGGAGCGCAGAGTTTTGTTGCGCTGTCATTTGAGGAGCCGATATTTACTGCTGATGTGACGGGTGTAGGCCCTTTGAGAATTCTCGAGGCCATACGGGCGCTCAATCCAAAGATTAAGTTCTATCAGGCCTCTTCGAGTGAGATGTTCGGAAAGGTTCAGGCAATACCACAGAATGAAAAGACCCCGTTTTATCCAAGAAGCCCTTATGCAATAGCAAAACTTTTTGCCCATTGGACTACGGTAAATTATAGAGAGTCTTATAACCTTTTTGCATGTTCTGGCATTCTCTTTAATCACGAATCGCCGTTGAGAGGTTTAGAATTTGTTACAAGGAAGATAACAACCGGCGCGGCGCGTATCAAGTATGGGCTTCAGGATAAGATAGTCTTGGGAAATTTAGATACAAAAAGGGATTGGGGTTATGCCCCTGAATATGTAGAGGCTATGTGGCGTCTGCTCCAGCAACCTGAACCAGATGATTATGTCATAGCAACCGGAGAAACCCATTCTGTAAGAGAGTTTGTGGAGTTGGCCTTTGAGAAGACCGGTGTTAGGATAGGATGGGAGGGTAAAGGTGTCGATGAAAAAGGAATAGATAAAAAAACAGGCAAAGTTGTTGTGGAAGTTTCTCCTGAATTTTTTAGGCCGGCTGAAGTGGATATTCTTATAGGAGATTATTCTAAGGCCAAAGAGAAATTGAAATGGCAGCCTAAAACCACATTTGAGGATTTGGTGAGTATAATGGTTGAGGCGGATATCAAAATGGTTGAGAGAGATTTGAGAAAATGAGCCTTATCTAACAGATTGTTGAAAAACTCAACAATCTCTGATTACACAGAGAAAAGATTAGATTACACAGATTGAAACTCCTTGAAATATCCGTGTAATCATCTTTTATAATCTGTGTAATCAAGGCTGTTGATGACTTTTTCAACAGCCTGCTAAACTTGGTTGGGGGAAAATTTTGAGGATTGGCATAAATTCGCTTTTTCTCGTATCGGGTAAAGGCGGGGGCATAGAGAGGTATTTAAGAGGGCTCGTTGGCGGCCTGAAAAAGATTGATAAAAAAAATGAATATTTTATCTTTACCAATAGAAATTGCAGGGGTGCATTTGGATTTGGCGAAAACTTTCATGAGATATATTGCGATGTCTCTGCGGTTTTCAGGCCGGCCAAGATACTCTGGGAGCAGTTTGTCCTTCCATGGCAGCTGAAGAGGCATAAGATCGACATCCTTCTTTCTGCCGGCAACACCGCTCCTGTTGCGCATCGGTGTCCATCGGTGGCGATAATTTACGATATGATTCCGTTTATAAGGCCGGAGGGATTCAACACCATAGAGTTACTTGCATTAAAAACCTTGTTTTCGCTGACAGCAAAAACAAGTTCAAAGATTATAACGATTTCAAAATCCTCACAGGAGGAAATAGTCAAGAGATTGAAGGTGTCTCCTGATAAGGTAGAAATTGTTTATGGGTCTTGCGATGAATATTTCAAGCCGGTTGGAGATAAAGGAAGGAGTGAACTCCAGAAGTACGGAATAAGCGGCGAATATATTCTTTATGTGGCTTCAAGCAGACCGTATAAAAATATAGATGGTTTGATTAAGGCATATAGAATTATGAAAGAAAGGCATCACATGGGGCACAAGCTGGTAGTCGTTGGCCTTGCAGGCAGGGCATATCCTGAACTTATGAAACTGGTGAAGGAATCGAAATTGGAGGGCGATGTCATATTCTGCGGCTTTGTCAATGACGAAGACCTTCCCCTGTTGTATTCTCTATCATATGTCTTTGTGTACCCCTCCTTCTATGAAGGGTTCGGATTGCCGATACTGGAGGCAATGTCATGTGGGGTCCCGGTAGCGGCATCTCATGTTACCTCTATCCCAGAGGCTGTCGGTAACGCCGGTCTTCTCTTTGACCCGTATAATGTCGAAGAAATGGCAGAGGTTATCTACCGTCTGATGATTGACAGTGGCCTGAGGGAATCATTGATACAGAAAGGGTATGAGTGGGTCAAAGAATTTTCATGGGAAAAAAGCGCAATGCGGGTTCTTGCAGTATTATCTGATACCTATACGGAAAATAGAATGTTTGGCAGGGGAATATAAAAGATTGTGAAGATCTGTTTTATTCTCGAATATTACCACCCCCATATCGGAGGAGTAGAATATCTCTTTAAAACGCTTACCGAAGGGTTAAGGAAAAGGGGATATGAAGTAACAGTCCTTACCAGAAGACTCAAAGGGACCAAGGGGCGAGAGTTTGTAGATGGGGTCAGGGTAATAAGGATTAGAACATTGAACAGGTATGTCTTTACTTTTTTTTCAATACCGTGGGCCATTTTTCTGGCAAGGGGTTGTGATATAATTCATACAACAACATTTAACGGCGCCTTTCCTGCGTGGGTTGCATCAAAGGTCTGGGGGATTCCGGCGGTAATCACCATCCTTGAGGTATGGCTCAAGAAATGGAGAATGCTTACGGATATGAACTGGCTTTCAGCCTTGGTGCATAATCTCCTTGAAAGGATGATATATTTGTTGAGTTTTGATTTTTATGTAGCCATATCGCACTCCACAGAAAGGCAGCTCTCGAAAGTCGGCGTTCAGAAAGAACGAATGAAGGTGATTTACAATGGATTTGAGCATGATTTTTTCAACCCTGAAAGGTACGATGGGGATATTGTAAGAGAACGATATGGCCTTAAGGATGCATTTATCTGTTTTTCCTGGGGAAGACCAGGGGTTTCAAAGGGCCATGAATATCTCATAATGGCTGTTCCTCGCATTGTTGAGAAAATCCCTCACGCCGTGCTTTTATTAATGCTCAGCGACAAAGAGACCTATCGGAGGAGATACCGGTACCTTATAGACCTTATTCGGAAACTTGAGGTCAGTAGCAAGGTGATACTGGTAGAACCGGTTCCCCGAGGGGAGCTTGGTTTTTATCTCAAGGCAGCTGATTGTATCGTTATACCATCTATTGCCGAAGGGTTTGGCTACGCAGCGCTTGAGGCATGTAGTATTGGGACGCCGGTTGTAGCATCGGATACCACATCTATTCCAGAGGTTATAGGTGGCAGATACGTCCTCGTTGAGCCGAAAAACCCTGAGGCTATTGCTAAAGGAGTTGAGAGTGTATATAAAGGCGAATACAGGACATCTGAATTAAAGGTTTTTCCCTGGGACAGAGCTGTAGCTGAATATATGGGTGTATATGATGCACTATCATCACAGGCTTGAAGATGCATAAACTACTCGTCATAATGCCGGCCTATAATGAGGCTGAGAGCATTGGAAATATTATTCCAGCGGTCAAAAAAAACTTACCGTCTGCCGATATCCTTGTTGTCAACGACGGCTCGAAAGATGCTACGGCTGCTATTGCCAGAAGACTCGGAGCGCTGGTTACCGACCTTCCTTACAATATGGGCATAGGCGCTGCTATGCAGACAGGTTACAGCTATGCTGCATTAAATAACTATGATATAGCAGTACAGGTGGACGCAGACGGCCAGCATCCTCCTGACCAGATACCTTTCCTGATACAACCGATTATGGAACAAAAGGCAGATATGGCTATTGGTTCAAGATTCCTTGGAAATGGCAATTATCGTCCTTCTTTGGCAAGAAATATCGGTATAAGGATTTTTTCCATGTTGTTATCTGCAATAACGAGTCAGAGGCTGACTGACACTACCTCTGGCTTCAGGGCTGTTAATAAAGGAGTAATAAAATTCTTTGCCAAAAATTATCCTGAAGATTACCCGGAGGTAGAAGCTATTGTATTGCTTCGCAAGGCAAGGTTCAATATAATAGAAGTTTCTGTAAAGATGGAGGCAAGAATCGGTGGAAAGTCTTCCATTACACCTTTACATGCGGTTTATTATATGATAAAGGTGTTGCTGGCTGTATTGATAGATATTTTGAAAAAGGTGGAAAGGTAAAGGAAGGAAGGAAACAGGTTAAGGTCAAGATTGAGGCTGAGGATTTCTAAACCTTAACCTTAGCCTCAACCTTATAAAGCGCTATGCACTCTATCCAGATTGTCGCCATTATTATTAGCCTTGGTATTTTGATAAGCGTTGTAGACCTTATAAGACGGGGCATGCTGAAGGAACAGTATGCTATCCTATGGCTTGCATCAGCAGTTGTTTTATTGGTGCTCTCCATGTGGAGGGGGCTGTTAGATAATATTGCCCGCGCAACAGGTATCGCATATCCGCCGTCTCTTCTCTTTTTGGTGGCATTCCTGTTTCTTCTTTTAATCGTGCTGCACTTTTCCGTAATTATATCCAGCTTGAGCGAAAAAAACAAAAAACTCAGCCAGGAGATTGCAATATTCAAAACATTTTTTGAAGAACATAAAAAAGAAGGAGGAAAAAATGAGCATAGAAAAGGTTTTTGAAAGTAAAAGGTTTCACCTGTGGGCAGGTCTGCTGATTGCAATATCATCGCTTATAGTATATTCCAACACATTTCATGCCAGCTTTCACTTTGATGACACGCCGCAGATTGTGGAGAACTACAGCATAAGAAATTTAAGCAATTGGTTTGATATAGTGAGAGGGCAGCGCGGCATAGCAATGTTAACCTTTGCCATAAACTACGCCATAGGAGGGCTTAATGTTGCCGGCTATCACATCGTAAATCTTGCTATTCATATCACAAACGGCATATTGGTATATTTTCTCATTTTTCTTACCCTTGGAACTATTGACCTGGGGACAGATTTCAAATCTGATAAAGCCAAAAAGATAGCTGTCTTTACTGCGCTGCTCTTCGCTGTTCACCCTATCCAGACCCAGGCTGTAACATACATTGTCCAGAGGATGGAAGCCCTTGCATCAATGTTCATGCTCATCGGCATTTTATTTTTCGTAAAAGGGATAAAGGCATCAAACACATCTGCAAGGATACTCCTCTATGGGGCTGTAGCTGTTTCCTATCTTCTCGGTTTCTATTCCAAGGAGATGGCCATAACCCTGCCTGCCCTTATATTTCTCTATGACTACTGCTTTATCGCAGGCAATGATATAAAGAAACTCGCGCCCCGGCTGCCGTTATATGTTGTCTTGCTCATAATGCTGGCCTTTTTGGCTGCGCCAACCTTTACCGGCCTCAAAGAGACGCCTGGTGAATCAGTAGGTTTTGGCGTTCAGAGCATAACACCAAAGGAATATTTATTTACCCAGTTCAATGTGCTTATATATTACATCACCCTGCTCTTTGTGCCGATAAACCAGAACCTTGATTATGACTTTCCTATATCAAAAGGGCTTTTTGAGATTCCTGCTGTAAAGGACGGCACCATATTAAACTTCCCTATTCCGCCGGCCTTTATATCCCTCATGATTATTCTATCTATTGTTGGGGTTGCCATTTACCTTTTTACACGTCACGCACAACGTATCACACAACATGGCCGTTTAATCGCCTTTTTCATATTGTGGTTTTTCATCATTCTTTCCCCTACATCAAGTTTTATACCGATAATAGATGTAATATTTGAGCACAGGCTCTATCTTGCCTCTGTCGGCTTTTTTGCGCTGTTCAGCCTTGCATTGGACAGATTTTTTGAATATCTGGAGCAAAGAAAGGATAAGGTTGGGGTTAAGGTGTAGGCTGAAAATTTCTTTACGCTTAACCTTATAACCTTATTATGTCAGCCTTAAGACTTACAATTTCTACAACCCTGCTGCTTCTTCTTTCCATTGCAACTTTTGAGCGAAATTACGTCTGGAATGACCGTATTGTCTTCTGGTCGGATGTGGCGCTAAAATCTCCCCACAGGACCCGCTCCCACAATAATCTGGGGTCTGCCCTCATAGCGGCAGGCCGCTGTGGTGATGCCATGCCTTCACTCATGCAATCTGTTAAGATTGACCAATGGTATATAGAGCCGCATTACAATCTTGCTATCTGCTATGTTAAAAAGAATCGTTTTGACGCTGCAATACCTGAACTTGAAAAGGTGATTAGTATAAATGTTGTCTTGAAAAAAGGGCATTATGGGGTTTCAACAGCGCCCAGATTTGAGATGCAGGCGCACTCAACTCTGGGCAACATATACAATATGAAGGGTATGTTTGATAAGGCTGTTTTCCATTTCCAAGAGGCGTTAAAATTATCGCCAAAAGACGCTGTTACCCGTTTCAACCTTGCATTGACATACGAGACGATGGGGATGTTAAAAGAGGCTAAGGCAGAGCTTGAAGAGGTTTTAAAAATAAACCCCATGGACGAAGGGGCAAAGAGGGGCATAAAAAGGCTTGGGGCGGCTGCTGATATGGGCAAACAGTGAATTCCGGCGGGTTTAATACAAACGCAATAATTAACAGTTTGTTGAAAAACTCAACAAACTCCGATTACACGGATAAAAGATTAGATTTCACAGATTAAAACCCATTGAAATATCTGTGTAATCGTTTTTCCTAATCTGTGTAATCAAGGCTGTTGATGCCTTTTTCAACAGCCTGTTAATTTGTAGGGCAAGCCTTCATGCTTGCTTATTTTGCAGGGCTAAAGCCCTGCCCTACGTCAATTTATTTAATTCGTCTGTATTAGTAACCGGCAGACGGCAGACAAGAAAAGATTCAAATGCAGCAGCATTGGTGTTTCGATATATTTTTATTGCATATTCCCGATTTTTTATGATAGGATAAGCAACGAATTAAATAATGTTACATGTAGGGCGAGGCTTTAGCCTTGCTTAAGCAACCCTAAAGGGTTGCCCTACTTGATTTTTATGACATCAAAAACAACAAAAAAAAAGCCAATCTCTGAAGATGCTATAAAGGTCCTTATTGCAGAGGATAATGCTGTTTCCAGAAAGTCTCTCTCCTCTCAGCTTGAATCACTCGGTTTTAATGTGGTTGCTGCGGCAGCCACAGGCGAAGAGGTATGCAGCCTCTTTCCTGAGCTTAAGCCAGACCTCATCATAATGGACATTAAAATGCCGAAGATGGACGGCATAGAGGCTGCAAAGGTTATCACCAAACATGCCTCTATCCCCATAATCCTTGTAACAGGCCATTCCTCTGAGACTGTGATTAGCAGGGCAATGGAGAGCGGCGTCGGCGTATTTGCCTATCTTTTAAAACCGATAACCAAAAAAGACCTGCTTCCTGCCATAAAGGTCGCCTTTGCCAGGCATAATGAATTTCAGACCCTAAAAAGCGAGTTCAGCGATTTAAAGGATGCCCTTGAGACAAGAAAGCTGGTTGAACGGGCAAAGGGCATTCTCATGAAACGTCTGACCATCCCTGAGGATGAGGCATTTAAACTCCTCCAGACCCAGTCCCAAAAAGAAAACAAAAAACTTAAAGAAATAGCAGAGACCGTAATAACCGCAAGCAGGATGCTATAAATAAATACAGACTATGGGCGATAGGCAATAGGCTATGGGTAAAGAGGACGATATATAAATACAGGCAATGGGCTATGGGCAATGGGTAGAAAAGGCTTTAAAGATTTGATTGTCTGGCAAAAGGCTAAAGACCTCGCAGTTGCTATTTATAAACTGAGTGGAGGAGGAGATTTGGGGCGTGATTTTGGCTTACGAGATCAAATTAGACGCAGCGCTGTAAGCATTGCCGGTAATCTGGCTGAAGGAGATGAACGAGATACCGACAAAGAGGCAGTTCATTCTTTCTATATTGCGAAAGGTTCCCTTGCTGAATTACAGAGCCAGATTCTAATTGCTTATGAGATTGGATATCTTAAAAAAGAGGTTTATGAGAATATTAGCGCAGATTACAGTGAATTGGGCAAAGTGATTGGTAAACTCATAAAATACAGGCGAGGGGCTATGAAGGCAGGCAATAGGCAAGAGGCGATAGGGCTATGAGTTTTCCTATCGCCTATCGCCTGTATTTTTATATTCTTAATCTTTTTTAATTTTTTTCTTGACATATTTTAATTTTTAGGTAGAATAGACCTTAAGTAAGCGCTGATGGCGGTGCTTATATTTAAAGTGCAGAGGTGATGGCGCCTCAGTGGCCGTAAGGCTTTTTGAGGTTTTTTATCTTTTAACCCAAGGCTTCGGTCTAAAAAATAAAAAGGAGGAAGGTATGAAAAGACTTATTTTAATAGCCTTATTAGCACTTGGCTTAGGGTTTGGATTGACCCTGATGGCATCAACACCATCAATGGCAGTTCACAAAGGTTCAGGCGATTTGACTTGCGGCAGCTGCCATACAATGCACAGCAGCCAGGGCGGCACATCTAGTCCTTCAATGGGCGGCGCAACCGGCGCCCTCATCCTGCTGAGAAACTCGCTGGTCACAGGCAGAGAAACCATCCATCAGCTTTGCCTTCAGTGCCATGCAGCAGCTGGAACGCAGGGTGGTGTTCAGTTTAACGCCTGTCCCGGGACAGCTTGCACAACCCCGCCAAAGGTGTTGCTTACCTCAACCGATGCGTGGAATACGACTAAGGACTTTTCTACAATCGGAGCAGGCGGCGACTTCCAATTTGTTGGAAGTTATGTTTCCGGTAGCTATAATAGCACTCAGGATGGCGGAACCGCACTCGGAAGAGGCCACAGCATAGGAGGGACAGTCATCGCACCTCCAGGCAACGGTTCTACAGTGGGTACGATTGCAACGTTTAGCTGCACAACCTGCCATGACCCGCATGGAACATCAGCTACGACCTCAACTATTAACATATACAGAAACCTTAAGGGAGGTATAGTGGCAGGGGCAACTGATAAAAATTGGTCAAATATGCTGACTAACGGTAATATAGGCACTTCTTATGTAGGCGGTCCAACTGGCGCTTCAGATGATAACAGCCTGGGAACAACCCCTACAGGTGGTTCTGGTATTGCCGCTTCAAACAATATTTGGCCGACGTATAGGTCATCTGGCACCCAGAATTCATATAGCACCAGTACTACTCCGCCAACCCTTGGTGGAACTGCTTTAACTGGTCTAGACGGCACCGGCTATACCCTTATGTCTGCATTCTGCGCCCAGTGCCATAGCTTATGGCATGAAAATGTAACAACAGGAAACAAGACCGGCTCTGATTGGAATAGGCACCCTGTGGACAACAGGATTTCAGATACCTCTTCTGCTTCAGGCGCTGGCGTAACCATTACAGACTTTACCCACTACAATACCAATATCGCAGCAGGTTTTAAACTCCCAGCTGCTAATGATGCTGGTAGTGCATTCTACTACGCAGATAACTCAGGCGACAAGGTTTTCTGTCTGTCTTGTCACTTTGCGCATGGCAGCCCATACTATGACATCCTGAGATGGGATTACATAGCTCAGATAGATGCTGCTGGTGGCAGCCAGACCGGCAACGGCGTGGCATCAGTCAAAGGTTGTCAGCAGTGCCATAACAGGTAATACGCTGTAATGTCATTGCAAGGAACTTTAGTTCCGAAGCAATCTGAAAAAGGGGGAAGGGAAACCTTCCCCCTTTTTTTCTTTATAGCCATCCTCGTTTCCTTTGTTTCCTTTCAAAGAAATATCGCATGGGATGAGGAATTGAGCATATGGCAGGATGCGGTTCGTAAGTCCTCTCATAAGGCAAGACCACATAGCAACCTTGGCGCGGCCTTTGGAGGTAAAAGGCTTTTTCATGAGGGGGCAAGAGAATCCCGCATCGCCATATACCTGAACCCGTATCTTGCAGAGGCGCATAACAATCTTGGGAATATATATCTGGAGATGGGGTTGGCGCAGGATGCCTTGAAGGAGTTTCAAGATGCCGTTGAATTAGAGCCGTCGTTTGCAGTTGCCCATTACAATGCAGGGCTTGCATATAAGGCCATTGGCCTCATGGAAGAGGCTCAAAAGGAGTTTAAGAAGGCAGTTGAAATAAGGCCGTTCTATGCAAAGGCCCATAATGAACTTGGCATGCAATATATGACAAATGGCATGTATGAGGCTGCTGTAACGGAATATAACAAGGCGCTGGAAGGCGATAATAGGTTTGCCCCAACGTATAATAACCGCGGGGTAGTTTATGCGCGGTTAGGCATGTGGGACAATGCCATCAAAGAGTTTCAAAAGGCCATGAGCATAGACCCTGCATTAACCGAAGTAGAGAAAAACCTGAAAAAGGCGTATGCCAATAGAGAGGCGGCTGTCAGGAAGGCCGTAAAAAACCCTTGAACATATAAAGATTCTGCTGTATATACTGAAAGCAATAAATAACTTGTAGGGCAACCCTTTAGGGTTGCTTATTTATGCAGGGCTAAAGCCCTGCCCTACGGCAAGTTATTTATTGCCGTTACTATAAAAAGAAATTTCACCCCTACCATCTCCTTTTACCAGAAAATGCTTCATATTCACATTACCGTAACGTTGCCCTTTATAGGCAACGGTTTTTCGTTGGGGATAAACCCCAACACTACGAAAATCCAATTTTCATGCCCTCCGCCAAAGGCGGATGAGCTACCAACTCATGTGGGTTTAGCGGCAAATTTGACATTGCGCACGTCTTTAATATATAATTAAAAAATGAAGCAAATCTATATAAGGTATATCGGCATTTTTTTGCCTTTCCTGTGCATCCTGCTTTGGTCTCCTCTTCCTGCTATGGGGGCCACCATACAATATCTTTTCAGTATAGACGTTATGGCAAGCGGACAGCCCTTTGTCGGCGTAAGCGCCCTCCTTATAGATAATAAAAACAGTGAATTGTATGCCCTGGATGATGGGAACAGGCGGCTGGTTATAATGAATCTGGAGGGGGTATTCTTGTATCAATTCACCTATACGGATGCGGGAATTAAGAATATGCCTATAGGTATAGCAGTGGCTGATGACGGGAAGATATATATTGCTGAAGGAAAGAGGGTGGTAGTTGTCGATTACAGGGGTATGTATGACCACGATATGTCCCTCTCTACTATTCCGGATGCAAATGAGATAAACATACAGTCCGTAGCCATAGATGGCAATACCGTCTACCTCGGCACTGTTGGCAGGGTAGTGATGATGGATAAAAAAGAAGAGAAATTTATTGCTGAATTTAAAGAGGGTCTGGGACAAAACAACTATATTGCCATGGATTACAACGGGATGTATATAAGAGATCCGGGCGCCCTTATTATCTTTCACCTGGCTAAGGACGGCAAAGTCCTTGGCCACTTTGGCAAGATATCAGGCCTTGCAGGTGGTTTTAGCATGACCGTGGATATGGCAGTGGAAAGGAAGAAGGGGTGGGTTATTGTATTAGATATTAACAGGGCTGCAACTATATTTTTTGATAGAGAAGGCAATTTCCTCTTTGAGTTTGGCGGCCCCGAGCTCTTTAAATGGCCGAGGGCTGTTGCAGCAGACGATGAAGGCAGGATATATGTTACGGATGGAACAGGCAAGATAAGGGTTTTTCAGATAATAGAAGACGCCCCTGTAATTAAAGAAGCCAAACCCGAGTCAAAACCGGAAATACCATCTGCTGCCCCTCCTCCTGTATCTGAACCCAAAAAGGATGAGGTGCAGAAGATAGTTGAAGAAGAGGGAAGGCTGCTGCCTCTATTTTTTGCCATAGACAGCGCAAAACTTAAAAAGGCCGACCTTTTAATCCTTGATAAAAATGCGGTATGGCTTAAGAAAAACCCTGACGCAAAGATAAATGTGAGAGGTTATGCAGACGAACGCGGCACAGATGAATACAATCTTACACTCTCTAAAAAAAGGGCAAAGGCAGTAATGGACTACTTTGTAAAACAAGGCATAGACTCAAAGAGGCAGAAATTTATAGGCTATGGCAAGGAGCTTACAACAGACAAGAGTGAAACGGGATTTGCAAGGTCAAGAAGGGTAGATTTTCTTGTAGTAAAGTGATAACCGCATGGACAGGGTATGAAGATTTTACAGTTGTTTGGCAATATTGCAATGATTGTATTGATAGGATGTTACTCCATGGCAGCTGTAAAAAGAAACGTCGCATGGGGAAACGAGCATATCCTGACTACCGATAATATTTATAAGTCTCCCGGCAAGGCCAGACCCTATCTCAATCGCGGACTCTTCTACTTTAACAAAAACAGGATAGACGATGCCATCAGGGAATACCTGATAGCGCTTCAGCTTGACCCTGATTATGCCTATGCGCGCAACAATATCGGGGTTGCCTACTACAACAAAGGGTATCTGGATGCCGCAATAAAAGAGCTTACAGAGGCCATACGGCTGTCCCCTGGTTATGCCGAAGCGCATTATAACCTTGGGATAGCATATGGAGAAAAGGGTCTTGCCCAAGAGGCGTATATAGAGATAAAAAAGGCCATGGAACTTAATAAGAATCTTGCCGAAGAATTAAAATATTCAAAACCATAGGCATATCAGGATAATTACATGGAAGGCTCTGTGACAATAAAAACACTATTTGCGTTTACCTGCATAATCCCCTTCCTTGCCTTTGTATCTTTCCAGAGAATAGCCGTTTATAAAAATGAGTTCACCCTCTGGGCAGATGTAGTCAAAAAATCATCTTTAAAGGCCAGGCCGCATAATAATCTTGCAGCCGTATATAAAGACAAAAAGATGTTTAATCTTGCGCTCAACGAATACATGGAAGCAATAAGAGTTAACCCCGGGTATGCAGCCGGCCATGGTAATCTTGGAAGTATGTATTATGAACTGGGTAGACTTGATGAGGCTGAGACGGAAGTTAAATTAGCCCTGACTGCTAATACCCACTTTAAGGATCTGCTCCATAGACTACTGGGTCTTATATATATAAAAAAAGGGGCGCTTGATGAGGCGGCGAAGGAATTTAAAGAGGCTATAGCCATGATACCAAATTATCCAGATGCCAAGCGAAATATTGCAGTAATTTTCACTAACGAAGGATTTTTATACGCTGATAAGGGAGATTTTGAACGCGCCCTCGTGCTCCATAGAATGGCAGTTTTTGCAGATTCAGGATATCCTGATGCCCGCTATGGGCTTGCCCAGGCATACGAAGCTTTTGGCCAAAGGGAAGAAGCGATAAAACAGTGGCAGGAATACCTCAGATTAGCGCCATCAGATGAGCCGTTTAGGAAGGATGCAATGAAACATCTGGAGAGGTTGTGGGAATAATAGCGATGCCTTTAAAATCCGAGCTGTTCTTTTTTGCCGCAGTAGGTATTATTTTTTCTATTGTCACATTTCAGAAAAATGTTTTATGGGGAAGCGAAAAAGGCCTATGGCTGGATATTCTGCAAAAATCACCATCCAAGGCGCGGCCGCACACTAATCTTGGCATGGCCTATGACCTTGATGGCAATATAGCCAAGGCAGAAGATGAGTATAACAAGGCTATACAATTAGAGCCTGATTATCTTGCCGCATATGCTCCTTTGGCAGTTATGTATGGAAAAAGAGGAGATGTGGATAGAGCTATTGAGATGTTTTTGTGGCTTATACCAAGATTGCCTAATCGGGACCCCAAGGCACATACAGGTTTGGGGGTTGCTTACATGATAAAGGGGCTTTTGAAAGATGCAGAAAGGGAATTTCAGGAGGCATTAAAGATAGATCCAAATTATGAGATAGCACACTACAATCTCGCTGAGATTTATGGGCAGATGGGTTTAAAGGATGAGGCATTAAAGCATTATAAAATATTTATTGAAAATGCGCCGCCTGCGCAAAAGGAACTGGTTATAAAAATAAAAACAAACTATGGGTTATAGGCAATGGCGCCTATTGCCTGTCTTTTTATTTACCCCCTGCCCCAAAAATCTTCATCAAGCAAAGCTACATGATAAAATGTATGGCCGCATTTCGGGCATCTGAGATTATACCTTTTTCCATTTACAGGATTGCTTATCTTGAGCTTTACCTGGCATTTTTCACAAGGCGCCAGATAATCCCCTGCAGTTTTGCCTTTAAACTCTATCTCCTGTGAGCCGCAGTTATAACAGCTTTCTATTGCAAAATGTGATTGCACCTTTTTAGGCTCTTTTTCTTTTATAATGGCAATATCCGCCATCTCTCCGTCCCTATTAAAGGCGCACACATATTTTAACGGGCTTTCCCCCTTAAAATGCCCTTTAAATCTTTCGCTATTTCCGCATGTCTTGCAGATTGGCATAATTATAAATATAGGTTGAGGTTAAGGGTGATACAGGTTAAGGAAGACCTCAACCTGTATTTTCTTTCCCCTCAACCTTAACATGCTTTTACTTAACCTTAACCTGTCTTTTTATGCATGAAAGTTATTAGCATATTAATTTCTTTCCAGATGCAAGATATCAGCCCTTCCACATCCTCATACTCAACTTGATTAAAGTAACCCACTCTTTGTCCGTAAATCAAGTGGCTCTTAGCCTCGGCTAATGAGGCTCGCGAATCGTAGTAAAAATTCAATTTGTCTTTTGTATGTTTTCTGCCAAAACCTTCGGCAATATTACCGGGGATTGAAAGGGCTGCGCGTCTTATCTGAGAGGTGAGGCCATAATCTTCCTTTCTCGGTAATGTCTCTGTAAGCTTGAAAATTTTAACAGCCAGTTCCATGGCCATTTGCCAAACAGGCATATCTTCAAAAGAATTGTAGCTCATTAACCTGCCTTTTCCCTCAACCTCAACCTTAACCTCTATTTATTATACTGCAAATCTAAAATGTATAATGTCCCCGTCTTTTACAATATAATCCTTGCCTTCTAACCGCATTAGCCCTTTTTCCTTTGCAGCTAATTCCGAACCAGAAGCAATGAAATCATTATATGCTATTACCTCTGCCCTGATAAAACCCTTTTCAAAATCCGAATGGATTACGCCGGCAGCCTGCGGCGCCCTTGTATTCTTTGGTATCGTCCATGCCCTTACCTCTTTTTTACCGGCAGTAAAATATGTAAATAACCCTAATAATTCATACCCCTCTTTTGCAAGCCTGTCAAGGCCTGATTCTTTTAAACCGATTCCTTTTAAAAATTCCGACCTCTCAGCCTCTGGAAGCTCCGCTATCTCTGCCTCTATCTTGCCGCACATAACAACAACCCGAGCCCCTTCTTTTGTTGCTGTTTCCCTGACCTGAGCCACAAAATGAGATTCTTCTTTTAACCCCTTCTCATCTACATTGGCGACAAATAAGACCGGCTTTGCAGTCAAAAGGTTTAACTCTTTGAGCAGTTCTTTCATGTCATCAGTTAATGAAAGCGACCTTATCGGCCTGCCATTTTCCAGTGTCTCTTTAAATATGGTACAGCAGTCCATTACAACAACAGCCTTTTTATCGCCCGATTTTGCAAGCCTTTCTGTTCTATCCATCCTCTTTTCAACTCCCTCAAGATCGGCAAGCATAAGCTCTGTATTGATTATATTAATATCCCTTTTGGGGTCAACATGACCTGCCACATGAACGACGTCCGGGTCTTCAAAACATCTGACGATATGCACGATTGCATCTACACTCCTTATATGGCCGAGGAATTGATTGCCAAGCCCTTCTCCTTTGCTGGCGCCCTCTACAAGGCCGGCAATATCAAGGAATTCCACAGTTGTCGGCATTATCTTTTCCGGTTTAATCATATCAGCCAATGTATATAATCTCTCATCCCTTACGGTTACTATGCCGATATTCGGGTCAATGGTGCAGAAAGGATAATTTGCCGCCTGCGCCCCCGCCGATGTGAGCGCATTGAATATGGTTGACTTACCCACATTGGGAAGCCCTACTATGCCGCATGTGAAGCCCATGATTGATTATTGTCTCCTTATTTTTGTAGTCTGCCCATTTATGGGCGCATTTTAAAACGCCGATGAATCGGCAGGCTACAACCAAAAAAACAAAGGCGGGCTTTGCGCCCGCCAAGCATTATCAAACCTTCGCATACTGGGGACAGATTTAAAATCTGTCCCCAGTATGCTACAAAAACCGTAACTCAAGGCTTCAGCCTTGAGAATTTTAAACCAAAAGCGGCGCAATAATCAATGCAACTATACTCATAAGTTTTATAAGTATATTCATTGCCGGGCCCGATGTGTCCTTAAACGGGTCGCCGACTGTGTCGCCGACAACTGCTGCCTTGTGGGCATCCGAACCCTTTCCGCCGAGGTTGCCTTGTTCAATATATTTCTTTGCATTATCCCATGCGCCGCCTGCATTTGCCATGAGTATGGCCAAAAGAACCCCTGCAACTGTTGCGCCTGCAAGCATTCCTCCGAGCGCGGCAGGGCCAAGTATAAACCCGACACCAACAGGCGCCGCAACGGCAATAACGCCGGGAAGTATCATCTCGGTCAGCGCGGCCTTTGTGCTTATGTCAATGCACTTTGCGACATCAGGCTTGACGCCTTCTTTGCCCTGAAGCAGTCCTGGAATTTCTCTGAATTGTCTTCGTATCTCATTTACCATCTTGAATGCCGCCTTGCCCACAGATGTCATGGTGAGCGCTCCGATAAAGAACGGAAGTATGCCGCCCATAAGAAGCCCTATAACGACATTAGGGTCTGTTATCAGTATCTCAAGCGCCTTGCCTGTCTTTGCGCTTATTGCCTGGCTGTATGCGGAAAAAAGCGCAAGCGCGGTAAGCGCGGCAGAGCCGATGGCAAAACCTTTGCCGATTGCGGCGGTTGTGTTGCCGAGCGCGTCAAGCGAGTCTGTTATAGCCCGGACATCCTTGCCCAGATGGCTCATCTCGGATATGCCGCCTGCATTGTCCGCGATAGGGCCGTATGCGTCAACGCTCATGATTATGCCTACTGTTGCAAGCATGCCGACCGCAGATATGCCTATGCCGTATAACCCGCCGGTATAGTTTGCAATAAATATCGCTCCACAAATCGCAAGCACAGGCAGGGCGCAGCTCTCAAGCCCGACTGCCATACCTGTTATAATGTTTGTTGCAGCGCCTGTCTGGCTTGACTCTGCAATCCTTTTAACAGGTCCTGCAGATGTATAATACTCTGTCAGAAGCCCTATGGCAATGCCGCCGACGCAGCCTGAAAACACTGCCCAGTAAACGCCGTTATTCACATCAAGATAATAAACCACTGCATAGCCTAAAATAAGGAAAAGACCTGCTGCTATGAATGTGGCGTAACGAAGCGCAGCGGCAGGGTTGTATTTCTCCAATATCCTCATTGACAAGATGCCTATTATGGATGCCGCAAGCCCTGCCATTACAAGAACAATAGGCAATGACATAAGCGCCGTTGCAGAACCTAATTCAGCAACCCTGCTCCCTGCTATGGCAGTTGCTCCGATTGCAATGCTTGCAACAACAGAGCCTACATACGATTCAAATATATCCGCGCCCAGGCCAGCCACATCGCCGACATTATCGCCCACATTGTCTGCAATAACGCCGGGATTTCTCGGGTCGTCTTCAGGTATGCCTGCCTCAATCTTGCCGACAAGGTCAGAACCCACATCCGCGGTCTTTGTAAATATGCCTCCGCCGACCCTTGCAAAGAGCGCTATGGATGATGCGCCCATTGCATAGCCGTTTATTATTGCCGCCTGTTCCGGCGTGCCGTAAAGGAGAAAAAATATGCCAAGGCCTACAAGCCCGATGCTTGCAACCGAAAGCCCCATAACAGAGCCGCCGAGAAATGCAATGGAGAGTGATTTTGCCGTATCAGGCTTGTAAAGATTTGCTGCCTGCGCTGTCCGGACATTTGCCTTGGTGGCTGCCTTCATGCCGAAAAATCCTGCCAGCATGGAGGATATGCCGCCTCCCACATACGCAATGCCTGTCTGCCAATTTATAAATACCGACAGAAGAATAAAGACAAGGGCTATAAATGCAAAAATGATTGTGTATTGCCTCTTGAGATAGACCATAGCGCCGTGGTGGATCATCTCGGCTATCTCTCTCATCCTTTCATTGCCGTCCGGCTGTTTCCTGATATAGCCGTATATAAGAAAGGCCATCACAAGACCTGCCAGTCCGAATATCGGCGCAAAACTTACGAGTTGCTGCATGAATCCTCCTTGATAATACCGTTGTCCGTGTCCGTGAACCGTGTCCGTTTTATAAGACCGTTTCCCGTGCTCGTTGTCCGTGTCCGTTTTAAGACTTTTTTTACGGTCACGGTTTACGGTCACGAATCACGGTTTTTCTACGGTCACGGAAAACGGTCACGAATCACGGCTTTTTATTAAACTTATTCATCGCCTTTTCAATGCCATTTTTCACAATAACTTCCACAGCCTCTTTTACCGTCTTCAATGTCTGCCGCAACAAATCTTTCTCATCGGCCTGAAACGGGCTCAACACATAATCCGCAACATCTTCTTGACCCTTGACCCTTGACCCTTGACCCTGTTTTCCAGGTCTTCCTATCCCCAATCTTATCCTCGGAAAATCATTCGTGCCAAGCTGTTCAATAATTGATTCCATGCCTCTGTGGCCGCCGCTGCTGCCGCTTAACCTTATTCTTAGAGAGCCAAATTCAAGGTCAATATCATCATAGATAACCAGAATATCTTTCGGCTCTATATGGAAATAATCGGAAATGCCTTGAACAGCCTCGCCGCTTAGGTTCATAAATGTCTGCGGCTTTAACAAAACTACTTCTTTACCGGCAATGTGCCCCTTTGCCCAAACGCTTTGAAAACCTCTCTTGTTCAGCTTTACGACATTGGCCTCTGCCAAAGAGTCAACTGCCATAAAGCCTATATTATGCCGCGTGTCTTTGTATTTTGTCCCGGGATTGCCGAGTCCGACGATTAACATTTAAATACCGTGTTCCGTGTCCGTGAATCGTGTCCGTGTAAAAAGTCTTTAACGGTCACGGGCAACGGACACGATTCACGGCTATTATTTCTTCTTCTCTTCTTTTTCAGTTGGCGCTGCCTTTTTCTCTTCCTTTTCACCGGGCTTCTTCTCTTCTTCTTTTACCTCAAAGCTCTTGGCTATCTCTGCCTTTGCCTCTTCAGCGGTCTTTACCTCAACCTCAGCTGTTGGGGCTGTGACGAGGGCAACAGTTATATTCGGATCGCCTACTACCTTTAAACCTTGCGGCAAAGTAATATCCTTGACATGTAGAGAATGCCCTATGGCAAGAGGAGTAACATCAACATCAATCTTATCCGGTATCTGATTTGGCAGGCACTCTACTTTTAATGTCCTTGCCTCGTGCTGCAATATGCCGCCGAGCGCAACGCCTTGAGCCTTGCCGGTAAAATGAACGGGCACGTCCACGATTATTTTGTGGTCCATCATCAGCTCATAGAGGTCAATATGAATGATATCTCTTTTCAACGGGTCCCTTTGGAAGCCTCTGAACATCACTGTCCGGGCCTTCTTTTTGTCGCCTTCTATCTTTAAAGTGACCAGGACATTGCTCTTTGCCTCTGTAGCAAGGGCTTTACTCAAATCTACTGTCTTAACAACCAAAGGTGTTGTCTCTTTAGATGCTGGACCGTAAAGAATGCAGGGTATAAGTCCTTCTCTTCTTAATTTTTTGGCTGCCCCTTTTCCAAGACCCGTCCTCTGTTGGGCTGTTAATTCTATCTGTTCCATGTTACCTCCATTAAAATACAGGCTATGGGCTATAGGCTATGGGGTTTACCCATTGCCTCTTGCCTGTTATAATTATACAAACAGCGAGCTCACCGACTCACCGTAGTGTATCCTCCGTATTGCCTCGCCTAATAGAGGCGCTATTGTAAGGGATTTTACCTTATTTAATTTCTTTGCCTCATCATTCAAAGGAATAGTATTTGTTACAATAATTTCTTTGATAGCCGATTTTCTCAGCCTGTCTATGGCAGGCCCTGAGAGCACGGGATGTGTGCAGCATGCATAAATCTCCTTTGCGCCCTGTTTTAGAAGTGCGTCAGCCGCTTGTGTAATCGTCCCTGCAGTATCTATCATATCATCAAGAAGTATGCAGATTTTTCCATTCACATCGCCTATGATATTCATAATCTCGGCTACATTGGGCGCCGGCCGCCTTTTGTCTATCATGGCAAAATTTGTCTCAAGCCTTTTTGCAAACGCCCTTGCCCTCTCAACCCCGCCGGCATCAGGCGATACTATCACAGTATTATCTTTATAATTTTTTTGTATGTAATCCAATAGTATCGGCGTAGCATACAAATTATCAACCGGAATATTGAAAAACCCCTGTATCTGGCCTGCATGGAGGTCTGTGCACAAAACCCTTGTAGCGCCGGCAACAGCAATCAGGTCTGCTATTAATTTTGCAGTTATAGGCGTCCTCGGGGCAACTTTTCTATCCTGTCTTGCATAACCATAATATGGAATAACCGCTGTTATAGCATGGGCAGATGCCCTTTTGAGCGCATCAAGCATAACCAGCAGTTCCATAAGATTTCTATTAACTGGGTTGCAGGTTGATTGAATTACATAAACCTCCATGCCCCGGACGCTCTCTTGAATCTCTACACGCACCTCTCCGTCGCTAAAACTTTTTACATCAGCCTTGCCCAGAGATATGCCAAGGTGCGCGCTTATCTCCATAGCAAGCGCAAGATTAGAATTTCCCGCAAATATTTTAAGTTTATCAAGCATAAGTAAAACCGTAAGTCGTAAGTCGTGAATCGTAAGTTGCAAAGATTTTCATTAACTACTTACGACTCACCATTTACGGTCTTTCTGGCTGGGGCGGGAGGATTCGAACCTCCGAATGCAGGAATCAAAATCCTGTGTCTTACCGCTTGACGACGCCCCAAAAAACCGTGATTCGTGACCGGGATCCGTGACCGTAAGAACAAAAAATCCAGAAATATTTTTCACGGTCACGGACAACGGACACGGTTGACGGTATTTACAGTCCTTGTGCCGCAAAAACAGCCATCCCTTTAAACGTGTGGTCTTTTTTTATCTGTTCAAATGCCTTTCTTGCCCTATCTTCATCAAAGAAGATACCAAATACCGTTGGCCCGCTTCCTGACATTAATGCCCCTGTTGCCCCAAAATTAAGTAATACTTTCTTTATCTCTTTAATCTCAGGATATTTTCTGACCGTTACTGTTTCAAGGTCATTTACAAGAAGACCCTGAATCTCAATAGGGTCTTTGGGAAAAACTTTTGAAATAGCTATGTTAATATCCCCTCGGCTTTTTGTCAAGTTTAAATTTTGATATACCCACTGGGTAGAGACAGGAAAGTTAGGATTAACCAACACATACCAGAATCTTGGAAGTTCTACCGGCTCAAGAACCTCACCTCTTCCCTTTGCAATGCAGGATTTGTCTATAATAAAGAATGGAATATCTGAGCCGAGGCTGACGCCAATTTTAATTAAATCCTCTTTTGAAATGTTGGCCGATGTTATCTCATTAAGCGCCTTTAAAACTGTTGCTGCATTGCTGCTTCCGCCGCCAAGCCCGGCGGCAACAGGGATATTTTTTTTTATTCTTATAGTCAGCCTTTTATTTATGCCGGCAGCTTTAAAAAATGCCGTCGCTGCCTTATATGCAAGATTTGTTTTATCTATGGGTATTGAGCTGTTATCGCATTCAACAGAAATGCCCGTCCCTTTCTCTATCTCTAAAATAATCTCATCATAGAGAGAAATAGGCTGCATAAGAGATACGATATCGTGATAGCCGTCATCCCTCTTCCTTAAAACTCGTAAGAAAAGATTTACCTTTGCAGGGGATAAAAAGAGGTGGGATTGTATATTTCTTTCACTGCTCACTGCCTGCTGCTCATCTAAATACCGCCCTTTGGACAAAGTCAATAGCCCACGCAGGCAAAATACCTATAATAATGGTGCCAAAGGCAGCAATGGCAAGGGCAAGACGTGTGGCACTGGTCTGGGCCACATCAAATTCTCGCGCAGGCTCTTTCATATACATCAGCATAACAATGCGGATATAGAAATACGCAGCTATGGCGCTCGCTATTACAGCGATAACAGCAAGGGATATAAACCCTTTATGAATCAGGGCCATGAAGATATAAAACTTGCCGACAAAGCCGGCAGTTGGCGGTATGCCTGCAAGGGAAAAGAGAAAAATGAGCATGAGCAAGGCCATGCCTCTATGCACCTTGGCAAGCCCTGTGTAGTCCTCAATATTTTCGCCGGAGAACCCTCCCTTTCTCATTACGATGATTGCGCCGAATATACCCATATTCATAAAGGTATATATAAATAAATAAAGCATGACGCTGGCAATTCCATCAGCGCCGCCGGCCACAAAACCCAATAATGCATAACCTGCATGACCGATGCTTGAATATGCCAGCATCCTTTTTATATTCGTCTGAACTAAGGCCACAACACTGCCGAAAATCATGGTCACAACTGAAATAACCGCCACAATGGCTATCCAGTTGAATGATATTGGCGCCAATGCATGCAGCATAACCCGTAAAAACACGGCAAATGCCGCTGCCTTTGGACCAACAGACATGAATGCTGTTATAGATGTCGGCGCCCCCTCGTATGTGTCTGGCGCCCACATGTGAAACGGAACGGCAGCTACCTTAAACCCAAAACCTGCTATTAAAAAGATGGTTGCAAGAATAAGCGCTGAATCAACCTTCGCGCCGCCCTTTAGGGATGCAGCAATATAAGACAACTGAGTCGTTCCTGTAAGGCCATAGATAAGAGATATTCCGTAAAGAAGTATGCCTGATGAAAGGGCGCCGAGGACTATGTATTTCATGGCCGCCTCATTAGACCGAATATCCTTTCTCATAAAGCCTGTGAGCAGATATACAGGAAGCGCCATAAGCTCAAGCCCCAAATATATGGTAATAAGGTCTGCGCCAGACGCCATAATCATCATGCCGCTCAAGGCAAAGAGCATTAAAATATAATACTCGCTATGCTCTATATCCTCAATTTTTATATAATTCATAGAAAGAAGTATGGCTAAAAATGTTGATAGATAAAATATTGTCTTAAAAAATGTAGCAAAGCTGTCTACAACAAACAGCCTGTCAAAGATATAGAGCGGCCTGACTCCTTCAATCCGCCAGGTCTGTATCGCTGCTATGATTACAACTGCTATGGCCAGATATGCCATAAGGTGCTTTTGCCTTTTTGACAAAAAAAGGTCAACCATCAGGAGAAGACATGCGGCTGCAATTACGATTATCTCCGGCATGCTGGCTATGATATTTATAATATTAAATTGCATAATCCCTCATCTTTTTTAGTCACCTTAATCCTCTCCTCAAAAGGGGGAGGTAGGATGCCGGGGACGCTTATTGCGGCGGTGTAACTGTAATTTGTTTTAACAAATGTTCTGTTGAGGCATGCATCACATTCAGAAACGGCTTTGGATAAAGGCCTATCCAGACAACAAAGACAACTAACGCAACCATTGCTATTATCTCCCTCGCATCAAGGTCCCAGACCTCCTTAAGATGTTCATTGGTAATCTCACCGAGGGCGACCCTTTTATACATGCCGAGGAGATATGCGGCGCCCAATCCGGCGCCCAGAACAGCAACCCCTGCAATTACCTTGTTGTAGCCAAATGCCCCTACAATGATAAGCAGTTCGCCTATGAACGAGTTGGTTCCCGGAATCGCCAGAGAAGAGAGCATAAATATGGCAAAAAATGTAGTATATACAGGCGCTACCTTGGCAAGCCCGCCATATGCAGAAATCTTTCTGGTGTGTGTCCTTTCATAGATAACGCCAACACACAGGAATAATGCGCTTGTAGAGATGCCGTGGTTCAGCATCTGCAGAATGCCGCCTTCTATTCCCGTGGTATTATAAACGAATAAGCCCAGGGTTACAAAACCCATGTGGCTGACGCTGGAATACGCAACCAGTTTTTTCAGGTCTTCCTGAGCAAGGGCCAGATATCCTCCATAGATAATAGCCACAAGAGAAAGCAGTAGTATCGGCATGGTAAAGTAATGGGTTGCCTCTGGAAGCATTGGCATGGCAAATCTCAAGAAACCGTATGTCCCCATCTTTAAGAGTATCCCTGCCAGTATTATACTGCCGGCTGTCGGCGCCTCCACATGCGCATCAGGCAGCCATGTGTGGAACGGAAACATAGGCACCTTAATGGCAAATGCAACAAAGAATGCAAGAAATACCCAGAACTGAACTGTGAATGAATAGTTCTGATTCATAAGGCTTAAGATGTCAAAGGTGTTGCCGCCTGCAAAATAAAGAACGATAATACCGACAAGGAGCAGCACGCTTCCTGCCAATGTATACAGGAAAAATTTAACTGCTGAATATATCCTTCTCTCACCGCCCCAAACACCGATAATAAGATACATGGGGATAAGCATCGCCTCCCAGAACAGATAAAACAGGAAAAAGTCCAGTGCGCAGAACACCCCTATCATGGCCGTCTGCATCACAAGGATGACAATCATGAACTCCTTCACCTTCTTTTCTATTGCCTTCCATGAAGCCAGTATGCATATCCAGCCTAAAAGGGCTGTAAGGAATACAAACAGGACGCTTATGCCGTCAATACCCATGTAATAGCTGATATTCCATGAAGGTATCCATGAATATCTCTCCACAAACTGCATCTTGTGGGTGGCTGTATTAAAGTAACAGACCAGCGGAAGGGAGACAATAAAATCAACCACCGTGAATAAAAGCGCTGTCCATCGGATGTTTACCTCATTCTTCATGAAGAGAATAACAAACGCCCCGACCAGCGGCAGAAAGGTTACAAGGGTTAGTATCGGATAATTGTTAAGAAACTCTGTCAAACTTCCTCCTTTTTAATGCAAACTGTAAACTGTTTACAGTGCAGCTATTTATTAGACGTTGTCATCTTGGCTTTGTTGCCTATTGAGTCAAAGCCAAAAAGGGCGGTTCATTTAATCCCTCTTTTTGTGTCCCTTCATCAAATAATTCTGCTTCTTATCTTTTTTGGAGTGATAACAACAAATTTGCCGTATAGAGAAACACCTTGCTCATTGAGAACCTTTATTAAAGAATCTGAAATATTCTTTAGCTCTAACGGTCTGTATCTCAAGAAAATTACACTTACATTTCTTTATGCGTAAAAACCCACTCTCCAAAATCACTATCCTCTGTCAATAGTAAGGCATCGTGCCGTTTTGCCAACTCTAAAACCTCTTTATCCTGAATCCCCTGATAATCCTTCAATACGGAGATAACTTCAAAACCCTTACTTATCAAGTCTCTGACCATTCTTAAGTCAACGCTCTCGTCAGCAAGGATTTTAAGAGGCAATCAATTCCTCCTGAGAAATTACATCCGCAGAGTAAGAAAGGGCTGCTAATATATCTTCCTTTGTCAGATGAGGATAAGCTTCAATTATATCTTCTACCGTCAGCCCCTCTGATAGTTTCTTCAGAATAAGCTCTACCGTTATCCTTGTGTCTTTAATGATAGGCTTGCCGAGCATTATATTAGGGTCTGCTATTATTCTACCTTTATATTATTGTGGATGCATCTTGCTACCTCCTTAATGTTATTTTATCACTTTCTATCATAGCTCAATAGGTAGAGGCAGAGGCTTTCACGGGGGCTAAACAAAAAAGCCCGAACAGGAAAATCAGAATGTCCTAATGTTTAAGGTTTTTGTCCCGAAAATCCATATTCAAATCTCCCCCCTGCTTAATACATGCAGGGGCAGGCTCTAACCCCTCTTTAATAGAGCGGGGGAAGTCATTTATCTCCCCCTTTGTAAAAGGGGGATTAAGGGAGATTTTTATTCCCCTTTGTGAGTCCGCCTAAGGCGGACTCGTGTGGGTTTCACCTGAAAATACCTCCGAAAATACCCCGTAGCGCTGGGGTTTATCCTCGGCGATTCGTTGCCCATAAAGGGCAACGCTACGATTTTCATCCTTCTTTATGAACGAAGGTCATGTGAGTTTCATATATGGTTCGCCGCACTCAGAACAGATTTCTGCACGGACACAACATTCTGCTACCGTATAATAGTGTAAGCAGTAATAATAGCGAGAATACCCAGCACAATGCCGACCGCATAATGCGGGAGCAGTCCTGTCTGCACCCAACGGACTTTGCCTCCAATAAACATTACAAGGCTGGCTATGCCGTTTACAGCGCCGTCTACAATATATTTATCTATCTTATTGGAGATATCAGCAACACTATAAAGCGGCCTCAATATCGCTGTATTGGAAAGATTGCTGACAAAGTTTTCATATGCAGCTATGGGCTTGTTTGCAACCCACATAAAGACCTTCGCGCCTTTTCTGTAAAACCAATCTGTATCTATGGTTATCGCAAGTTCCGGTTTAAGCTTTTTTAAGAGCAAGAAAAAACCGAGCGCAGTGAACATAAGTATTCCAAGGGAACCTGTTATATGGTCAGGGGTATATGGCTCGAAATGCATAGAATAGGGAAGAAGGTCATATAAGAGACCAGGAAATATACCGATTGCAATGCACAAGAATGCAGCTATAGCCATGCCTATAAGCATATTGAGCGGCGGCTCTTTGGCCCGTATCCCCGAATCTTTGCCAAAGAAGGCGTAATAAGGAATTTTGAGGGTTGTAGAAAGAAATGTACCTACTGATGCTAAGGTTAAAAGAAGTGTTATAATTGCTCTGTGATCATGATTTGCTGCAGCAATTATCATAGACTTGCTTACAAAACCAGCAAAAAGAGGAAAAGCAGAGATGGAAAACCCACCAATTAAATAGAGTATCGTGGTAATAGGCATGGTCTTATGCAGTCCCCCAAGTTCGGAGAGCTTGTGCTTACCAGTCACATAAATTACAGCGCCGGTTCCCATAAAGAGAAGACCCTTATAGATTATATTTGTAAACGCATGGGCTACAGACCCATTCAGGGCCAACGCTGTTCCCATACCCACTCCAGCCACCATGTAGCCAACCTGGCTTAGGATGTGATAAGAGAGAAGCCTTCTCATATTATTTTGGAGTGTGGCATAGAAAACACCGTAGAAGGCCATTATAGCCCCCAACCAGGTTAGGATTTCTGCCCCTGGAAATACCCTTACCAAGGCATATACCGCAACCTTAGTTGTAAAAGCAGCCATAAATACTGTACCGGTTATTGTGGCCTCTGGATAGGCGTCAGGCAACCACGCATGGAGCGGCGGCACAGCAGCATTCAGGATAAAACCTATGAGGAGGAGATAAAATGCCAGACTGCCGTTCTGCTCAATAGGCCCAAAGAGGATTGAACCTGTATCCATGTAATGAAGGATAATTCCGCCTAAGAGAAAAAGGCCTCCGGCAATATGAACCATGAGATATCTAAAGCCTGCATCAACTGCCTGCGGATTGCGCTGGATAAAGACCAGATAGACTGAGGCAAATGCCATTATTTCCCAGAAGATAAAGAGGGAAAAGTAATCGCCCGCAAAGACAACGCCGAGGGAACTGCCCATATACAGGAATGCAGCCACATGTTCGCCAGGCTTTTCCACATGCAGGGCATAGATCATATTTATAAGAGCAACTATGGTAAAAATATACGCAAATACAACACTGAGCTTATCTACCTTACCCAGGATTACATCCCTGCCGATTAGCGTGAATGCCAAGTAGGTGCCGTGAGACATGAACATTACCGCTAAAATAGCAAGGCTGGGTATAAGCACGAGATACACCTGCCTCACCCTGCCTTTAAGGAAAGGGAT
The DNA here is from genome assembly GCA_001798165.1 of Deltaproteobacteria bacterium RIFCSPHIGHO2_02_FULL_43_33. Classification (GTDB taxonomy): domain Bacteria; phylum Desulfobacterota; class GWC2-55-46; order UBA9637; family UBA9637; genus UBA10170. The sequence continues at coordinate 51,527 of MGRL01000069.1, forward strand.
TAAGATTGCGCCGAAGATAAGTATTAGCCCTGGATGAATCCAGTCAATCATAATAGTCCTCATCTTTCATGAGCCAGATATGGCCAATGAATTTAGAGACAAAAATAAGCAATACGCATGATATAAACCCATAAAGGGCGCTCCAGCCCGGTATCTTATCCCAAAAAAACTCAACGTGCTCGCGATGAACAAGAAAATCTGCGATGACAATAATTGCAAGCGTAATGTAAAGGAGCCTCCAGCGTGTTTTAGCGTTTTGAGAGTCGCCGAAAAAAAGTACAATTCGTTTTATCATCCGCTACCCCCTTTGTTACTTGATTAAGCTGCCACTCACTTAATGCCTACTGCAATTTTTGCCAGCTGCACAAAATAATCAGGATATAAACCCACCGCTATAGAGATAATTGCTGTCAGGAATAACGGAATTGCAACCATAGGTATCTCTTTTACATCCTCATTTTCTACGTGATGACCATGCCCGCAGCTTCCCTCCTTTTCAAAAAACGCCTTATACGTAATGGGCAAAAAATACCCGGCATTCAAGAGAGAGCTTACAAGAATAATGATAAGAATCGGTATCTCTTTCGCTTCAATAGAGCCCAATGCGATATACCATTTGCTGATAAAGCCTGCTGCCGGAGGCACGCCAATCATGCTGAGAGAGCCGAGGAAGAATGCGGTCATAGTCCACGGCAGCTTCTTCCCTATGCCGGAAAGCTCGCTGATGAGCGTCTTATGCGCTGAGCAATAGATAGCGCCGGCGCAGAAGAATAGTGTGATTTTTGAAAATGCGTGGCTTGCAATATGCACAATGCCGCCTACGGTGCTAATCGGCGTGAGCAGAACTGCGCCGAGTATTACATAGGAAAGCTGGCTCACGGTTGAATATGCCAGCCGTGTCTTGAGGTTGTCTGTAGTTAACGCATAGATTGAAGCCATGATAATGGTAAACGAAACTATATATGCAGTGACAATACCGAGGTCCAGAGTATGCAAGAGTCCCTGGCCAAACACATTGAGTATAATACGCAATGCGCAGAAAACCCCCATCTTAACAACTGCAACAGCGTGCAAGAGGGCGCTTACCGGCGTAGGCGCTACCATCGCTGCGGGAAGCCATGCATGAAACGGCATTATGCCTGCCTTGGCAAAACCAAAGAGGTAGCAAAAATAGACAATGGTTAAAAGAAGCGGCGAGGCAGATACATTTGCAAGCAATCCTTGCGGCATAAAATCAAGGCTGCCAACGAGATAATATGTTGCTGCAATTGCTATGAGCAGGAGTATTTTTGACGTGCCTACCAGGTAAACAATATATTTTTTGCTCCCCTCCCACGACTCCTCAGTCTCCTTGTGATAGACCAGAGGGTAGGTAATAAGACTCAGGACTTCGTAAAATATAATCAGGGTAAAGAGGTTTGCAGAGAATGCGCCGCCTACTGCTGCTGAGAGGCTTGTTGCAAAACAGGCAAAGAATCTTGTCTGGCTCTTTTCATGGGCGCTCCGCATGTATCCGACAGAATAGACAGATGCAAATATCCAGAGCAGTGACGAGATGGTAGCGAATACCATTCCAAGGGCATCTACCTTGAATTTAAAGTCTATGCCTGGAAGAATGGTAAATAAATTTAATTCAATGCTGCCGCCGGACAGAATAATCGGGGCCATAGAGGCTACTATCAGAAATTTGATAATGGCAGCTATAAACGAGGCCGTGTCGCGCACATTTGGCTTTTTATCAAGGGCCAATATTAAAAATGCGGTCAAGAGCGAAACGAGAACAGCCAGAAGCGGTCTTATTGAATAAATTGTCTCCATATATCCGTTGTCCGTGTCCGTTGTCCGTGTCCGTGTTTTTCACGGTTCACGGTCACGGAACACGGTCTTTCGCTATCCTCTCATCGTTGTAATTTCATCTACATTCACCGTAGCCCTGTTCCTTACAAGGGCGACTAATATGCTTAAGGCAACAGCCGCCTCAGCAGCAGCAACAGTAATGACGAATACAGAAAACATCTGGCCGCGGATATCCTGTAAATAATAAGAAAAGGCCACAAGGTTGATATTCACAGAATTTAATATAAGCTCTATGGACATTAAAATAATAAGAAAGTTTCTGCGCAAAAGCACACCGGCAACGCCTATGATAAAAAGCGTAGAGCTTAGGATAATATACCATGACAAAGGAATCATAAGTCGCTTCGCTCCATTTTGGATTTACGGTTTGCGATTTTCGGTTGTCTAATTTAAAAATCGTAAATCGTAATTCGTAATTCGTAAATCATTTTTACTTTATATCCTTTCTTCCCATCACGATAGCGCCCACCAAAGCCACAAGGAGTATTACTGAGACAATCTCGAATGGCAGGAGATAGGTTGTAAACATGGCCTTGCCTATCTCTGCAACGCTCCCGTTCAAATTGGTTGGCGCTAAAGACATACCCGTTAGTCTGCTGCCGGTAAGCGCAAATAGTATCTCCAGTATAAGCGCTATGAGAAACACTATTACCCAGAATTGCCCAGCCGGCATAAAACTTTTAATAGCCGCATGTCGTATATCCAGCATCATGATGACAAAGAGGAAGAGAACCATCACAGCGCCTACATAGATAAATATCTGGACAACAGCAAGAAACGGAGACCTGAGAAGAATAAATATTGCCGCCACCTGAAAAAAACATACTATCAGGGAGATGGCGCTGTGCACAGGATTTCGCAGCGAGACAACCCCTATTGCTGATATGATCGCTATTATTGCGAACATTAAGAAGAATAGTTTTTCCATAAATTAGCTCGTGGCTCATAGCTCATGGCTCATAGTTTTTGCTATCAGCTATGAGCTATCAGCTGTCTTTTCTACCACCATCTCTTTCTTTTGCTCAAATCCGGTTTAATCTTGATGCCTTCCTTATTTCTTTCAAGCCTTGCCTTTACCACATAACCGCCTTCAAACTCAACAGGTATCTCTTGCGGCGCAAGAAGTTTTTGCTTGTCAGCAACGCCGCATTCCAAAGTAAAGCACGCAAGCTCATAATCCCTTCCCATCCTTACTGCGGTTGTTGGGCATGCATCTTCACAAAGGCCGCAGAACATGCACCGCACAAGATCTATCTTATATACCTTTGCAATCCTGTCAGCAATGCCTATGCCTCTGTCATCTTCCATAGGTATAACTGTGATACATTGTGTCGGGCATGCCTTTGCGCAGAGCTCGCACGCAACGCAGAGTTCTCTTCCCTGAGCGTCTCTATTTAATGTATGAAGCCCTCTGAATCTCTGATAGGGAATCCATTTTTCCTCATCAGGATAACGTAGAGTAAAAGACTTTGACACATTATACTTAAATGTCAGGGAAAGACCTTTGATAAAATCTACAAAAAATATTTTTTTAAAAATATTCATATTGGAAGCAAAAAGGGGACATGCTGCTTTTCACGCCCTTTTCTCCTTTCTCGGCCTACCCTTTGGATTTAAAGTTGATTCCAATCAAAGTTCCTTACACACCTTCATCTGCCACTCAGAGTTGCCATAAGGAGACTGTCTTATCACACTTTGTCTGACCTTTTCAAGCTCTTTTGAGGTTAAAGGCTCATCCACATATCTTTCCCAATCTCCAGGCAATTCTATTGGAATTTCATCCAGCAGAATACTTATCTTCTCACCTATCATCTCTCCATGTGATGACCATGTCCATTCTTTAGCAGAGCCGACTAAACCGGCCATTTTGGGATTTCCCTCAACATATCTCAAGACCATTAGCAGATGTTCATCTCTCTGTATGATGAAACTCTTGAATTGCCCCTGTCATATATGACCACTGCTTCCGTAGTGTCTGTGATAACGTCGGACATGACTCGTCATCAACCACTGCATCCACCTGCTCAGCTCATCTCCTCGCTCTGGCATTAGAACCATATGAAAATGATTCGGCATTAAACAGTATGCGAATATCTTTACAGGATGTCTTGCCTTTGCCTCTTTCATTATCTCTATGAATGCCTCATAATCCTTGTCCTTGTGAAAAACTTCCTGTCTTCCGTTACCCCTGTTGGTAATGTGATATAAATTTATCAGCTAATCCTCTAACAACTCTCGGCATTGCTTATGTCCATTTTTTACATTAAAGTAGCCT
>MGRL01000069.1:55725-56080 GCA_001798165.1 Deltaproteobacteria bacterium RIFCSPHIGHO2_02_FULL_43_33
TGCCCATACCATAACAATATAATTACAATTATAAGAAACCATCCCGTTTTAAAAAATGCAATTCCGGGAAGTCTAAAAATCTGATACCTCAATGGAATATTATCCTCCAACATAAAAACAGTAACAGGGAAATACATAGCACTCAAAACAAAACTTGCTGCCCAAAGGAATAGAATTGATAGCATACATGTTTTAACAAACACATCACGATTAACGAGGTTTTTCTTTTCAATAACTATTGACAATATCAATGCAATCCAAAAAGCAAGACTAGGGTATATTAATGCAGGGAGAAGTGAGGTAGGATACCAGCTCTTAAATAGTGCACCGAATATTTCAGACGCAATAAATATAA
>MGRL01000070.1 GCA_001798165.1 Deltaproteobacteria bacterium RIFCSPHIGHO2_02_FULL_43_33
GGTTAAGGAAAGACAAATAATAGTTTTTCTCAACCTCAACCTTAGCCTCAACCTTTATTTAACAGGAGGTTTTTATGAGCAAGGCCAAATTTGACAGGACAAAGCCGCACATCAACATAGGGACAATAGGCCATGTTGACCACGGCAAGACCAGCCTGACAGCCGCAATAACAAAGGTATTAAGCGCAAGAGGACTGGCAGACTTTCTGGCATACGAAAACATAGACAAAGCCCCTGAAGAAAGAGAAAGAGGCTTAACCATAAGCATAAGCCATGTAGAATACCAGACAGACAAAAGACACTACGCCCATGTGGATTGTCCAGGCCATGCCGACTACGTAAAAAACATGATAACCGGAGCAGCCCAGATGGACGGCGCAATCTTAGTTGTTAGCGCAGCAGACGGCCCAATGCCCCAGACAAGAGAACACATACTATTGGCAAGACAAGTAGGAGTGCCGGCCATAGTAGTATTCCTAAACAAAACAGACATGGTAGACGACAAAGAACTCATGGATTTAGTAGAACTTGAAGTCCGAGAACTATTAAACAAATACAAATTTCCTGGAGACGAAATACCAATCGTAAAAGGGAGCGCGGTAAAGGCATTAGAATGCGGATGCGGCAAAAAAGAATGCAAAAGCTGCGGTCCGATACTCCAGCTCCTTGACACCGTAGACACATACATAAAAGAACCCAAAAGAGACATAGACAAGCCGTTTATTATGCCAATAGAAGACGTATTCTCCATTTCAGGCAGAGGCACCGTAGTAACCGGAAGAGTAGAGAGAGGCCAAGTAAAAGTAGGAGAAGAATTAGAAATAGTAGGAATAAAACCAACCCAGAAGACCGTAGCAACCGGTATAGAAATGTTCAGGAAGCTATTAGATGAAGGCAGGGCAGGAGACAACATAGGAGTATTACTAAGAGGCACAAAAAAAGAAGAAGTAGAAAGAGGGCAGGTGTTGGCAAAACCCGGCACCATAACCCCGCATACCAAATTTAAGGCAGAGATATACGTATTAACAAAAGAAGAAGGCGGAAGGCACACCCCCTTCTTCAACGGATACAGACCGCAGTTTTACTTTAGGACAACCGACGTAACCGGAGTAGCCACACTGCCGCAAGGAGTGGAAATGGTAATGCCCGGAGACAATACAAATCTTGATGTAGAGCTAATTATGCCCATAGCAATGGACGAGGGATTAAGATTTGCAATCAGAGAAGGCGGCAGGACGGTAGGCGCTGGAGTTGTGACTAAGATAATTGCATAAGGATACGGAGCAGAAATGAAAGACCAGAAAATAAGGATAAGGTTAAAGGCATACGATCATAGGTTGTTGGATCACTCTGTTAAGGAGATTGTGGAGACAGCCAAAAGGACTGGCGCAAACATCAGGGGGCCTATACCTTTACCCACAAAGATAAACAAATACTGTGTATTGCGTTCACCGCATGTAGACAAGAAGTCCAGGGAGCAGTTTGAGATAAGGACTCATAACAGATTGATGGATATCGTTGAACCAAGCCAGCAGACTGTTGATGCCTTAATGAAGCTCAATTTGCCGGCTGGTGTGGATGTAGAAATAAAACAACTCAATGTGTAAGAGGTTTTGATAACAATGTTAAATGGAATGTTAGGAAAAAAACTGGGAATGACGCAGATATTCACGAAAGAAGGTGAGGTAATCCCTGTTACCGTGATAAAGGCAGGTCCTTGTTTTGTGATCCAGAAAAAGAGTAAGGCTCATGAAGGCTATGAGTCTATACAACTCGGATTTATAGAAAAGAAAAAAGAGCGGGTAAATAAACCCCTGAGCGGGCATTTTACAAAGGCAAAGACCCCAACTTTTTATCATCTGAAAGAATTTAAAGGTAAGACATTGGATCAATATCAATTAGGCCAAAAGGTGACATGCGACAGTGTATTCAAGGTAGGGGAATATGTTGATGTTTCCGGGAGAACCAAAGGAAGGGGTTTTACCGGGGTTATGAAGAGATGGGATTTTTCCGGAGGCCCTGGTAGTCATGGCTCAATGTTTAACAAGGCGCCTGGTTCCATAGGTTCAAGCTCCGACCCATCAAGGGTTTATAAAGGCATGAGGATGGCTGGTCATTATGGAAACGAGAAAGATACTACTCAGAATCTTCAGATTGTAGGAGTCAGACCGGAAGACAATATAGTTTTGGTTAAAGGGGGAGTTCCCGGCCCGGTAAATAGTGTGGTAGAGATAAGAAAGGCTAAGAAAAAAGGGAGCAGTAAGAAGTAAGCGATTGCTGCTTACGACTTACGATAATAAATATGCCGACAGTAGATATACGGAATACAGAAAATAAAAAGGTGGGGACTGCAAACTTGAATGAACAAATGTTTGCAATCCCTGTAAATGCAAACCTGTTTTACGAGACGGTAAAGATGCAGCTGGCAAATAGAAGGGCCGGTACTGCTTCGACAAAGACAAGGGCCTATGTTTCTGGCGGCGGAGTAAAACCGTGGAAACAAAAGGGAACAGGGAGGGCGAGGGCTGGCTCAATTCGTTCGCCATTATGGAGACATGGTGGAACGGTCTTTGGTCCTCATCCAAGGGATTATTCATATCAAGTGCCGAAAAAAGTTAAGAAGGGCGCCCTTGCATCAGGATTAGCCCTCAAGATAAAAGAAGAAAGGTTAAAAGTTTTAGATAATATAACACTGAATGAGCCAAAGACTAAAAGTATTGTAGAGATTCTCAAGAAAATTAAGTCTACAAAAGGTCTTATAGTTATAGACGGTTCTAACTCAAATGTGGAATTGGCTGTTAGAAATCTGAAGAACTTTAAGCTCTTAAAGGTTAATGGCATCAATGTGGTTGACCTTCTTCATTACGATGATTTGATAATTACAAAAGCAGCCTTAGAACAACTTGAAAGGAATCTGCTTCAATGAAAGATGTATACCAGATATTAAAATGCCCCATAATTACTGAGAAGAGCACAGCCCAAAATACAGAGGCAAACAAGGTGGTTTTTTGGGTAGATTTAAGCGCTAATAAAAGCGATATAAAAGAGGCAATTGAAAAAGCATTTAATGTCGAGGTGCTTAATGTAAATACCATGCGGGTTCCTGGCAAGGTTAGAATGGTGGGCAGAAATATCACCCAGAGGCCGACCAGGAAAAAGGCATATATTACATTGAAGCAGGGAGACAAGATACCTTTGTTTGAGGGAACGTGATAAAACCGTGAGCCGTGACCGTGAACCGTGGCCGTGAAAAATCTTTAACGGTCACGAACACGGACAACGGTCACTGCATTTTAGGAGTTTAACAATGCCGATTAAAACATATAAGCCAACATCACCAGGGATTAGGCAATTAACAACATTGACCTTTGAGGAGATTACAAAGGGAGGGCCTGAAAAATCTCTTCTTATGCCTATAAAAAGAACCGGTGGCAGAAATTCATACGGAAGAGTTACCTCACGGTGGATGGGCGGCGGACATAAAAGGGCATACAGGATTATAGATTTTAAGCGGGATAAAAGAGGTGTGCCGGCAAAGGTGACTGCTGTAGAATATGATCCTAACCGCACATGCAGAATAGCGCTTTTAAATTATCTTGACGGTGAGAAAAGGTATATACTCTCCCCGCTTGATTTAAAGGTCGGTGATACTGTGGTTGCAGGAGAAGGCGCGGATATAAAGCCTGGCAATGCAATGCCAATAAGGTCTATACCACTTGGAACTTTTATTCATAATATAGAATTGAAGATAGGCGGCGGCGGGCAGATGGTAAGGACAGCAGGCAATTACGCCCAGCTTATGGCTAAAGAAGGAAGCATGGCTCAGATAAAACTCCCTTCCGGTGAAGTAAGATATGTGTTACAGGATTGTTATGCAACGGTAGGCCAGCTTGGTAACATAGACCATGAAAATGTGACTATAGGAAAGGCAGGCAGGTCAAGATGGCTTGGCAGACTCCCCAGAGTCAGGGGAGTGGCTATGAATCCAGTAGATCATCCGCATGGTGGTGGAGAGGGAAAGAGCAAGGGAGGCAATCACCCTCAAAGTCCGTGGGGCACCCCTGCCAAAGGATTTAAGACAAGAAGACGTAAACAGACTGATAAATATATAGTGTCCAGGAGGAAGTAGTGGCTCGTTCTATAAAAAAAGGCCCTTTTGTAGATGAACATCTGCTGAAAAAGATTACGCAGGCAAATGAGGCAAAGGCAAAAAAGGTTATCAAGACATGGTCAAGACGGTCTACCATTACTCCGGATATGATCGGCCATACGATAGCAGTTCATAATGGCAAGAAATTTATCCCTGTTTTTGTAACTGAAAATATGGTTGGCCATAAACTTGGAGAATTCTCACCAACCAGGACATTTAAAGGCCATTCGGGAGATAAAAAGACAAAGATAGCCGCTGCAGAGGGCGCTAAAACGACATAGTTCAGACAATATAGTGTGAGCAGTAATACAGTTTTAATAATTCTTAAATTTAGAGGTTCATAAATGGAAGCAAAGGCAATTGCAAAATATGTGAGGGTCAGTCCGCAAAAGGCGAGGCTTGTGGTAGATCTTATCAGAGGCAAGAGAGTTCATGATGCTATGGCCACATTGACATTTACCAGGAAGGCTGTTTCAAAGATTATTGACAAGATTTTGAGAAGTGCGATTGCAAATGCGGAGAATACAAAAAAGATTGATGTAGATAACCTTTATGTCAAGAAGGCATATGTTGATCAGGCCCCTACCATGAAACGGATACATGCTAAGGCTATGGGTAGGGCAAATGTCATAAGAAAAAGAAGCAGTCATATTACGATAGTATTAGATGAGCTGTAAAAAGGAATGATAATGATTACGCAGATTATAAAAACAGATTACACAGATTTAGGCAAAAAGATTAGTTTTAATCTGTGTAATCGTTTTTCAAGAATCTGTGGAATCAGTTATATATAAGGAGGTAGATTTTTGGGTCACAAGGTTAATCCAATAGGTTTTAGGGTCGGTATTTATAAGGACTGGAGCTCCCGATGGTATGGGGACAAGGACTATGCAAAATTCCTGCATGCAGATATACAGATAAGGAAATTCATAAAAGGGAAGCTTAAACATGCAGGTGTTTCAAAGGTAAACATAGAAAGGACAGCAGGCAATACAAGGGTTGTTATATATACAGCCAAACCTGGAATAGTCATAGGCAAAAAAGGCTCTGAGATTGATGTATTAAAAAAAGATATTGCCAAATTTGCAGGCAAAGATGTTGATGTTGATATCCAGGAGGTTAGAAGGCCTGATATTGATGCGCAGCTTGTTGCTGAGAATGTGGCGTTGCAATTAGAAAGAAGGGTTGCATTCAGAAGGGCAATGAAGAAGACTGTTACAACTGCCCTGAAATTGGGCGCCAAGGGAATAAAGGTTATGTGTGCGGGAAGGCTTGGTGGCGCTGAGATAGCAAGGACAGAGTGGTATAGAGAAGGCAGGGTGCCGCTTCATACGCTCAGGGCTGATATTGATTATGGTTTTGCTGAGGCGCTTACAACTTACGGAAAAATAGGTATAAAGGTATGGATATTCAAAGGCGAGATAATGCCTGAGAGTATAGCAGTCAGTAGTCAGGGATAGGGAAATAAAGATTTAAAAGTAGAAGCCCTGAATTTTATAGTTTTCATTTTCCAATTTTCAATGGAGCGTAGCGACTTATGTTAATGCCAAAGAGGACAAAATTTAGAAAGCAGCAGAGAGGAAAAAGAAGAGGGAAGGCCACAAGGGGCGCTGATCTTAATTTTGGTGATTATGGTCTTCAGGCCACTGCTTGCGGTTGGCTTACAACAAGAGAGATAGAGGCTGCGCGTATTGCCATGACTCGCTTTATTAAAAGGGGCGGAAAGATATGGATAAGGGTATTTCCCGATAAACCTATTACCAAAAAGCCGGCTGAAACAAGAATGGGGAGCGGAAAGGGTAATCCGGAAGATTGGGTCGCTGTTATAAAGCCGGGGAGGATTTTGTATGAAATGGAGGGTATTACAGAGGATGTGGCTAAAGAGGCATTTCGATTGGCAAGCCATAAAATCTCTATACCTACCAGAATAATCTATAGAGAGGGCCATGTATGAAGCCGCCTGAGATAAGAGAAATGACGATAGAAGACATTAACCTAAAGGTTCAAGAGCTTTCCAAAGAGCTTTTTAATATAAGATTTCAGCACGTTGCAGGGCGACTTGATAATCCCATGAAGCTTCCCCAGCTGCGGAAGGATATAGCTCGCATGAAGACAATTATAAGAGAAAAGAAAAGCGAAAAGAGGGCGTAGGACATGGAAGAGAAGAAAAGTGGAGTAGAAAAGGTTAGAGTCGGGACAGTTATAAGCGGTAAGCTGAACAAGACTGTCATGGTTTCTGTTGAAAGACTCGTTAAGCACTCAACCTATGGGAAGTATGTAAAAAAACGGGTTAAATATATGGCTCATGATGAAAAGGCTGAGTGTAAAGAAGGCGATAAGGTAAAGATTGTGGAGACAAGACCGTTAAGCAGGCTCAAACGGTGGCGTGTAAGTCAGATATTAGCGAAGGCATAATATTGATATTGCAAAGGGAAGATTGCAAATTGTAAAGCGTAAGATGTAATTTTTCAACTTTATTTTACAATGGAGCGTAGCGACAATGATTCAGATGAGGAGCATACTAAATGTGGCAGATAATTCCGGAGCCAAGAAAATAGCATGTATAACCGTTATAGGGGTCTCCAATAAAAGATACGCTGATATTGGAGATATTATAACAGCCTCGGTAAAGATGGCTATACCGAATGCTAAGGTGAAAAAAGGTGATAAGGTTAGAGCTGTGGTAGTCCGTACTGTTAAAGAGACAAGACGGCCAGATGGTTCTTATATAAGATTTGATGAAAACTCGGCTGTTCTTATTAATAAAGATAACGAGCCTGTAGGTACCCGTATTTTTGGTCCTGTGGCCAGAGAGCTGAGGGCAAAAAGATTTATGAAGATTGTGTCTTTGGCGCCAGAGGTACTGTAAAAAAGAGATGGGTTAGGAGTTTAGATATCGGAGAAAGAATAAATGCTCCGAACTAAATAGGAGATGAAATGCAGGTTGTAAAATATAAAATAAAAAAGAATGATAATGTAATGATTGTGAGCGGCAGGGAGAAGGGTAAGACAGGTAAGGTCGTCAAGGTTATTCCTGAAAAGGCTCATGTGCTGATAGAAAAACTAAACATGGTAAAGAGGCATGTAAAGCCATCCAACCAATATAAGCAGGGCGGTATTATAGAAAAGGAGGCGCCGCTTGCCATATCAAATGTTATGCTTATATGCGACAAATGCAGGGGGCCTGTCCGTGTTGGCAAGAAGGTTCTGGATGGCGGGAAAAAAGTGAGATACTGTAAAAAGTGTGGGGAGGTTTTGGATAAATAATGGCCAGATTGAAGGATATATACAATAAAAATATAGTTTCGAGCATGATGAAGGAATTCAAATATAAAAATGTCATGCAGGTGCCGCGGCTTGAGAAGGTTGTGTTGAATGTCGGGCTTGGAGAGGCTACTCAGAACGTAAAGGTTGTTGACCATGCAGTGCAGGAGATTACCAATATAACAGGACAGAAGCCTGTGGTTACTACAGCGAAGAAATCTATAGCCTCGTTTAAACTGAGACAAGGGATGCCGATAGGTTGTATGGTGACCCTGAGAGGGGAGAAGATGTATGAATTTTTGGATAGGTTTATTAATTTTGCGCTCCCGCGGGTGAGGGATTTTAAGGGTGTGCCTGATAAATCTTTTGACGGCAGGGGTAGTTATACCCTTGGTATAAAAGAACAGATTATTTTTCTTGAGGTAGATTACGATAAAATAGATAAGATAAGGGGCATGAACATAACATTTGTTACTACTGCTAAAACTGATGATGAGGCTAAGGCGCTCTTAAAATATTTTGGCATGCCGTTCAAAGTCAATTAGGAATTAAAAATTAAGAATTATGATTCGTAATTCGTAATTCGTAATTGTATTTAATGGGGGATTTGTGGCAAAAAAGTGTTTAATAGTAAAGGCAAATAGAAAAAATAAATTTAAAGTCAGAGAATACAACAGATGTCCTCTCTGTGGAAGGCCTCGAGCCTATTACAGAAAATTTGACATGTGCAGACTATGCATGCGCAAATTAGCCCTGAAAGGTGAAATCCCTGGGTTGACTAAATCAAGCTGGTAGTTTAAAAACAATTAAGAATTAGGAATTACGAATGAAAGAACAATTCATAATTTGTAATTCGTAATTGAATTTGAGGAGAGTTTAAAATGGCTATTACAGATCCAATTGCAGATATGCTGACCCGTATAAGGAATGCGAATCGTGCTAAGCATAAAGAAGTAGAGATACCTTCGTCTCATATTAAGGTAGAGATAGCCAAGATATTGAAGGAAGAAGGATATATAAAGGATTACGAGTTTATAAAAGATAACAAGCAGGGGATAATCAAGATGCAGCTCAAGTACGAACCGTCAAAGAAAGGGGTTGTGTCTACCATTAAAAGAGTGAGCAAACCTGGCCTTAGGATATATGTAAAAAAAGATAGGGTTGTGAAGATATTAAATGGATTAGGTATGTCGATACTTTCTACATCAAAGGGTATTATAACCGATAAGAAGGCTCGCGAGCTTGGCGTGGGAGGAGAACTTCTCTGCACGCTATATTAAAAACAGGCAATGGGCACGAGGCTATGGGTTATCGGTTTTTTTCCTATTGTCTATCGTCCATCCCTGTATTTAAAGGAGTTTTAAATGTCAAGGATTGGTAAAAAACCTATAGTTATTCCGTCAGGTGTTAAAGTTAACTTTAATGGCGATGTTATAAAGGTTGAGGGGCCCAAGGGAACTCTCTCTCAGTTTTTAAATAAAGAACTGAGGGCTGAGATTACTCAGAATGAGATAAAGATAATACGAAATACAGATGATAAAAAAGCCCTTATGCTTCATGGTCTGTCGCGGAGTCTGGTTGCAAACATGGTTAAGGGGGTAACAGAGGGTTTTCAAAGAAACATGGAGATTGTGGGGGTTGGTTATAGGGCTGAGGTCCAGGGCACTATACTTAATTTAAGTCTTGGATACTCACACCCGATAAAATATGAATTGCCCAAAGGGATAACTGCTACCGTTGATAAGCAGACCAGCATCACATTAAAAGGGGCTGATAGGCAGCTTTTGGGCCAAACTGCCGCAGAGATAAGGGGATTCAGAATACCGGACCCTTATAAGGGCAAGGGTATAAAATATGCAGAAGAGGTTATCAGGAGAAAGGCAGGTAAGGCAGGAAAGGCAACTGGCGGAGGTAAGGCAGCATAAGAATAAGGAAGGGGGATTTTAGATTTACGATTTTAGATTTACGATTTTATTTTCAATTCGTAATTCGTAATTCGTAATTTGTAAATTATTGTATGGATATAGAAAAGAAAAAAGAAGGGCATCTCAAGAGAAAGCGAAGGGTGAGAAGGAAGATAATCGGCACTTCTGAGAGACCAAGACTCAATGTCTACAGAAGCAATAAACATATCTATGCCCAGATTATAGAAGATGCTACAGGCAAGACGCTTATATCTACATCTACTATAAGCAAGGAATTGAAAGCTAAGTTTAAAAAGATTAAGAAAGCTGAAGCGGCTAAAAAGGTCGGAGAGTTTGTAGCAAAGCAGGCAATTGCCAAAGGGATAGATAAAGTGGTATTTGATAGAGGGGGATTTCTCTATCACGGAAGGATTAAGGCTGTAGCCGACGGTGCGAGAGAGGCAGGATTAAAATTTTAGATTTTCGATTGTCGATTTTCGGTTTTTGAATTTTAGCGGTTAAATCGTAAATCAAAAATCGTAAATCGGAATTTAAAAAGGGAGGCTGTTTGGAAAGAATAGATCCAAAAACACTGGAACTAAAAGACAAGGTTGTTTATCTGAATAGAGTGGCTAAGGTTGTAAAGGGCGGTAAGAGATTCAGCTTTAATGCCATAGTAGTTGTAGGCGATAATAACGGTCATGTAGGCATTGGGTTGGGGAAATCCAATGAGGTCCCTGAGGCAATAAGAAAGGCTATAGAGCAGGCCAAGAAGAGTCTTTTAAGCTTTCCACTTGCAAAGAATACAATTCCCCATGAGGTTATTGGCCATTATGGCTCAGGAAAGGTGATATTAAAACCGGCATCCCCTGGAACTGGTATTATAGCAGGCGGGGCTGTACGGATGGTTTTAGAGGTATCTGGTGTAAGTGATGTATTAACCAAATCCCTTGGTTCAACAAATCCGCATAACATGGTGAAGGCTACCATAGATGCGCTTATGCAGCTTAAAAGTCATGCGTCAGTGTCTCAAGCAAGAGGCAAGGATATTACTATCTGATTTTATTAGAGCAAAGGAAACCGGTAAAAATGCTAAATAGACTTCGCGCTCCAGAAGGGGCATCAAAAAAAAGGAAAAGAGTTGGCAGAGGAGAGGGTTCTGGTCTCGGAAAAACCTCTGGAAAGGGACATAAGGGGCAAAAGGCAAGAACAGGCGGCAGTACCAAATTAGGCTATGAGGGTGGCCAGACACCGCTCCATAGAAGGCTTCCTAAGAGAGGCTTTACCAGCAAATTTAAGGCGCAGTATAGCATTGTGAATATTGAAAGATTGTCTGCCTTTAATAAAGGCGATGTTGTCGATGTGCAAACACTAACTTCCAAAGGTATTGTGAAAAATATAAAAGACGGCATTAAGATATTGGGAGACGGCGATATAAAGATACCGCTGACAGTAAAGGCCAATAAGTTTACAGAGAGCGCCAGAAAAAAGATAGAGGCAGCCGGCGGAAAGACAGAGGTAATATAATTGGCAAGCGGAATCCAGAACATAGGAAAAGTTCCCGAGCTTAACCGCCGTATCTTACTTACCCTCTTATTATTGGCTGTGTACCGGGTTGGCGTATTTGTACCTACGCCAGGGATAGATGCCCAGGCCCTTTCCAGCTTTTTTGCCCAGGCAAAGGGAACCCTTTTGGATTTTGTTGTTATGTTTACAGGGGGGGCATTGGAGCGGTTTTCGGTCTTTGCCCTTGGCATAATGCCGTATATCAGCGCCTCCATTATCATACAGCTTCTCACCGTTGTTGTACCGCATCTGGAAAAGCTTTCTAAAGAGGGTGAGTCAGGTAGGAAGCAGATAGTTCAATATACGCGATATAGCACAGTAGTCCTCAGCTTAATACAAGGGCTTGGCATAAGCATAGGCCTTGAAAGCATGAAGGGGCCTGCAGGAGAGTCGGTTGTTCCCATGCCAGGTTGGGATTTCAGGATTGTGACTATCATCACGTTGACCGCAGGAACAGCGTTTATTATGTGGCTTGGCGAGCAGATAACTGAAAGGGGTATTGGCAACGGTATATCGCTCATTATCTTTGCGGGCATTGTGGCGCAGTTCCCTTCTGCCATCGGCAACACCTTTAGTCTTGTAAAGACAGGCGAGATGAATTTCTTGTTTGTTATTTTGTTGGTTGTATTAATGGTTTCCGTTGTTGCCTTTATTATCTTTGTAGAGTTGGGGCAAAGAAGGATTCAGATACAATATCCGAAACGAATGGTGGGTAGAAAGGTATATGGCGGGCAGAGCACCCATCTTCCGTTGAAAGTGAATTCGGCAGGGGTGATACCGCCCATATTCGCATCTTCTCTGATTATCTTTCCGGCGACTGCCATTAATTTTATAGATATACCATGGCTAAAGGGCATTGCCGACAGTCTTAACCCCACAGGCATTCTTTATAATGCTATGTATGCTGGGTTGATAATATTTTTTACATACTTTTATACTGCAATTCAGTTTAATCCGAATGATGTTGCGGATAATTTGAAAAAACACGGCGGTTTTGTCCCTGGTATAAGGCCTGGGCCGAACACAGCCGAGTATATAGATAGGATTCTGACAAGGCTGACGCTTTGGGGGGCTATTTATCTTGCTGCTGTATGTGTATTGCCATCGTTTATGATAGGGTGGTGGAATGTTCCGTTTTATTTTGGAGGTACCTCTCTTTTAATTGTTGTTGGAGTTGCTTTGGATACTGCCCAGCAGATAGAATCGCATGTGTTGGCAAGGTCATACGAGGGTCTTCTTACATCAGGCAGGCTTAAGGGCAGGAGGGATTGATTTGGTGAATCTCATCCTACTTGGACCGCCTGGCGCTGGGAAAGGCAGCCAGGGCAAGAGCCTTGCAGAAAAATACAATATTCCGCAGATATCTACTGGCGATATATTAAGGGCTGCTGTGAGGGATAAGACAGACCTTGGCATAAAGGCCAAGTCCTATATGGATAAAGGGGCGTTAGTGCCTGATAATCTCGTAGTAGAGATAGTTGCAGAACGGCTTAAAAAGAGTGATTGCAATGACGGTTTTATACTTGATGGTTTTCCGAGAAATATCCTGCAGGCAGAGGCTGTTGAAAGGATGCTTGCTCAGTTTAGCAAGAGGATAGATCATGTCATAAATATTGAGGTTTCACGTAAAGAGATTGTAAAGCGGTTGAGCGGCAGGCGGGTGTGCAGGAATTGCGGAGAAGGCTATCATATTATCTTTAATCCTCCGTTGGATGATAAAAAATGCGATAAGTGCGGAGGAGAACTGTATCAGAGGGAGGATGATAGAGAAGATACCATTGAGACACGGATGAAGGTTTATGAGGAGCAGACTGCACCGCTCATAGATTTTTATAAGAAGAAAGATTTTCTTGTATCCATAGACGGAATAGGAGGGTTCAAGGATATCACAGAAAAGATAGTGAATGCTATTGTAGCCCGTTAGAAAGTTTTTTAGAATATAAAGTTTTATAGTGGCGCTGAATATAGAATTTTTTAACGGGATGTTTTAACGGGATGAAGGAAAGAGAGATTATAACGCTTAAATCACCAGGTGAAATAGAGAAGATGAGGGCAAGCAATCTTATCGTTGCTGAAATTATCACAATGATAAGGGATACTGTGGCACCAGGGATTACGACATTAGAGCTTGAACGTATATGTGAAGGGGAGATAGTTAAAAGGAAGGCAAGGTCAGCCTTTAAAGGGTATAGAGGTTATCCATATTGTTTATGCACATCCGTGAATGAAGAGGTTGTTCACGGAATGCCTTCTAAGAGGATTCTCAAAGAAGGCGATATACTGAGCATTGATTTTGGAGTAGAATATCACGGGTATTATGGCGATGCGGCTGTAACAGTTCCTGTAGGCAGTGTATCAGACGAGGCTAAAACCTTAATACGAATTGCCGATACTGCCTTAGAACGGGCTATCGCAGTTACAAGGGTTGGCAACAGGCTTTTTGACATATCCTATGCTGTTCAGAGTTATGTAGAAGAAAATGGTTTTTCAGTAGTAAGGGCATTTGTTGGACATGGCATAGGAAGAGAGCTTCACGAACCTCCTCAAGTGCCGAACTTCGGCTCACCTGGAAAAGGAGTAAGATTGAAGGCAGGAATGGTTCTTGCGATAGAGCCTATGATAAATGCCGAGGGAAGCGATGTGGCTATACTTGAGGATGGCTGGACTGCTGTTACAAAAGATGGAGGCCTATCAGCCCATTTTGAACACACAGTTGCTATAACTGAAAAAGGCCCTTATATTTTGAGCAGACTTTAAGACGATATGACCAAAGAAGAGGCGATACAAGTAGAAGGTACAGTAATTGAGACACTGCCGAATGCTATGTTTAGGGTGGAGTTGGAGAATAAACATGTAGTGTTAGCCCATGTTTCAGGCAAGATGAGGATGCACTTTATAAAGATACTGCCTGGCGATAAGGTTACTGTAGAGCTTTCACCATACGACCTGACCAGAGGCAGAATAATATATAGAGTAAAATGACGGCATGAATTAGAAAATAGAAGTGAGGGATTTGATATGAAAGTCAGAAGTTCTATTAAGAAAATATGTGATAAATGCAAGATAGTAAGACGCAAAAGGGTTGTAAGGGTTGTGTGCGAAAACCCGAAGCATAAGCAGAGACAAGGATAAAACAGAGGTTAGAGGTTAGAGGTTAGGGGTTAGGGGTTAGGGGCTTTGCCTCATGCCTCACTCCTCATTCCTCAAACCTTCTTTTAAAGGGAGGAAAAATTGGCAAGAATAGCAGGTGTAGATCTACCAAAGAATAAAAGAATAGAGGTAGCGATTACCTATTTATATGGGGTCGGTAAGGCTGCTTCTCATAAGATTCTTAAAGATGCAGGGGTAGACCCAAATATCAGGACGCAGAATCTTACAGAGGGGCAGATTGCCAGTATCCGTAAGATACTTGATAAAGATTATAAAGTAGAAGGTGACTTAAGAAAAGAAGTTGCAATGAATATAAAGAGGCTTATGGATGTTGGTTCCTATAGGGGACTCAGGCATAGAAAGGGGTTGCCTGTCAGGGGGCAGAGGACGCATACGAATGCCAGGACTCGGAAAGGGCCACGAAAGGCCAGCATAGCAATAAGAAAAGCTGAGTAGCAGACAGGGGGAATAATGGCAAAGGTAAAGAAAGAAAGGAAAGTAGCAGCAAAAGGCATTGCAAATATACAATCTACATTCAACAACACGATAATTACCATATCTGATGCCGCAGGTAATGTAATAGCATGGAGCAGCTCCGGCAGTCACGGTTTTAAAGGCTCAAGGAAAGGAACCCCCTTTGCCGCCCAGGTTGCAACCGAGACTGCATGCAAAAAGGCAATAGAGTCCGGCGTAAGAAGTGTAGATGTATATATAAAAGGACCAGGCGCTGGCAGGGAAGCAGCATTAAGATCAATTCAGGCTGCAGGGCTTAATATAACCCTTATCCGGGATGTAACGCCAATACCACACAACGGATGTCGGCCGCCAAAGAGAAGAAGGGTTTAAAAGACAATTAAGAATTAGGAATTACGAATTAGGAATTGAAAGCAATGGTTTTTGATTCATAATTCATAATTTGTAATTCGTAATTGTATTAAAAGGGAGGAAGAATTGGGAAGATATATTGAATCTGTATGTAAAATGTGTAGAAGAGAGGGGATGAAGCTCTTTTTCAAGGGCAACAGGTGTTATACCGATAAATGCGCCTTTGAGAGGAGGAGCTATGCGCCGGGTCAGCATGGCCAGGGGAGAAGCAAGGCTACTGCCTATGCAACGCAGCTGAGAGAAAAACAGAGAGTCAAGAGGATGTACGGTTTGATGGAAAGACAATTCCATGGCTACTTTAAAAAGGCAGAGAGGCTAAAGGGTGTTACCGGGGAAAACCTCCTTCTTCTTTTAGAAAGAAGGCTTGACAATGTTACTTATCGTCTTGGTTTTGCTGATTCAAGAAGCGATGCCAGGCAGTTGGTTATGCACCGACACCTTCTGGTAGATGGTAAAAATGTAAACATTCCATCATACCTTGTTAAGCCTGGAGAGACAGTTGAGATTAAGGAAAAGAGCAAGAATAAGGCAAGGCTGAATACTGCGTTAGAGACTGTAGAAAGGCGCGGTATTCCTCAGTGGCTGGAACTTGACAAGGCTCATTACAAAGGGGCTATTAAAGCACTGCCAAGGCGTGAAGATATAACAATGCCTATTCAAGAGCAATTAATAGTAGAATTGTATTCCAAATAATAAGAGCTTTATTGCTGAAGGACAGAAAAATCGTAATAGTGAATAAGCAGTTAACTTTTAGCCTACACTACACATTCCGGTTGGCTGGGTTTGAAAAATAAGGGTTAATTTCTGTTTGTCTTTTGTTTCTAAACAGCATGTCTTTAAAAATCTTTTAAATCTGGGGGATATATGCAAAAGAATTGGCGGGATCTAATCAAACCTAAAAAATTAGAGGTTGATAAGGATACCTTGACCAACACTTATGGCAAGTTTACAGCTGAACCTCTTGAGCGAGGATTTGGCATCACCATAGGTAATTCAGTCAGGAGGATTTTGCTCTCTTCTTTGCAGGGTGCTGCTATTGTATCAATAAAATTTGACGGTGTTCTTCATGAATTTTCCTCTATTCCTGGGGTGAAGGAGGATGTGTCGGATATTATATTAAACCTGAAGCAGGTAAGGATTAAGCTGCATGGCCAAGGGGTAAAAACTATCAGAATAAAGGCAAAAGGCGATGGAGAGATAAAGGCTGGAGATATCATATGCGACTCAACTGTGGAGATTTTAAACCCAGACCTGCATATTGCTACCCTTGCGAAGGACGCCAAGATGGAGGCAGGGCTTATTGTTAAAACAGGAAAGGGATATGCCCCTGCCGTAAGAAATAAAGAAGAAAATCAACCTATCGGCACTATTCCTATTGATGCTATCTTTACTCCTGTAATACGGGTAAACTATAATGTCAGCAATGCGAGGGTAGGCCAGAGGACAGATTATGATAAGCTTGCTATGGAGATTTGGACCACAGGCGCTGTCACTCCTCAGGATGCAGTTGCATTTGCGGCTAAAATACTCAAGGACCAACTGAGTATGTTTATACCATTTGAAGAGCCGGAAGAGGAAGAGGGAGGAGAAGAAGCGGCAGAGGGAACAACAACAGCCTTGAATGATAATCTTTATAGAATGGTGGATGAAATGGAGCTTTCTGTCCGGTCGGCTAATTGTCTCAAGAATGCCGACATAAAATATATCGGAGAACTGGTTCAGAAGACAGAACAGGAAATGCTAAGGACAAAAAATTTTGGAAGGAAGTCCTTAAATGAGATAAAAGAAATGCTGAACAACATGGGACTCGGCTTTGGTATGAAGGTGGAAGGTTTCCCATCCAGAGAAGAATTAGACAAGATAGCGATAGAAAAGAAGGAAATAGCATAAATCAGGCTCTGGGCAACGGGCGAGAGGCAATGGGGAAAACCTATAGCCTATTGCCTATAGCCTCTTGCCTATTTTAAAAGGGGTTATTATGAGACACAATAGAGATGAAAAAAGATTTGATAGGCGAGTTGGCCATTTGAGATGTATGCTGGCTAATATGACCAATTCGCTCTTCTTACACGGCAAAATAAAAACAACAACGGCCAAGGCTAAGGAGTTGAGGAGCTTGGCTGAGAATATGATTACCTTAGGTAAACAAGGTGATATGCCTGCCAGGAGACGGGCAATGGCCTTTATGCGGGATAAGGGTGTTGTTACAAGGCTTTTTGACGATATATCCCCTCGATATAAAGATAGAAATGGCGGTTATACAAGAATACTTCACGCTGATGTAAGACCCGGCGATTCTAGTCGGATGGCAATAATTGAACTGTTAGAGGCAGGTGAGTCAAAGGAAGAAAAGAAAGAGAAAACTAAAAAAACTACCTCACGAAAAAAAACAACGAGGCCTGCTAAGCAGGATAAAAAAGCAGCGTAGAAAGAAAATGAAAAGTCAGGAGTCAAGAGCCGGAAGTTAAAAACTCCTGACTGAAGACTGTTGACTTGAGTTAATGCGGGTGTAGCTCAGCTGGTAGAGCACGACCTTGCCAAGGTCGGGGTCGCGGGTTCGAATCCCGTCGCCCGCTCCATGAAAAATAGTAAACAGCGGTAAATTTAAAAAAACCATTCGCTGACCACTACCCACTATTATGAAGTTAGCTGACAAGAAAGAACTCCTCCAGAAATACCTCCACGAAAAGGGCCTTAAATCTACCGTTCAGAGAGACGACATCATAGATACCTTTTTTAAAGCCAATACCCACATAAGCCTTGAAGAACTTTTGAAAAAGGTCAGACGTAAGAATTCTAAAATAGGCTACGCAACAGTTTATAGAACTATGAAGCTTCTCACCGAGTGTGGTATTGCCTTGGAAAGGCAGTTTGGCGATGGCCAGACAAGGTACGAACATATTCCTGACGATAGCCATCATGACCACTGCATCTGTGTTAAGTGTGGTAAGATTATAGAATTTGAAAACCAGAAGATAGAACACCTTCAGAAGGAAATCGCAGACAAACTCAACTTTACCGTCAATAATCATAAATTGGAATTGTACGGCCTTTGTTCAAAGTGCGCTGATTAAAATTTTTACCTTGATTTTGAAAATAATTTTTATTATCATTAATAAAACAGGCTATAGGTTATGGACTATAGGCGATGGGCAACAGAAAAAATCCCATAGCCTATAGCCCATTGCCGATAGCCTCTACTTATATATGCACGAACACCGCAACATAAAGATTGATAATGATGCTAAACGACTTATCCTTGTCGGCAATCCCAATGTAGGGAAGAGTGTTATATTTGGCGTATTGACAGGAAGATATGTAACCGTCTCCAACTATCCTGGCACAACAGTTGAGGTAAGCAAGGGCAGCGCTGCAATCGGAGGAGAAAGATACACTGTCATAGACACCCCTGGTGTGAACAGCATAGTGCCTATGTCAGAAGATGAGAGGGTTACAAGGGATATATTATTATATGAGAGGGCTGACTGTGTAATACAGGTGGGAGATACAAAAAATTTAAGAAGGGCGCTTCTTATATCCACTCAGATGATTGAACTTGGGCTTCCCTTCTCGCTTGCGCTCAACATGATAGATGAGGCAAGGAGCAGGGGATGGAAAGTTGATGTGGCTAAGTTGTCTCAACTGCTCGGCATTGATGTTGTTTCAACTATAGCAACTCAGAGATGGGGTATAGACAATCTGATTAAGTCCATATCTTCTCAAAAGGTATCCAATTTTAGAATAAATTATGGCGAGGATATAGAAAATGCTGTTAAGACTATAGAGGAGCTTATATCAGGAGCCTTTATATCTAAAAGGTCTCTTGCACTAATGCTCCTTTCGGGCGATGAGACGTTGAACAAATGGTTGCACAACAATATTTCTGCAGAGGCTGTTAAAAATATAGAAGAGATTCGGCAGAGTATTCAATCAAGATATACAGAGCCATTGAATTATATGCTGAATCTTGAAAGGCTAAAATTGGTTGACAGGATTGTAGCTGAGGTGGTGACTATTGAACCTGCAAGCGGCGGCAGGTTGGTTGCCTTCCTTGGAAAATGGTCAATGCATCCTATAGCCGGTCTTCCTATCCTCATTGGCATCTTATATTTAATGTATGCGTTTGTGGGGCAATTTGGGGCAGGGACCAGTGTCAATTTCTTGGAAAAGATTGTATTCGGTGAATATCTTAACCCATGGGCAACCAGAGTTATTAAGGTCTTAATACCAATAGGGTTTATTCAAGAATTGATAGTTGGACCGTATGGCTTGGTGACAATGGCGTTAACGTATGCTATTGCCATAATCCTGCCTATTGTAGGGTATTTCTTTTTATTTTTTGGCCTCTTAGAAGATTCGGGTTATCTGCCGAGGCTTGCAGTTATGGTGGATAAGATATTTAAAGTCATGGGGTTGAACGGCAAGGCAGTGCTGCCCATGGTTCTCGGTTTGGGATGCGACACCATGGCGACTATGACAACAAGGATATTGGAGACTAAGAAGGAAAGGATAATTGTGACCCTGCTTCTGGCCCTTGGGGTGCCATGCTCTGCCCAACTTGGAGTAATCCTTGGTATGCTTGGTGGATTATCTTTTAAGGCAACCCTTATATGGGGAGGGGTCGTAATTTTTGTTATGCTCTTGGTTGGATTTCTTGCATCAAAGATTATTGCCGGCGAGGCATCGGATTTTTTGCTGGAGATTCCGCCGATAAGAGTTCCAAAACTATCGAATATCTTTGTAAAGACCCTTGTAAGAATAGAATGGTATTTAAGAGAAGCAGTGCCTCTCTTTATCCTCGGCACACTCTTTCTCTTTGTCATGGATAAGATGGCAGTTTTGAGTATTCTGGAGAAGATTGCATCTCCTATTATTGTTGGCTTCCTGGACCTGCCTCAAAAGGCTACGGAGGCATTTATTATAGGTTTCTTAAGAAGGGATTATGGTGCGGCAGGGCTTTTTGCGCTACAGAAGAATGGATTGTTGAGCCCTCTCCAGGTTGTGGTCAGCCTTGTTACCATGACCTTATTTGTCCCCTGCGTTGCCAATTTCTTTATGATAATCAAAGAAAGGGGGGTTAAGGCTGCGATATGGATGAGTGCGTTCATCTTTCCTTTTGCAGTGATTGTTGGAGGGGTGCTTAATTTTATTTTGAGGGTGTTTGAGGTAAAGCTATAAAAGACAGGTAACAGGTTATAGGCAATAGGCAATGGGTAAAATACATCGCCTATAGCCCATAGCCTGTATTTAAAGGAGATTCCTATGACAGACCAAAAGGTAATAGAAGAGATATTAGAGTTTGTATGGACGCAGAGAGAAATGGGCAAGAATAGCATCGCGCTTCTTTTGAATATAGATGAGGTTAAAGAGACAAAGGCAGATATGACAACATTGTGGGCATTAGAAAACAGCGGTTTGGTGCATATCAAAGATGACGCCATTACACTTACCTCAAAGGGCGAAAAGCTGGCAGAGGCTACGGTCAGAAGACACAGGCTTGCTGAAAGGCTCTTAACCGAGGTTCTTGAGATTGAGGAAAAGAATATAGAAGAAAATGCATGCAGTTTTGAGCACTCCCTTTCGTCACTTGTTACCGACAGTATCTGCACCCTTTTAGGCCATCCGCCAACCTGCCCGCATGGGCTTCCCATACCCCGTGGAGAGTGCTGTAGAAAGTTTAAGATAGAGGTGAGTCCGCTTGTCCAGCCTCTTAAGGATATAGAGGTAGGGCAGAAAGGAAGGATAGTTTTTATCCTCCCCCGTTCTCATTCCAGATTAGACAGATTGGCTTCGTTAGGCATTGTGCCGGGAAGCGTTATTAGACTGCATCAGAAGCAGCCTTCTTTTGTGATAGAGATCGGAGAAACCACCCTGGCAATAGATTCTGATATTACAAAAGAGATATATGTAAAGCGAGAAGGATAGCGGTATCAAGCGGGGCTGAGGGTGCAAACCTTGTTTTTCCCTGCCTTTTTTGCTGCATACATGGCCTCATCAGCCTTCTTTACCAGCAATCCATGCTCTTCTGTGTCGTCTGGAAAAGATGCTACGCCAAGACTTATCGTTACTTTTCTTAATATCGTAGAGTTCCATTCCGGTATACAAACTTTATCTACTTCGCTCCTAATCCTTTCTGCCATTGCATAGGCGCTTTCCTTTGATGTATCAGGCAGAATGATGCAGAACTCCTCGCCGCCAAATCTTGCTGCGGTATCTATACTGCGCACATTTTTCTTAATGATGCCAGCAATGATGGACAGGACGTAATTGCCATGAATATGCCCAAAATCATCATTGTAGCTTTTGAAATTATCAATATCCATCATAATCAGCGATACGGGATGCTTGTATCTTTTTGCCCTGTATGTTTCGTTGGAAAGGGTATTCCTGAAGTATCTGTGGTTATATATCTGGGTTAATTCATCTGTTATTGCCAGCATCTCTGTTTTTTCCAGTATCTGCATCTTTTCTATTGCGAGGGTTGCATTCGTAGCAAGAAGCATAAGTATAGATATCTCCCTCGCTGTAAATTCCCTTGGTTTAAAATCATCCAGATAAAGAATGCCGATGGTTTTCTCGTTATACTTAAGCGGTATACCTACGATGGAACGTATACCCTCTTCATATATAGCAGGATTTGTAGTTGGAGATATTTCCTTTGTTATGTCATAAATAATAGTAGGCTTGTTGCTATTAAGCACGCGCTTGGTTAGTCCCTTAGTCCTTGGCAGCCACATGGTTGATCTGGAGATGAAGTGTTGGCTAAATCCTTTTGCGAGAACCATTCTCAGCATGCCATTTTTTTCATCCATGATGACAATACTGCCGGCAGGGGCATTCGTGAGTTCCATTGCGCTACTCAGGATGATGTCAAATATCTTGTCAGACTTCCCAGCAGAGGCAAGTTCTACCGCTATCTTATAAAGTGTCTGATGTTCTTCCAGGCTTCTCTTGAGTTCTTCCTCTTTATTCTGTCTTTCCTTTACCAGACGCCAGAGGAGCATTGAACTCATGCCGCCGAGGATTTCCATACCTGATGGAAGATTATCTTTAAGATAATTGTACACCTCTTTACTGCCTGTGACATTTACAACAACATCAAATTCAAATTCCCTGACAGCATCTTCGAGTTTTGAAGAAGTGGGAATATTGTTCTTTCGAGCTATTGCTATGCCAGGCGCTTCAGTATTTTGATCAACTATAGCGACTATCTTTAAATCGGAATCTTTGTGAAACATCTGGAGCAGGGCTGCTCCACCCCTGCCAGCGCCAATAATAAGGATTTTAGTCATTTTATAACTCCATCTTTTTGTCAGCTTTTAACTGCCAAAGCCTGCTTCCTTCATCCCCGTCCTTTCAAGGGCGGGTCAAGGCGAGCTGTATAGCAGTCAATAATCCTGTCGTTGGACGGGATTATTAACACACAAGTGATTACTTGTCAAACCTAAAAATGAGGCAGGCCATAATTCTTGACCTCTTAAATTCCGTGTGTTAGATTAACCTGATATTATGAAAAAAATCATATACTTCCCTTCATTAGAGGATTTTATAAATAAAACTAAAAAAGGCAATCTTATCCCTGTATTCAGAGAAATTATGGCAGATATGGAAACGCCGGTATCCGCCCTTAAAAGTATAGATAAAGGGGGCGCTGTATTTCTACTTGAAAGCATAGAAGGCGGTGAAAAATGGGGTAGATACAGCCTCCTCGGCGTTGAGCCTAAAGTAACCTTTAAGAGCAAGGGCGACAATATAGAGATTATTGCGAATGGCAAAAAGAGCAAGACAAAGGGCGACCCTGTCTCTGTTTTGAGGGAAATGCTTTCCCGGTATAAGCCGGTAATAACAGATGAGCTGCCCCGATTTTATGGCGGCGCTGTAGGTTATATCGGATATGATATGGTGAGGTTTTTTGAAGACCTTCCCGATAAGGCAGCATCTGATATTGATATATATGATGCATTTTTTGTAATTACTGAAACGCTCCTGATTTTTGATAATCTTGAGCATAAGATAAAGATTGTTGCCAATGCTGTTATTGAGGAGGGAGATAACCCTGCCGATGTTTATAAAATGGCAATCAAAAAGATAGATGGCCTGGTAAAAAGGCTTAAAACGCCTTTGCCAGAGGGTCAGGGGGTCAGAGGGTCAAAGAGTCAAAGAGCCAAAGAAGTAGTTTCTAACTTTACAAAAGAGAAATTCATTGGCGGCGTGCTTAAGGCAAAGGAATATATTCAGGCAGGGGATGTTATTCAGGTTGTTTTATCCCAGAGGTTCGAGACAAGGCTTGATGTGGAGCCGTTCAATATCTACAGGGCGCTTCGGGTCATCAACCCGTCGCCATATATGTTTTATTTGAGGTTAGACGGCATTGAGCTTATCGGGTCTTCGCCTGAGATACTCGTTAGGGTGGAGGGAAAGGATATTAATGTCCGGCCTATTGCCGGCACCAGACCGCGCGGCAAAGATGAGGCTGAAGATAAAAGGCTGGAGCAGGAACTCCTCAGAGATCCTAAAGAGGTTGCAGAACATATAATGCTGGTGGATTTGGGGAGAAACGATGTCGGCAGGGTGGCAGAAAAGGGGAGTGTTTCTGTAAATGAACTTATGGTTGTTGAGAGATATTCGCATGTCATGCACATTGTTTCCAATGTCCGCGGTCAATTGAGCAAAAATAAAGACAGCTTTGACGCATTGCGCGCATGTTTCCCTGCCGGCACATTGACAGGCGCGCCAAAGGTCAGGGCAATGGAAATTATTGAAGAGATAGAGCCGGTGAAGCGCGGGGCATACGGCGGCTCTGTAGGCTATTTCGGTTTTTCAGGAAATATGGATATGGCCATTACCATAAGGACATTGGTGGTAAAGGATGGTAAGATTTATATACAGGCTGGAGCAGGCATTGTTGCTGATTCTGTGCCTGAAAAGGAATATCAGGAAACCATAAATAAATCTAAAGCTATGTTAAAAGCTGTGGAGATGGCAAGGGAAGGGTTGGAATAATGTTGCTCATGATTGACAACTACGACTCCTTTACCTACAACCTTGTCCAGTATTTTGGCGAGCTGGGTGAGGATGTAAGGGTGTATCGTAATGACAAGATTACGGTAAAGGAGATTGAAAAACTTAAACCGGATAAGATTGTAATATCTCCGGGCCCATGCGACCCTGAAAAGGCAGGGGTGTCTGTTGAGGTAATAAAGAAATTTGCATGGAAGGTTCCTCTGCTTGGAGTTTGCCTTGGACACCAGTCTATTGGTTATGCTTATGGAGCAAAGATTGTCAGGGCAGCGCGGCTTATGCACGGAAAAACCTCGCCCATCTATCATGACGGTAAGACCATATTTAAGGGCATTAAAAACCCGTTTGAAGCCACCCGTTATCACTCGCTTTTGATAAAAAAAGACACATTGCCTTCTTGTTTGGAAATCAGCGCCTGGACAAAAGAAGGTGAGATAATGGGGGTGAGATATAAAGTCAGGGGTCAGAAAAAAATTATTTTAGAAGGTGTCCAGTTTCACCCCGAGTCAATACTGACAAAGGCTGGGAAGGATATATTGAGGAATTTTCTGGAATTGGCAAAGTAGTTCACGCTGAAAAGTATGCAGAGCGTGAACTGATAGAGGCAATACTAAAAAATAAGGAGGATATGTTATGGCAGGTTCATTAAGTATATCTCGTTCTTTAATTGATATTGTCAATACCATAGAAGTAGAGGGGGATATTAACAGCAAGGTAAAGCATATCATTGAGAATGAATTGCTAAGGCGGTTAAACAGGTATGAACTGGCTGTAAGAAATCTTGAAAAAAAATACAACGTTACCATTTCAGAATTTAAGAAAAAAGGGATAGTGGCGAAAAAAGGTTATTCTTATGAGGTTGAAAATGACCTGTGGGAATGGGAGTCTTCGCAGGATGGAATTAAAACAGTAAAGGCAGAGATTAAGAGGTTAAGGGGCATTCAGTGATAA
>MGRL01000071.1 GCA_001798165.1 Deltaproteobacteria bacterium RIFCSPHIGHO2_02_FULL_43_33
AATCTATGGTAGCCTAACCTAACTGAGTGTCCTAAAATTCGGGGGAAGTCCAATACTATCAAGTTGTCTTATATTCAAATGCTCATTAAAGGACAAGTTATGGAGAAATGGAACAAAAACATTTTCTGGATAATGCAAAAATTTGTTTATGACAATATGGTTAATCGATTTCGTTTGACGGGCTTGGATTACAATGCAAATCATAGAACACAATATCATATTTATGATTTAGCCAGAAATAGTGCAGTTTATAACCTTGAAGTAGTCGACAAAAAATCAACAACCATTTCAAACTTGTTAAGAGCATTTACCCACCAACCGACACCGAGCATTGACAAATTTGTTGAAGTTTTAGAAAGTAAAATAAAACTGAGATTGGGGCTAATAATAGAATAAAAAAACAGCACAGCTTATAACATCGGGTCGTTATAGGCATTAGAAGACACGCGGAGTTTATCCTAATATTTAATTATGAAAATTAAAAAACTCGAAGTCCATGGTTTTAAATCATTTGTAGACAAGAGCGTCCTTGTGTTTCCAAAGGGTGTTACTGGTATTGTTGGGCCAAATGGCTGCGGAAAGAGTAATATCGTTGACGCCATAAGGTGGGTGCTTGGGGAGCAGAATGCAAGGCATCTGCGCGGAAAACTTATGGAGGATATTATATTCAATGGCAGTGAATCAAGAAAGCCCATTGGGATGTCAGAGGTGGTGCTGACGCTTTCCAATGAAGAGGGGATTGCACCGGCAGCGTATGTGAATTTTACCGAGATAGAAATAGCAAGAAGGCTCTATCGTTCAGGTGAGAGCGAATATTATATAAACAAGGTGCAGTGCAGGCTCAAGGACATTGTTGACCTTTTTACCGATACAGGCATTGGCACACGGGCATACTCAATCATTGAGCAGGGTCAGGTCGGCTGGCTTGTGAATGCAAAGCCAGAGGACAGACGTGCGCTCTTTGAAGAGGCTGCCGGCATAAATAAATACAAGCATCGCAAGGATGCAGCCTTAAGAAGGCTTGATGCGACCAAGCAGAACCTCACGAGGGTGAGCGACATTATAAACGAAGTGAAAAGGCAGATGAACTCCCTGAACCGTCAGGCAAAGAAGGCTGAAAAGTATAAGGTTATGCGAGAAGAATTAAAAGGGTTTGAGTTGTTCTTGTCATCTGAAGAGCATAAGACATTGAAACAAAAGCGAACTGAGTCAGAAAAAAGATTAGAGATGCTTAAAGAAAGAGATATAGAACTTTCTACTGCTGTGTCGCAAAAGCAAAGCAATCTTGAAGATGTGAGGGCGAGATATATAAAGGAAGAATCTGCTTTGAAAGACATCAGGCAGAAGGCATTTGAGATAGACAGCAATATCAAGGACAAAGAGAAAGAGCTTCAGGCCTCAGAGATGCGCGCGGCAGAGCTTAAACGGAACGAGGAGAGGCTTGTAAGAGAAATAGATGGGATGAATGCTCAGCAAAATAACTTAAGGCAGGAGATTGAAGGGCTTAATAAACTTTTAGATGAGATGCGTATTGCGGTTGAGGGCGAAGAGTCAAGGCTTTTGAATGAGGAAGATAGCCTAAGGGGTATTGCAAATATCCTTGCTCAAAAGGACGAAAGCCTTAAGCAAAAGAAAGAAGGGTTTATAAACCTTGTCAACAGAACAGCTCATATAAAAAATAATATCGCCGCATGCTTAAGGGATGAAGAAGGACTCTCGCTAAAATTAGGCAAATCTTTAAGAGAGAAAGAGGAATTGGAACAAGCAACTGCAAATTATGAATTACGAATTACGAATTATAAATCCAGAAAAAGTGAAATAGAAAATAACAAGCAGAACATAGAAAAAACTCAGGAGTTGACTGCTGAACAGCTTAAGGCATTGGAAGAAAGCCTTATACAAAAAGATAATGAGTTGAGCAGGTTAAAGGAAGAGCTGACCCATATATCTTCCAGGCTTCATACGCTCAAGGAATTGGAAAAGAATTTTGAGGGCTTTCATGACGGCGTAAGGGCTATCATGCTTAATAAGAAAGAACATGAGTCAGAATACAAACTTATTCACGGTCTTGTAGCAGATGTTCTTGAGACATCGGCTCAATATGAGAAGGCAGTGGAGGCTGTTCTGGGCGAGAGGCTCCAGTATGTAATAGTAGAGAGTCATAATGAAGGGGTGGAGGCTGTTGACTATTTAAGAACACAGGCCAAAGGAAGAGGAAGCTTTGTGCCGCTCAAAGAGGTGAGGATGAAGGAACACGGAGGGGAATCAAGTCCGTATCCGAATGCGCAGAAACTTATCAGCCAGGTCAAGATAAAGGATGGTTATTATCCAATTGCACAGTATCTCTTGGGAGATGTCTTTGTGGTGAATAATTTGAATGACGCGGTTAATCTATGGAAGTCAAACGGCATAGATAAGACGTTTGTTACACCCGAAGGGGAGGTGATTGACCCGCAAGGTGTTATAACAGGCGGTTATTCAAATGGAAAAGATGCAGGCATACTCCAGAAGAGAAGGGAGATAAAAGACCTTTCCCTTGCTGTTTCTGATTTGGAAAAAAAGATTGCAGAGATAGAAAACGAAGCAAAAAGATTAAAATATGAGGCAGAGGCAAGCCAGAGAAGCATAGAGGGATTGAAAAAAGACAGCCACTCAAAAGAGATAGAGCTTGTGAATATTGAGGCAGAATTAAAAAGAGAAGAGGCAGAGATGCGCCGCTTAAAACAACGGCTGGAAGTTCTTGCAGCGGAATTAAGCGATGCTGCAAAAGAGCAAGAGGCAATTGCAATAAAGAAAACTCAGCTTCTCAAAGACAGGGAGACAGGCGAAGCAGAACTCAAGGAAATAGAAACTACCATACAGACAATCACGGATGAGGTTTCAAACCTATACAAAAAAAAGGATGAGCTTTCCGGGTTTGTTACCGATATAAAGGTTAAGCTTGCCTCTTCAAAGCAGAGGCTTGAGAATATCGAAGGTCAGATTGAGGATAAAAAGACTTCTCTATCAGATATAGAGAGCAGGATAAGGGAGAAACAGGCTGAGGTAGAAAATGGGGAGAGCGAAGCAGCAGGGCATGAGATTAAGGCAGCAAGGATGAAGGCAGAATTAGAAGATGCCTTAAAGACAATGGATCATATCCGCAGAGATGAAATCAGGCAGGAGGAGTTTCTGAATCAAATTACAACAGAGGCGAATCAATATGAAGAGGCATTAAATGAGATTAAAAAAGATACTGCCCAGCTTCAGGAAGATGTAAACTCAGTAAATCTTAATTTAAGGGAAATGGAATTAAACCTCACCCATCTTTTTGAGAAAATGACTGAGCGGTATGGCGTTGCAATTGACAGCTATGTTCCATCTGAAGATATGAAGGCTGTTGAAAGAGAGGCAATGACAGTTAGGATGAATGAGCTTAAGACGCAGATAGCAGACCTTGGCGAGGTTAGCCTCGGCGCAATAGAAGAATATAAAGAGCTTGAGACAAGGCATCAGTTTCTCATGGATCAGCAGGCAGACCTCAACAATTCTGTAGATAGTCTGCATAAGGTAATAAATCGGATAAACCGAACAACAAGACAACGTTTCAGAGAGACATTTGATGCAATCAACCTGAAATTTCAAGAAGTCTTCCCAAAATTTTTCCGGGGAGGAAAGGCAGAGCTGAGGCTTGTTGATGAAGGTGATTTGCTTGAATCAGGTATTGAGATTGTGGCTCAGCCGCCCGGCAAGAGGCTGCAGAACATAAGCCTGCTTTCGGGCGGAGAAAAGGCGCTTACTGCCACATCTCTGATATTCTCAATATTTTTAATCAAACCAAGCCCGTTCTGTCTCTTGGATGAGGTAGATGCGCCCCTGGATGATGCCAATATAGACAGGTTTAACGGCTTTTTGAAGGAGATGGCCAAGAAATCCCAGTTTATACTCATAACCCACAACAAAGGCACTATGGAGATAGCAGATACTCTGTTTGGCGTTACCATGGAAGAGGCAGGGGTATCTAAGATTGTGTCAGTGCAATTGAATTAGAAAAACAGTTGCAAGATGCAGGCCGCAAGCTGCAAGTAAAAAGCTGAAAAGCGCCTCTTACAACTGTCATCTATGAGTGACCTACTAATTTTTCTTGCCGGCATTACTGTTTAAACCCCAGGTTCATTGAAAACCTGAGGACACTCCTTACAGTCGTATGCCATTGCAATTCCTTTTTCCCCAAAAATCAAAGCCTATTTTTGGTTTTAAATTTTTCTTGACAAATATTTAAAGCAAGACTATAGTTTATGCCAAGTGGTATAAAGTGGTATAAAGTGGTATAAGTGTCTGTATCGTGGTATAAAATGGCAGTGCTAAAGAAAGGGGCCAACCTGTGTTCAGAGGCAGATTTGAACATACCATTGATCTAAAGGGAAGAATTAGTATCCCCTCTAAATTTAGGGATATTCTCCTGGATAAGTATGATGAAAGGCTTATCATTACCAACAACTATGACGGATGTCTTGTGGCGTATCCTTTTAAGGAATGGCAGATAGTGGAAGAAAAGGCGAGTAAATTACCAACACTTAAAAAAGAGGCAGCAGATTTTTTAAGGTTCTTTATCTCTGGCGCAACAGAGTGCCCCATAGACAAGCTCGGAAGGATTCTTGTGCCGTCTGTGTTGAGAGAACATGCAAAGTTAGAAAAGGATATTGTTCTTGTCGGAACTCTTAAGCAGGTTGAAATTTGGGCAAAAACAAGATGGGAGTTAATAATAGCAAGGGCCCAAAAGAATGTTGATGATGCCAGAGAAGTTCTTGCAGGGCTGGGGCTTTAAGAAGAGTCAAAGAGTCAGAGAATCATAGAGTCAAAGTTTTTGCTCTGGCACTTTGATACTTTGACACTATGACACTTTCTAATGCTTTCAAACATATCCCTGTTATGCCCAGGGAAGTAGTAGAGCTTCTTAACTGCAGAGCAGAGGGGATATACATAGATGGAACCCTTGGCGGCGGCGGGCATACCGGCTTGATATTGGACGCCAGCGCTCCTACAGGTAAGCCCCCGAATGAAGCTATCGGGGGCAAAGTTATAGGGATGGATTGGGACGAAGATGCAATTCTGGCGGTAAAACAAAGGCTCAAGGATTATTCCGGGCGATTGACTTTAGTCAGAGAAAATTTTGCCAATATAAAAAAAGTAATGGAAGATTTAAACATAAAAAAGGTTGACGGGATTTTATTAGACCTCGGGGTGTCTTCTTATCATCTGGAGAAACCAGAGAGGGGCTTCAGCTTTAGGTTTGACGCTCCATTGGATATGAGGATGGATAGAAGGCAGAAAAAAACTGCATACGCTGTTGTAAATAAATCTTCTTGTGAACAACTGGAAGATATATTGTGGAAGTATGGAGAGGAAAGGTGGGCGAGGAGGATTGCAAAGACCATTGTTGAAAAGAGGCGGCATGGGCCCATATCCACCACAAAAGAATTTTCCAGCCTCGTATCTTCCGCCATACCAAAGAAGTTTCATCCAAGAGACATCCATCCTGCTACCAGAACCTTTCAGGCAATAAGGATTGCTGTGAATGATGAGCTTGATAATTTAAAGAAATCTATTGATGATGGTGTAGACCTTCTTGTTCACGGAGGAAGGATGGTAATTATATCCTTTCATTCCCTTGAGGACAGGGTTGTGAAGGAATCGTTTAGGAATATGGAAAAAGGTTGTATCTGTCCGTACGATTTTCCAAAATGTGTTTGCGGTAAAAAGCCGAAACTTAAAATTATAACGAAAAGGCCTCTTGTTCCATCAGAGGAAGAGGTTTCAAGAAACCCAAGGGCAAGGAGCGCCAAACTCAGGGCAGCTGAAAGGTTGTGATGTCATATATTGCTGCAAAAAGGATAATTTCTGCGAAGACATTATCGCAGCAGAGGATTAGGCAAAGAAATACTGCTAAGGAGTCGGGTTTTCTGTTCTCGGCCATTAAGGTAATCATAGTCGTATTATTAGTTACGCTTTTTTATCTCTGGAGCAGGCTTGAGGTGGTAAGCCTTGGCTATGAAATAGCAGATGCAACGAAAGAAAGGGCTGAGCTTGTATCTGATAATCAAAGGTTTAAACTTGAAATTCTAACATTAAAGTCCCCTAAAAGGATTGAGGCCATTGCAGGTGGTAAACTGGGCCTTGTTTATCCAAAGAGGGAACAGATAATAATGATAAAATGAGAGAGCCTATTTCTTGGTTAAGATTTCGGATTATTTTTATTTTACTGAGCTTTATCCTGGTATTTGGGGCAATCTTTGCCAGGGCATTTCAGCTTCAGGTTTTAGAAAGGGATAAGCTTAAAAGCAGAGCGGATAGGGCGCATCTGAAGGCTATAAATACTATCCCGCGGAGAGGCACTATCTATGACAGAGGGATGCACGAGCTTGCAGTCAGCATGGAGGTTGATTCAGTGTATGCACAGCCTGCAAAGATAGATAATATCAAAAAGACAACAAACCTGCTATCTGCCGCCCTTTCTATGGATAGAAGAGAAATAGAGGCCAAATTTTCATCAAAGAAGCCTTTTGTCTGGGTAAAAAGGCAGTTGGATTTTTCAGAGGCTGAGCGGGTTAAGAGGTTGGATATGCCAGGTATAGGTTTTGTTAAAGAAGGGAAGAGATTTTACCCTAACCCTCAAATTGCCAGCCATCTTATAGGCTTTGTTGGCATAGATGCAAAAGGCTTGGAAGGAATTGAGTTGGGTTATGATGAATATATGGCAGGTGCATCAACACGTCTTATAGGAGAAAGGGATGCCCTTGGCAACGAGCTTTTCTTTGTCAGTGAAGACGGAGAAGCATATAAGGGCATGAACTTAGTCCTTACTATTGATAAGACTATTCAGTACATAGCTGAAAAGGAGCTTCTTAAGGCTGTTTCAAACACAAAGGCAAAAGGCGGTGTGGCCATTGTAATGGCTCCGAGGACGGGAGAAATCCTTGCAATAGCCAATGCCCCGCATTTTAATCCTGACGATATTCTTGAGTATAGCAGCCCTGGCATCTGGCGCAATAAGGCAGTTACCGATGCATTTGAGCCAGGTTCAACCTTTAAGGCATTTCTTATTGCTGCTGCCTTTGAAGAGGGTGTGGCTAAACCAAGTGATTTGTTTTTTTGTGAAGAGGGAAGGTTCAATGTGGCAGACAGGACATTTCATGATGTCAAAAAATTTGGATGGCTTACTCTTACACAAATAGTCAAATATTCAAGCAATATCGGCGCTGCAAAGATAGGGGGCAGGCTTGAAAGGGAAAGATTATACAGGTATGTAAAGGACTTTGGTTTTGGCGCCAAGACGGGGATAGGCCTTCCAGGCGAGAATGCCGGCTCTGTTCCCCGATTAAGGGAATGGTCTCGTGTAGCGCTTGGCAATATATCCTTTGGCCAAGGGCTCTCGGTAACAGGGGTGCAGTTGATAACAGCGTTTTCTGCAATTGCCAATAATGGATATCTGATGAAGCCGTATGTAGTAAAAGAGATAGTGAATGAAAAAGGAGATGTGATTGATGAGTACAGACCTTCGGTAGTAAAAAGAGTTATATCAGAAGAGACTGCGAAAAAGGTGACGAATATACTGAAAGAGGTAACAAAGAGTGATGGAACCGGCGCAAAGGCAGCAATAGATGGGTTTGCAGTTGCTGGGAAAACCGGTACTGCTCAAAAACCTGATTTATTGCAAGGAGGCTATACCAGCGATAAATATGTAAGTTCCTTCATAGGTTTTGCTCCTGCTGATAACCCAGAGCTTGTTATACTCATTATAGTTGATGAACCTTCTGGTGAATTTTACGGAGGCGCTATTGCGGCCCCTGTGTTTAAGGATATTGCTGTGCAGAGCCTGGCATATCTTGGGGTATTTCCCAAAGGGTCTGATGAGCAGGCAAAACCTTTATTTGTTAATTTGACAAAAGAGAATTCTCTGGAAGAGATAAGGGAAGATTTATCCAGTATGCCGGACTTTAGCGGCAAGACAGTACGCTATGTTCTTAGATTGGCAAGGGAGGTGCCGCTGGAAATGAAAATTATGGGAAGTGGGAAAGCTGTATATCAGAGGCCGCTGCCCGGAGAGAAGATTACACAGGGGGCCTCGGCTGAGGTGTGGTTTAAATAAAACAGGTTTCAGTTATCGGTTTACAGTTAACAGTAAGAATGAAAAAACTTTCGGAGCTCATAAATGTTCTGCCAAACCAGCGTATTATCGGCAATCCGGATACGTCTGTGCAAGGCATTGCTTATGATTCAAGGCAAGTGGTAAAAAATTTTATTTTTGTTGCCATCAAAGGCCAGCATCTGGATGGCGCACGATTTGTTCCTGATGCTGTAAAAAAAGGGGCATCGGCTGTTCTTGTAGAAGAGGCTGTCTCAACCCATGCAACACAGATTATAGTGCCTGATGTAAGAGAGGCTATGGCAAGATTGTCTGCTGCATTTTATGGAGAGCCTTCCAAGCATATGACTCTCATTGGTGTAACCGGCACAAACGGAAAGACAACGATAACATATCTCGCAGAATCTATATTAAAGAATGCGGGTTTTCACGCTGGTGTCGTTGGCACAGTTAACTACCGATATAAGGGTAAGATATTTGATGCGCCGCATACGACGCCAGAGTCTCCGGATCTGCAAAAAATTTTTAAGGAAATGCTTGACGATGGTGTCACCCATTGTGTAATGGAGGTTTCTTCCCATGCCCTATCGCAGAAACGGGTTGCGGGCTGCAGGTTTGTCGGCGCTGTATTTACAAATCTTACCCGGGACCATCTGGATTATCACAAAACAATGGAAGAATATTTTGAAAGCAAGTCTAGGTTATTCACTGATTTTATAGCCAAAGAAAAGAAAGGTTTTGCAGTAATAAATGTAGATGACCGGTGGGGGGTTAGACTCAAAGACAGGGCGATTCACCGAATCGCCCCTACACTCAAAACTATCGGATATAGCCTGAAACAGGATGCGGAGATTCATCCTGCCAAAGTTTCGTTTTCCGAAAGAGGCATAGAGGCCATGCTCGATACGCCTATCGGTTCTGTAAAGATTTCTTCGCCGCTGCTGGGTGAATATAATCTTCAAAACAGCATGGCAGCGGTTGGCGTCGGCATTGGTTTGGGATTGGATAAGCAGGCCATAGAGCAGGGCATTACCAACCTTAAAAGAGTTCCGGGCAGACTTGAGAGGATTATTTCCGATGACGGTTTTCAGGCAGTTGTTGACTATGCCCATACCGGCGATGCGCTGGAGCGGGTGCTCAACACCTTGAGGCCGCTGACAAAAGGGAGGCTGATTACCGTATTCGGCTGCGGCGGCGACAGGGACAGGGGAAAACGTCCCATCATGGGAGAGATTGCAACAAGGCTGAGCGACTTCACAATAATCACATCGGATAATCCGCGAAGCGAAGAACCTCTGGAGATTATAAAAGAGATTGAGGCAGGGATAGATAAAGGCAGCAGGGACGTTTATACGGTTATGCCTGACAGGCATGAGGCGATCAAGGTTGCGGTAGACATGGCAGCAGGGCGCGACATCATCCTTGTGGCAGGCAAGGGACATGAGGATTATCAGATTGTCGGAGATAAGAAGTTTCATTTTGACGATACGGAAGAGATAAAAAAGGCGATGAAGCAAAATGCTCAAGGTTTAAGGTTCAAGGTGCAAGGGACAAAATGATAAGGCTCACAGTAAAAGATATTGCCAATGCAGTGAATGGCAGTTTAATGTCCGGCAATGAGAATGTCTGGATAAATGGCGTTTCGACCGATTCCAGGACCATCAGGAAGGACGAGCTTTTTTTCGCCTTAAAAGGGCCTAATTTTGACGGGCATCGTTTTATTGAAGATGTGTTGAGCAAAGGGGCGGCAGGAGCGGTGATAAATGCGGAATGCGGAATGCGGAATGCGGAATTTCCGGTAATTCAAGTTGAAGATACGCTTGCAGCGCTGGGTGACCTTGCAAGATACTGGAGAGGATTACATCCTGTGCCGCTCATTGCAGTCAGCGGCAGTTGCGGCAAGACAACAACCAAAGAGATGATAGCTTCGATACTCAATGCTTCACGCACGATTATAAAAACAGAGGGTAATCTGAACAACCTCATAGGCCTTCCCCTTACGCTATTCGGCCTTAATAATATTCATAAAGCGGCAGTGGTAGAACTCGGCATTAGTGAAAAGGGTGAGATGCAAAGACTGGCGAGGATTTGCAAACCGGATGTGTCTGTGCTGACCAATATCGGCGAGACTCATACGTCTACGCTTGGAAGCATAGAAGGCGTGGCATCGGCAAAGGGCGAGCTTTTTCAGGAGATGGACACGAGCGGCACGGCAATTATCAACATGGATGATCCACGGCTTGCAAGCATGGCGGGAAATATCAGGGCAAAAAAGATTACCTTTAGTCTGAAGTCAAAAGCAGATGTGATGTTGAAAGGCGAGGGGCAAGAAATAACCTTTATCGTTATGGGCGAAGAAATTCCGGTAAAGCTGCAATATGCGGGTGCGCATAATCTTTCCAATGCCGCCGCTGCCATTGCAGCTGCGATTCAGCTTGGCGCAACAAAAGAGGAGATTGTAGAGGGACTCTCTTCTGTAAAACCTTTGTGCGGCAGGATGGAGATAATTTCACTGGCAAATGGAATAACAATTATTGATGATACTTATAACGCAAACCCGCTTTCTATGGAGGCATCATTAAAGAGCCTTGCGGCTATGAAGAGGAGAAAGATTGCTGTTCTGGCTGACATGCTGGAGTTGGGGGATATTGCGCAGGCCGCCCATAAAAACATAGGCAGGTTGGCAAAGGAGTTCGGCATAGATTTTCTTTTCGCAACCGGCAATTTCAAAAAAGATGTTGCAAAGGGCGCATTAGACGCAGGCATGCCGGCAGATAAAATATTTGCGGCAGCGGATAAAACCGGCCTTGTTGAAGCCCTTCACAATATTATAAGAGACGGAGACAGCATCCTTGTCAAAGGCTCGCGTGGAATGAAGATGGAGGAGGTAGTAAGAGAATTAGAGTCAGAGAGTCAGAGAGTCAAAGTATCAAAGATTTAAACTGTATGGTTTTATTTTTTACTATGACTCTTTGACTCTCTGATACTCTGACACTTAAAAACTATGTTATACCACTTATTATATCCGCTTTATAAATATCATACGATATTTAATGTATTTCAATACATTACGTTCAGGACTATTTACGCTGTTGTGACGGCCTTGCTTTTAAGCTTTATAATAGGCCCCTATGTTATAAAAAAATTGTCTCTCATGCAGATAGGCCAGGTAGTGCGAAAGGATGGTCCGCCGCAGCATTTGAGTAAAGAAGGTACTCCAACGATGGGAGGCGTACTTATACTGCTGTCTATAATCATACCAACCTTGCTCTGGGCAAATCTGACAAACCCTTATGTCTGGCTGCTGATTGCAGTTACGCTCTGCCTTGGCATGGTAGGTTTTGTAGATGACTATAAAAAAGTGGTTCAGAAAAATTGCAAAGGGCTTTTACCGGGATATAAGTTTTTGTGGCAATTCATAGTTGCTTCCGGTATAGCGCTATTTCTCTATTTCACCGGATTTAATACATCTGTTGCAGTTCCGTTTTTTAAAAATGTAATCATACCGCTCGGATGGTTGTATGTGCCGTTTGCTATCCTTGTGATTGTTGGGGCGTCAAATGCGGTAAACCTTACTGATGGATTGGATGGCCTTGCCGTCGGGCCGATAATCATTGCTGCCGCAACCTATATGCTTTTTACCTATCTCACAGGGAATGTGAAGATAGCGCAATATCTCCAGATTATGTATGTGCCAAAGGCCGCCGAGTTGACCATATTCGCAGGCGCTATGGTTGGGGCGAGCCTCGGCTTTCTCTGGTTCAACAGCTATCCTGCCCAGGTTTTTATGGGGGATGTAGGCTCTCTGTCTCTGGGAGGGGCATTGGGGACATTGGCGATTATTACAAAGCAAGAGATTCTCTTGGTCCTTGTTGGCGGCGTGTTTGTTGTAGAAGCGCTTTCAGTAATATTTCAAGTAGGGTCGTTCAAGCTGAGGGGCAAGAGGATATTCAAGATGGCTCCTCTACATCATCACTTTGAGCTGGACGGATGGGCAGAGCCGAAGATAATCGTGAGGTTCTGGATTATATCTATAATACTTTCACTGATAGCGATCAGCACATTGAAATTGAGATGAAGATGATAGGAACAAAAATCAAGGGTCAAGGGTCAAAGATAGATTTAAAAGGCAAGAACATCCTTGTCGTTGGTCTTGCCAAGACAGGGATTTCAGTTGCCAAGTTTTTAAATGAACTGGGCGCTGTTGTAACAGCTACGGATATTCTGCCTGAGTCTAAAGTTAAGGGCATTGGTGAATTGCGCAATATCGGCGTAAAGGCGGAGACCGGCAAGCACAGTCTTAAATATTTCTTAGATGCAGAGCTTATTGTCCTTAGTCCAGGCGTTCCGCCTGATATAGCGCAGCTTCAAGAGGCGATGGGAAAAGGCGTAGAGATTATAAGCGAGATAGAGCTGGCGTTTAATTTTATAGAAGAGCCTATCATAGCAGTGGCAGGCACAAATGGTAAGACAACCGCCACAACCCTTCTTGGAAAGGTTTTTGAAGATGCGGGCAAGAAAGTGTTTGTTGGCGGCAACATAGGGCTTCCCTTGATTGAATATGTTATTTCAGGCAAGAAGGCTGACTATCTTGTTGTTGAGGTCAGTAGTTTTCAGCTTGAAGGCATCAGGCGGTTTAAACCCTATATTGCAATTCTCTTAAATATTACAGAAGACCATCTGGACAGGTATACAAGTTTTGATGAATATGCTGCTGCAAAGTTCAGGCTCTTTGAAAATATGGGTAAGGGGGATTGTGCTGTTCTCAATATCGATGACCCAACTATTAAATCCCAAACCCCAAACCTCAAAGCTCAAATCTGCGTAGTGCCGTTCAGCAGCAGCAAAGTTTTGAAGCAAGGGATTTATTATCAAAATGGCAAGATTATTTATTCTGTTGAAGGGGAAGAAGCATTATACCCAACAGAGAATTTTAAGCTAAAAGGGACACACAATATAGAAAACATAATGGCTGTCGTTGCTGCTGCAAGAGGCTGCGGGATTCCTCAAGATAGGATATTAAAAACGTTAAACGGGTTTAAAGGGCTTCCCCACAGGATGGAGCTGATAAAAGAATTAAAAGACGTTGCTTATTATAATGATTCCAAAGGCACAAATATCGGCGCACTTCAGAAATCTCTTGAAGGGCTTAATTCGCCTGTAATCCTTATTGCCGGCGGTAAAGACAAGGGGGGCGATTACAGGGTTTTGAATAGCTTGATAAAAGAGA
The DNA here is from genome assembly GCA_001798165.1 of Deltaproteobacteria bacterium RIFCSPHIGHO2_02_FULL_43_33. Classification (GTDB taxonomy): domain Bacteria; phylum Desulfobacterota; class GWC2-55-46; order UBA9637; family UBA9637; genus UBA10170. Next base: position 13,356 of record MGRL01000071.1, read on the forward strand.
AGGTAAAGCTCTTGATACTCTTAGGCGAGGCAAAAGATAAAATAAAAGAGACGTTCGAAGGCTTGACAGCGATTACCATGGTTAAGTCATTAAAAGATGCAGTTGATTTGGCCCATAATGAGGCAATCGCAGGAGATGTAGTGCTGCTATCCCCTGCCTGTTCCAGTTTTGATATGTTCAAGGATTATAAGGAAAGGGGAGATTTGTTCAGAGAATTTGTGAATGCATTATGACTAAGACCAGAGATATCAATGCAACCTTGATACTTGCTTCAATGGCCCTTGTCGCAATGGGACTGGTTATGGTTTACTCGACCAGCTATGTAGTGGCAATGAAAAGGTATGGCAATGAATATTTCTTTGTAAAAAAGCACCTTGTATTTATTACCTTTGGGTTTCTGCTTTTTTTTATAGCTGCCAAGGTGGATTATCATCTTTATCAAAAATTGACATACCCGTTACTTTTTACAAGTTTTATTTTGCTCGTGATACTTGCATTTATTCCTGCAGCAGGCGGCGCCGTTGGAGGTGCAAGGAGATGGATAAGGGTCGGCCCTCTTAGCTTTCAGCCTTCTGAACCTGCCAAGCTTGCTGTGATAGTCTATCTGTCATATTACCTATCGGCAAAGAAGGATAAGATAAAAACCTTTTCCAAGGGGTTTTTGCCGCCGCTCATCATGAGCGGGTTTTTAATATTATTGATATTAAAAGAGCCTGATTTTGGAACAGCAATATCATTAGGCGCTATTACCATTGCCATGATGTTTATTGCAGGGGTGAGAGTGAGGCATATTTTTTCACTCATCATTATGGCGGCGCCGTTTATCTATCTCATGGTTGCAAAGGTTGACTATAGAATGAAACGTGTGCTCACCTTCTTAGACCCATGGAAGGATTCAGGAGGCGCAGGGTTTCAACTTGTTCAGTCTATGCTTGCCTTTGGTGCCGGAGGCATGTGGGGCGTTGGTCTTGGCGAGGGCAAACAGAAGCTTTTTTATCTGCCAGAGGCCCATACTGATTTTATCCTTTCTGTAGTAGGCGAAGAACTTGGCCTTATAGGCGTTTCTGCGCTCATTGTGCTGTATCTGCTCATTCTTATCTGCGGGGTAAGGGTTGCTTTAATGGCCGGAGACCTCTTTGGCAAATATCTGGCTATGGGGATTACACTGCTTATTGTCCTTCAGGCAGCAGTGAATATGGCTGTTGTCATGGCCCTTTTGCCTACAAAAGGGCTTACCCTTCCTTTTATAAGCTATGGAGGGACATCTCTTGTGGTGAATATGACAGGTATTGGGATACTTTTAAATATATGGAGGAAGAATCGTGATACGTGACCGTGAGCCGTGGCCGTGAGAGCAAAAAAACCAGAAATGGTTTTCACGGTCACGGGCAACGGTCACGGGTAACGGTAGTATGAGAATTGTATTAACAGGCGGAGGTACAGGCGGACATTTGTTTCCAGCCCTGGCATTGGCAGAGGAATTTAAAGCGAGAGATAAAGATTGTGAGATTTTATTTATAGGCAGCACCGCGGGTATAGAAACAAGGATTGTTCCCCGATACGGTTATCGTTTAGAACTTTTGGATATAGAAGGATTTAAGGGCAGGGCATGGCTGGATAAGGCATTAGCAGGGGTCAGGGCAGGAAAGGCTATAGTGTCTGCGATGAAGATGTTGAAATCGTTCAAGCCAGATGGTGTTATAGGAACAGGAGGTTACTCATCAGGCCCTGTGGTTTTGGCAGCACGGTTTCTCAAGATAAAGACAGCTATTCTTGAGCAAAATACAATACCAGGATTGACCAACAGGATATTGGGAAGATTCGTTAATATAATTTTTATAGCATTTGAGGAAAGCAAGAGATATTTGCCGGCCGGGAGGGTTATCATGACAGGGAATCCAGTGAGGAAGGAACTGTTGAAGACAGGAGACATCCGCCTCAGGCGGAGTCAGGAGTCGAGAGTCAGGGAAAAAAATGAAAGATTTACCATTCTGGTCTTCGGCGGCAGTCAGGGTGCAAAGGCAATCAATACAGCCTTTTTAGACGCGCTGGAATATCTTACTGATATAAGGAATTTTATAAGGATTATACATCAAACAGGAGATGCGGATTATGCGATGATAAAAGAGGCCTATGAGAGAAAGGGCATAAGAGCAGATGTCTTCAGCTTTATAGATGACATGGCCTCTGTATACGCTTTAGCAGACATTATAATATGCAGGGCAGGGGCTACCTCCATTGCAGAGGTTTCAGCCCTTGGGCTTGCGTCTATACTCATACCATATCCATTTGCAGCAAATAATCATCAGGAGATCAATGCCAGATGTTTGGCAGACAAAGGCGCTGCTGTTATGCTGAAGCAGGAAGATATTGTAGGCGATGTCTTGGCGTCCCTTATAAAGAGATTTTATACAAACCCGGATGAATTGGAAGAAATAAAGAAGAAGGCTTTAGCCTTTGGCAGGCCAAATGCAACACAAGAAATAACAAACAGTTTTTGTCAGTTTATTGCAAGGGCAAGAAGGCGGGTTGATACCGTTGCCACTGCATAGACAAAACAAAGTTGAGGTTAAGGCATGTACAAGGGCCGTATAAAACATATTCATTTTATAGGCATAGGCGGCAGCGGTATGAGCGGCATTGCAGAGGTGCTTTTTAATCTGGGCTATAAGGTTACCGGTTCTGATGTCAAGGCATCGGATACTACCGGAAGATTAGAGAGGCTTGGGATTACCATATTTATAAGCCACAAACCTGAGAATATAAACGGCTCGGATGTGGTTGTATATTCATCGGCTGTAAAAAAAGACAACCCGGAAGTTGTATTCGCCAAAGAAAAACTTATACCAGTTATACCGCGGGCAGAGATGCTCGCAGAGTTGATGAGGATGAAGTACGGGATAGCAATAGCAGGCACCCATGGGAAGACTACAACTACATCCATGATTGCTACCATACTTGGGGCTCAGGGCATGGATCCAACAGTTGTCATAGGCGGCAAGCTCAACAGCATTGGAAGCAATGCCAGGTTGGGAAAAGGAGAATTTCTTGTGGCAGAGGCAGATGAGAGCGACGGCAGTTTTTTAAAGCTCTCTCCAACAATTGCGGTAGTTACCAATATTGATAGAGAGCATATGGACCATTATAAGGATATGGATGAGGTGAAGGCTACCTATCTTACCTTTATCAATAAGATTCCGTTTTACGGCTGCGCAATCCTTTGTTTAGATCATCCTAATATACAGGGGCTTATCCCAAGAATTACCAGAAGGCACATAACCTACGGCCTGACTGCTCAGGCAGATTTTAGCGCAAGGGATATAGAAACAACAGAGATGAAGACATCCTTTGATGTATGGCGCAGGGGTAACAGCATGGGCAGGGTTATGGTAAAGGTCCCCGGAGAGCATAATGTTTATAATGCCTTAGCTGCCATAGCAGTGGCAATGGAATTGGATATTGGATTTGAACAGGCAAAGGATTCAATAGCAAACTTTAGCGGTGTGGAGAGGAGATTTCATATAAAAGGGGTGGCTAATGGCATTACCATCGTTGACGACTATGGCCATCACCCTGTTGAGATAAAGGCCACACTCAAGGCTGCTAAGGATGGGTGGAAGCAGAGGGTGGTGGCTGTTTTTCAGCCCCATCGCTATTCAAGGACGCAGGACCTCTTCCAGGAGTTTCTGTCTGCATTTAATGATGCCGATATGCTGGTGCTTACCGACATATATGCCGCAGGTGAAGAAAAGATACCCGGAATTTCTTCAGAGATACTTTATAACAGCATAAAGACCTATGGCCATAGAGATGTAGTTTATATACCGGATAAAAAAGATATACCCGATTATTTAAATAAGATTGCAAAACCCGGCGATATGGTCATAACACTTGGGGCAGGCGATATATGGCAGGTAGGTGAAGAGATAATACAAAAGATGAGCGGCAAAACTCGGAGAACAGCAGCAGGGGTGGGAATATGATGCAAGCTCAAATCTCTTTTCCAAATCTTTCGTTTCCTGATTTCAAAGGCCGCATCCTCTTTGATGTCCCGATGAAGGACTACATATCTATCAAAATAGGCGGCCCTGCTGATGTCATGGTATTCCCAAAAGATGCAGATGACCTTATAGCAATACTAAAATTTGCATCAAATAAAGGTTTTCCGGTCTTTGTCATGGGCAGTGGGACGAATCTATTGGTCAGGGACAACGGCATAAGGGGTATTGTTATAAATCTCTCTGACGATTTTCATGAGATCGTGTGGACAGGAGACGACAAAGTAACAGCCGGCGCAGGGGTAAGGCTTATGGAGCTTGCCAATCTTTGCAGAGATAAGGGGCTTTCTGGGCTTGAGTTTGCAGTTGGCATACCAGGCGCGATAGGCGGCTCTGTTTTTATGAATGCCGGCGCTTACGGCGGTGAGATGAAGGATGTAGTAGAAAAAATAGAGGCTGTAGACATTAAAGGGCAAACGCATACCTTTGACAAAGCCTCTTTGAAGTTTTCTTACAGGAAGTGCGAGTTGCCGGCAGATATGATTATTACAAAGGCATATCTCAGACTCCAGAAAGGCAGCCCCGATGAAATAAAGAAAAGAATGAAAGAATGTAAAGATAAGAGAAAGGCCACGCGGGCAATAAATCTGTCCAATGCAGGCTCTATATTTAAAAATCCGCAAGGCTCTTCTGCCGGAATGCTTATAGAGGAATCAGGCCTAAAAGGCGTGAAAATCGGAGGGGCGCAGATTTCAGAGGCGCATGGAAACTACATAGTTAATCTCGGCAATGCAAGCGCAAGGGATGTATTGGCGCTTATTGCAATAGCACGAGACAAGATATTTAAAATAAAAGGCATACTGTTGGAAACAGAAATTAAGGTAATCGGTGAGGACTGATAAAATTTCAAAATTAAAGAAGATGAGAATAGGAGTGCTTATGGGCGGCATGTCAACAGAGAGGGATATATCGTTCAAGAGCGGCAATGCGGTTTATAATGCACTCATGGAAGAGGGATACAATGCTGTCAGCATAGATGTAGGAAGAGATGTTTACAATAAAATTATCAAGGAGAAGGTGGATATAGCATTTATAGCCCTTCATGGCAAATATGGCGAAGACGGGGCAATTCAAGGGTTGTTAGAGATAATGGGAATTCCCTATACCGGCTCAGGCATACTGGCAAGCGCTGTAAGCATAGATAAAGTTTTGACCAAGAGGCTTTTCATGCTCAACAAAATTCCGACCCCTTCATTTCGTGTTATGAAAAAGGGAGAGGCAATAAAAAGTGCAAATGCGCTGCTTGAAGGCCTTAGAGCGTCGTTTGTTGTGAAACCGAATTCGCAAGGCTCTACCATTGGCGTGAGTATAATAGATAATAAAAGACAGATAAAAAAGGCGGTAACAAAGGCGCTCAAATATGACGATACTATCTTGATAGAAGAATTCATTAAGGGGAGAGAGGTTACTGTAGGCATATTAAACGGGAAAGCCCTTCCAGTCATAGAGGTAATGCCGAAGGGCGGGATATATGATTTTAAGGCAAAGTATACAAAAGGCATGACAGAGTATGTTGTCCCTGCCAGGCTTTCAGACAGATTAAACAAACAATTGGCTGATAACGCCTTAAAGGCATTTACTGTGCTTGGGTGCAGCGGCGCTGCAAGGGTGGATATTATGCTTGACAGCAAAAACAGGCCGTATGTGCTGGAGGTGAATACCGTCCCTGGCATGACAGGGCTGAGTTTACTGCCAAAGGCGGCTGCAGCAGCAGGCATAGGATTTTCAGCAATGGTGGAAGAGATTCTCCTCAGCGCAATTGACAGGGTTAAGGTTTGGGGGACAGCATGATGGTCTTCAAAAGAAAAGCAAAAAATATCCGAAAAAGAGAGCCGGTGGTAAACAGGGTAGGGAGGGCAGTGAAGTCAAGCGTTGTTGTAAAAACTCTGAAGGCCGGCATAGGCCTCATCTCTCTCCTGATTATTCTATGGGGCGCATGGCATATATATAATAGCCTTTTAACAACATCGTATCTGGCAATTAAAGAGATAAAGGTTATTGGCAATGGAAAATTGTCAAGGACAGATGTCTTAGAGCTGAGCAGCATTAATGTTGGCGATAATCTTCTTGCCATAAGTACGGCGGAGGTTAAAAACAACATAAAGGTTAATCCGTGGGTAGCAGAAGTCCATGTTGCGCGGCATTTTCCGGATACATTGAGTATTGAGATAAGGGAAAGGAAGCCTGTTGCATTTGTCAATCTTGACAGCCTTTATTTTGTTGATGAGGCCGGGGTTATATTTAAAAAGGCGTCCATGGGAGATGATGTTGATCTTCCGGTAATAACAGGCCTGACAAAAGAAGATATTGAGGAGCAAGGTTCATCATCTGAATTCGCTGTCAAGGCTGTAAGCATTTTACATCTTTTGGCAAAAAAGAGGGCATTTGAGCTTGAAGACCTTTCTGAGATAAATGTTGATAGGGTATATGGGCTGACGCTTTATACCATGAGGGAAGGAACAAAGATTGAGTTTGGGAGCGATGGTTTTGAAGAAAAGGTTGACCGCCTTGAAAAGGTAATACAATCAAGAAATGGGCTTGGAGGTTTGGAATTTATCGGTTTGAACTATGGCAGGGGCGTAGTGGTAAAGCCTGGTTCCCATAAGGCCCTTGCAACAAATAAGGTTGAGGTGAAGGTTACAACCAGAAAGGCACAGCCCCTAACCTCAATTTAACTGAATAAACGGCCATAAAACATGGTCTCCGTAAAATAGCGATTAAAAACCTCGCTATTTTACAAACCTGCGTCCGCCTTAAGCGGATGCCTGCCATACTTCGTTATCGGCGCATTTTTGCTCCTCACCGTATTGGTGATATACGGCTCGTCGCAAAATGGCCTCTGCCTCGTCTGGCAGGCAACTTGCAGGTTTCCCCAAAAACCAAAGTCTATTTTTGGGGGTGTAATTTTTGGGAAGGGGGAAGAATATGGCAAAAAAAGACAATATTGTTGTTGGCCTTGATATAGGCACCACAAAGATATGCGCCATTGTGGGAGAGATAAAGCCGGAGGGGTTGGAGATTATAGGCATAGGAACGCACCCTTCAAAAGGTTTGAGAAAGGGTGTTGTTGTAAACATAGACTCCACAGTCCAATCCATAAGAAAGGCTATAGAAGAGGCTGAACTTATGGCAGGCTGCGAGATAAATATGGTTTATGTTGGGATCGCAGGCGGTCATATAAAGGGATTTAACAGCCACGGCGTGATAGCTGTGAAGGATAAGGAGATAACAAAGGCTGATATAGCAAGGGTGATAGAGGCGGCCCAGGCCATAACTATTCCGACAGACAGAGAGGTTATCCATGTTATACCGCAGGAATATATTTTAGACCAGCAGGACGGCATTCAGGAACCAATGGGAATGACCGGGGTTAGGCTGGAGGCAAAGGTGCACATCGTTACTGCGGCCGTTACATCAGCGCAGAATATCGTTAAAAGCGTAAACAAGGCAGGCCTTGCTGTGGCAGATGTCGTACTTCAGCAGATAGCCAGCAGTGAGGCTGTGCTGGGTCAGGATGAAAAGGACATCGGCGTTGCGTTAGTTGATATCGGCGGCGGGACCACGGATATAGCGGTGTATCATGGCGGAACCATAAAGCATACAGCAGTTATCTCGCTGGGCGGGAATCAGATTACCGGAGACATCTCTGTAGGCATCAGGACACCGTCTGAAGAGGCAGAAAAGATAAAAAAGAAATTCGGCTGCTGCATGACATCTATGGTAGGCAAGGATGAGACTATAGAAGTAGCCGGTGTCGGAGGGAGAAAGCCGAGGGTTATTTCAAGACAGATTCTGGGAGAGATTATTGAGCCGAGGGTAGAGGAACTTCTCCAATTGGTAAATCAAGAGATAGCAAAGGCAGGCTGCGACAATATGATAGCATCCGGCATAGTGCTTACCGGCGGCACAGCCAGCATGGAAGGCATGGTTGAATTGGGAGAACAGGTCTTTAATCTCCCTGTGAGAAAGGGCCTGCCAACCGGCATAGGCGGACTTGTTGATGTTGTAAAGAGCCCGATGTATTCTACCGGAGTGGGGCTTGTTCTCTATGCAAAGAAACACGCAACAACAGCAATGTTTGAAAGGGGGGATAGGCAGACATTCAACAAGCTGTTTGACAGGATGAAGGGGTGGATAAAAGAATTTTTTTAAAAATAGGCGAGAGGCAATAGGCGATAGGCTATAGGATTTGTTACCCATAGCCTCTTGCCCATAGCCCATAGCCTCTAATGAAAAGGAGGTATATATGGCGATTGAATTAGCCAATAGTTTCAATAATGCGGCAAAGATTAAAGTTATAGGCGTTGGCGGGTGCGGCGGTAACGCTATCAACACCATGATAGAATCTCAGCTGGAGGGAGTGGAGTTTATAGCTGCCAATACAGATGGCCAGGCGCTCAATGCATCAAAGGCGTCTGTCAAGATTCAACTTGGCGAAAACCTCACCAAAGGCCTTGGCGCAGGCGCAAATCCTGAGATAGGCAGAAATGCAGCAATGGAAAGCAGAGACAGACTTAGGGCTGCCATGGAAGGGGCTGATATGGTTTTTATTACAGCAGGCATGGGCGGAGGCACAGGCACAGGCGGCGCGCCTGTTGTAGCAGAGATTGCGAAAGAGCTTGGCGCATTAACCGTTGGGGTGGTGACAAAACCATTTACCTTTGAGGCAAAGAAAAAGATGAAGCAAGCAGACGAAGGGCTTAAGGCGCTTAAGGGTGTAGTGGATACTGTCATAACAATTCCAAACCAGAGGCTCTTATCCATTGCAAGCAAGAACACCTCGCTTTCGGATGCATTCAAGAAGGCGGATGAGATATTGTATCAGGCTGTAAAGGGCATATCAGATGTGATAACGGTTCCAGGGCTTGTCAATGTGGACTTTGCTGATGTGAAGACCATCATGAGCGAGATGGGTCTGGCGCTTATGGGTTCCGGCGTTGCCCATGGAGAGAACAGGACAATAGAGGCAGCGAGAAAGGCCATATCCAGTCCTCTTTTAGAAGACATCTCCATCCACGGCGCAAAAGGGGTGCTTATCAATATTACCGGCTCATCTGATATAACCCTGCATGAAGTCAACGAGGCCTCTATGTTTATTCAGGAAGAGGCTCATGAAGACGCCCATATTATCTTTGGCGCTGTCATAGACGAGAAGATGGGCGAGGAGGTCAGGGTTACGGTCATTGCAACCGGTTTTGGAAAGGATGACCGAAAGGTATCGACAGTCAGGAATATTGCGCCGGCTGTTATTGTCGGCGACCTGGATATCCCAACAATTGTAAGAAAGGAAAAAGAAAAGAGAACAGAGGTGGGAACAGCAGAGGTTCAGAGATTAAAACCCCTCGGCGGTTTTAATGCTGTGGATGAAGATGCCTACGATACGCCGACATTTTTGAGAAAGCAGGCGGATTAAGCAGCTCAGGCTGGGAAACGCCCGTCTGCGGAGCCTGTTCCGAGCGAGTGAGCCTTTAGCCCTGAGTAAAGCGAAGGGGAGGAATCTCATAACATAATTTGTCAAGGGCTTGCATCTGGAGCATTTTTGAGCATGAATTCATTAAGGCAATTTGAATTTGATATTACAGTTGTGTCACACCCTCACTCAAACCCTTCATGGGGCTATTTGTGTAGTCTTATTTATCTTTTATAATCCTATCCGCCAAACTACCATCTCAAAAATCCTTGACCCCAAAGTAGACACTGATTTTTTACGGCTTGACAAGATAATAGAAAGAGCTAATATACACGACTAAAGGAAGATT
>MGRL01000072.1 GCA_001798165.1 Deltaproteobacteria bacterium RIFCSPHIGHO2_02_FULL_43_33
TAGGAGATTGTTTTTAAAAATAGTTAAAAATAAAGAAGGAGGGGTATCATGGAAAACAAGATTCTTATTCTATTGGGAGTATTCATCTTCTGTATGACTCTGGGATTAAAGGACGCAATGGCTGCCGCTGCAACAGATGTTGTGTGCAAAAATCCTTGTATCAACTCGTATGAGATAGAGGATGGCCAGGTTGCAGCAACTGATATAGCCAACAACGCAATTACAAATGCCAAGATTGCTGACGGCGCTGTAGCCAATACAAAGATTTTAGACGGGGCAGTAACAACGCCAAAGATTGCAGATGGCGCTGTAACTGACGCAAAGATAACTGGGCCAATATCTTCATCAAAGATACAAAAACCTGCCAATGTGATAACGGTAGCAAAGTCTGGAGGAGATTTTACAACCATTGGGGAAGCCATAAATTCAATCACCCCTACTGCAGACAATCCGTATTTTATCAAGGTGATGCCAGGGACTTATTTGGAGATGATAAATATGAGGAGTTATATACATCTTCAAGGAGCAGGGAGTGATGTAGTGACAATACAATCTCCAGCCACTACCTGTTCTCCTATACTGTGGACTGGCATTAATATAAGCAACGTCACGAATGCAACCATCTCGGGCTTTACTATTACAGGAGGTTGCTACGGGATTTATAGCGCATCTTCTTCGGTGACGATTATAGATAATATAATAAAAGGGTATAGTGCGCTCGGAATTTTCAATACCTCCTCCTTAACCGTGGTTAAAGGAAACACTATTGCTGGAAATGGTGGCAATGAATATGGAATTAAGAATGAATCTTCCTCGCCAAACATTGCAGAAAATACAATTAAAGGAAATTATTTCGGCATTATCAACCTCTTCTCCTCCACACCGATGATTACAGGAAATACAATTACAGAGAACCGATATGGAATTGCTAATGATGGTTCCGCACCTGCTATTATTGCTATTATAGAAAACACGATTGTAGCGAATAGTATATATGGAATCGTGACTGCGGGCCCTTCGCTGGTTAAAGGAAACACAATCATAAACAATGCCGCAGGAGGGGTTTATATGGAAGGAGGTTCACCTATAATCATCTATAACAAAATAACTAATAATGGTTATGCGGATATCCATATTTACACCTTTGGTATGCCCGTTACACCGAATATCAGCTTCAATGTATATGATACGATTTCTGGTACAACAGGCGTTGGTCAATATAATGTGAATTCCAACGGTGATCCAGCCCCTGCACCATAGTTTTTCTCTGAAAAAGATGCTGTTTTAACCATGCGGGGTCTAAAGACTCCGCATGGTTATTTTGACTCTGAAGTTTGTAATTCTTTATTAAGTGATTCAAGGGCTTTTTGGGCCTCCGTAAAATCCGGTTTTAATTTCAAGGCCTTTTCAAACTCTTCTTTAGTTTGATATTTTAACCCCTTTGCCCAATATACTAGTCCAAGATTAAAATGAGCCTGTGGATACTCCGGTTTCAGGGTTAAAGCTATCAAATACTCCTGTATAGCTTCATCCAGTCGGCCTTGAGTATAATAAACAGTTCCAAGGTTATTATGAGCTTTTATATAATCTGGTTTCAATCTTAATGCAATCATATGTTCTTTGATAGCCTCATCTAATAACCCTATATCATAATAGATATTCCCAAGGTTGCTATGGGCTTCTACATGGTCTGGGTTCAAGGTTAATGCTATCTTGAATTCTTTGAGAGCCTCTTCCATCTGACCTAAATTGTAATAAACTCCCCCAAGATTATTGTAAATATCTGCATATGCAGGTCTTAATCGCAATGCAATATTATATTTTTGAATAGCCTCATCAAATTGTTTTTGATTACTATGAGCTAATCCAAGGCTGATATACCCCCGTGCCTTTTCAGGACTTTTTTTTACCACGTCCTTCCATAGTCGTAAGTCATCCCTCCATATTCCATGTCTTTTATAAGCAGCAAATGAAAGAAGGAGGGCGATAAAAATGATGAAGAAAATAAGGTATGAAGATTTGAAATTAGATGAGGCGCTTTCAGCTTTTTCTACAAGAGTTCTTTTCTTCTCATTCTTTTTGCCTTTCGTTTTACCCACAAAACTTTTATAGCATATTGAATCCGTGTTTGCAAAAATTGGTTTATGGCGCTTGTCAATCCATATAAGATTTACACGCCTTGACATCAAAGGCAATAATGTCTTACCATCATTCTGTGCTGCAATGCAATAAGATAAAGATAATGCCGGAGTCCCTTGCCATAAAGATTTCAGCCGGCGAGGTTGTTGAGAGGCCTGCCTCTGTTGTAAAGGAGCTTGTTGAGAACTCTATTGATGCAAAGGCCACTGATATATCAGTCTATATCCATGATGGCGGCAGGAAGCTTATAAGGGTTATAGACAACGGCGAAGGCATGACAAGGGATGATGCTGTTGTTGCCTTTGAGCGACATGCGACAAGCAAACTGTTAAAAGAAGAAGACCTTTATTCTATTCATACCATGGGCTTCCGCGGTGAGGCGCTTCCCAGCATTGCCTCCGTATCCGAAATTGTTTTGACAACTAAAATTACCGGCGAGATTACAGGGAGCATGGTAAAGGTAAAAGGCGGAATTATAGAAGAGGTAAGAGACGCCGGTTGTGCTGATGGAACCACAGTTGAGGCGAGGGATATATTCTTCAATACGCCGGCAAGGCTGAAATTCATGCGGTCTGTTGCAACAGAGACAGGCCACATAGCAGATACTATTACAAGGCTTGCTTTGGCATATCCAGCTATACGATTCAGACTATTTAATAATGGTTCCGCAATGTTGAAGTCATCTGTGAAAGCTGATTTAAGAATAAGGATTGCAGATGTTTTTGGAAGAGATTTCTTAAAAGATATTATTCCTTTAGAGGCAGGCAACGGTGTTTTAAATATACATGGTTTTATTGCAATGCCAGAGACTGCATATTCCACAACCAAAGGGCTTTTTATTTATGTGAATAACCGTTGGATAAGGGATAGAGGGATAAATCATGCAATTACAAATGGGTATAGAAATGTTCTTGGACAAGGCAAATATCCATTGGTTGTTTTGTTTATAACCATTGCGCCGCAAAATGTTGATGTAAATGTGCATCCAACAAAATGTGAGGTAAGGTTTAAAAGCCCCAAAAGTGTATACGAACTTGTAAGCAGGGCAATAGAAGCTGTCTTGGCGCCCTCGCATGTTTCTTTTTTAAAATCGTATGAGAGGAAGGTATTGACAGCAGAGGTTAGAGAAGGGGCTGTTAATTATAATAATGCCTCGCATAATTCCTCTGCTGTTCCTTTGATAGACGAAGGGATAGAAGGGGGCTTGCAGGCTTCTCAACAAGGGTTGGAAGAGACAGTTGCATATACGAAAGAGTTGTTTTTTAGAGAATTAGAAGTAATAGGGCAATTATGGCAGGAATATCTCTTGTGTGAAAGAGAGGGTGAATTTTATATAATAGACCAGCATGCAGCAGCAGAGAGGAGTGCATTTGAAAAATTAAAAGGCGATTATTATCTTAACCGCCGGGTAAGCAGTCAACTGCTTTTGCTTCCGCAAAAGATTGAACTTTCCTTACAGGAAAAAGAGGCAATAGAAAGCTCTATGGAGGCTATAACAGATTTGGGTTTTGATATTGAGCCGTTTGGCGGCAACACATTTATTGTAAGGGCTGTGCCTGAGATACTTTCCGGAATAGATTGCAGAGGTTTAATAAAAGAATTATTGGATGATTTGGTTTCCTCTGAGATGAGTTTCAGGATAGAAGGCAGATTGGATGCTATACTTATGCGTATTGCCTGTCACAGTGTTATTCGGGGGAAAAGGATACTCTCTCATGAAGAGAGAAAGGCCTTAGTGATAAGGCTGTCGCAGGTAGATTTCGCCGGCAATTGCCCTCATGGAAGGCCTGTTATAAAGGCTATATCTAAATTTGAAATAGAGAAGATGTTTAAAAGGAGGTAATACGCTATTAGACTTTATGCTTTCAAGAAGACAATTTTTAAAAGGCGCAGCAGGTGTAGGCGTAGCAGGACTCATTACTGATAGTATTTTCTATGAGCCAAGACATATTATCGTAGAGAAGAGAATCATTGCCCTCAAAGGCCTCCCTGATGCCTTTGAGGGGTTCAAGATATGCCAAATAACAGATGTTCATCATAGCCTGTTTATTAGTTTAGATTTTGTCAGACGTGTGGTGGAAATGGCTAATGGTTTGAAGCCTGATTTGATGGTTCTGACAGGGGATTATGTAGACGATTCTCCGAAATATATTGCGCCGGCAGTTACAGCCCTGAGCAGGCTTCAGTCGCCTTATGGTGTTCTGGCTATTCTTGGCAATCATGACCACATGGCAGGAGCAGAGTTAACAAAAGAAGTTCTCCGTAAATGCAGCGTGCCGGTAATAACAAACAGCCATAGATTGATTGAGAAGGCGGGTAAGACAATCTGCGTTGCCGGTATAGATGATTTGCTGGAAGGCACCCAGGATTTAAAGGCAGCGTTAGAGGGAGTTCCTGTTGATATTCCGAGAATACTTCTTTCCCATAATCCGGATTATGCAGAGGCTATGCCAAAGGATGAAAGAGTGGACTTGGTGCTTGCAGGACATACTCACGGAGGTCAGATTAGACTGCCGTTTTCTATAGCCCCTGTAACCATGTCAAGGTATGGGCAAAAGTACACTGGCGGATTGGTGAAGCTGGCCCATGCGCAGGTATACGTTTCAAGGGGTATCGGGGTAGTCGGACTTCCCATAAGATTTAATTGTCCGCCGGAGATTGCACTGATAACCCTGACAAAAGAAAAACAACAGGCTTAAAAAAATGGATAAGATACAGGCTGTCATAATAGCAGGACCAACCGCGTCCGGGAAATCTCAGCTTGCCATGGAATTGGCAGAGAGGTTCAATGGTGAGATTGTCAGCGCTGATTCCATGCAGGTATACCGCTCTATGGATATTGGCACGGCAAAGCCGACAAAAAGGCAGAGGGCAAAGTTTCCGCATCATTTGATAGATGTAGCGAATCCCGATGAAGAATTTACTGCAGCGAGATATAAAGATGAAGCCTCAAAGGCAATACATAAGATACATGAAAGAGGGAAGAATATCTTTATTGCAGGAGGTACCGGCCTATATATAAAGGTGCTTACAAAAGGGCTTTTAAAATGCCCTGGCTCTGATATGAAACTTCGCAAAGAGTTCGTAGCTCTTGCCAATTATCATGGCGAGGTTGGGGGCGATGCAAAAAAATATTTTCACGATACATTAAAAGAGGTAGACCCTGAATCAGCGTCTCAAATACACCCAAATAATATAGTCAGGATTATGCGCGCCCTTGAGGTGTATTATTTGACCAATAAGCCAATGTCTCTTTTTCAAAGAGAGCATGGCTTTTCAGAAGAGCCGTATAAGATGTTAAAGATTGGATTGCGTTTGGATAGAGATGCCCTTTACAAAAGGATAGAAGACAGGGTAGATAGGATGATAGCGGACGGTTTGGTAGAAGAGGTAAAAAGGCTTGCTGTACTGGGATATTCCTATGAGCTGAAATCTATGCAGGGGCTTGGGTATAAAGAAATTATAGGGTATATTCAAAATAAATACAGCCTTGAAGATGCTATACAAGAGATAAAAAAGAATACCCGGAGATATGCCAAGCGGCAGATTACATGGTTTAGAAAGGAAACCAATATTAAATGGTTTTCTGATGAGGAAAAGGATAAAATACCGTATTTGGTGAAAGGATTTCTTGGATGACGATATTCTGTCGTGAATCAGAGGTCAGAAAACAGAAATTGGAAATGAGAGGTCAGAGGCAGACAGCGGGTAAATGGCCTTCTCTCATCTCTTGTTTTTGTGTTTTTTGTTTTTTCTTTATTATATTCTGTGCTCTTTCTTTTGCTTCAAAGGATAACAATGTCCTCCGTGTGGAGGTCTTGGGGAGCATACCGGCATCTATTGATACGGCAGACCCTGGTAATGCAGCGTTAGGCGATGCATTGAGAAAGGCTGTTGCAAAGGCTGTAGAGAGTCTTGCTCCTAATGGAGGAGTGGATGCAGCGCTGCTTATTCTGGATGATAAAATATACAGTAACGCAAGCCGCTATATTGTAAATTACCGCATCCTTTCGAAAGAGATTATAGAAGATGAGAATTCCATAGCAGAAGGAGGGGTGCCTGTATATAATGTTTCCATAGAAGCGGATATTGCAATAGAGCTTTTAACTAAGGACCTGATTGCCGCAGGTATTCTTCATGAGGCAGAGGTGAAAAAAATTGCAGTGAGCATCTTCGGCCTGCGTAATTATAAAATGTTTGAGCTATTTAAGAAGAATGTGAGAGGCATTAAAGGTGTAAAAGATATTTCCTATAACTCATTTGCAAAGGGGACGATAGAGATGTTTGTGGATATGGCAGGAGATGCTGCGACATTAAAACAAGCGCTTATGTCAGCAATTTTACTAAGCGGTATAGACGAGAAGGAATGGAAAGTAGATGCGTCAGTTGTGCAAGGTTGGTTTTCTATGGAAAAGGTAGAGATAATATTTTCGCAATTAAAATGAAGGGTCCCAAAAATAGACTTTGATTTTTGGGGAAACCTGCAAGTTGCCTGCCAGACGAGGCAGCGGACAATTTTTACGACGAGCCGTATATTTACCAATACGGTGAGGAGTAAAAATTGTCCGATAACGAAGTATGGCAGGCAAATCGCAGGTTTGTAAAATAGAGAGGTTTTTAATCGCTATTTTACGGAAGGGTAGGTAATGGAATGATACAGAGCATAACTCTCAAAGTCTATAAGGTAAATGCCCTCAGGTTTATGGCCTGTCTTTTTATAGCAATAATATTTACAGGGTGCGGCAGTGCTGTTCAATATACCCTATCGGCTGATTATGATAAAACGGCGCTCCGTAGTATTGCGGTATTGCCTGTGCGCGGTGAAGTTAAAGACGCTGATGTGCGATACCTTTTTAGAACTATGGCGCAGGAGAAGCTTACCCAGATGGGTTATGCCCCCCTTGCATTAGAGGTTGTTGATGATAAGCTCCTTCGCAAAGGTATAGGAAGAGATGATGTTGATGTCAAAACTCCAAAGGAGCTTGCGGAGATATTGGACGTTGATGCTGTTGTATATACTACGATAACTGAGTGGGATACTACCCTCTTTCTTAGTTACGCCTCTATTCAGATAGGGGCTAAGATTGAATTATACTACGGGGCCTCTGGCGATAAATTATGGGAATCTGAGTTTAATGCCGCGGATTCGGATATGAGTTTGGAAAGGGGTGTAATGGAACTTGGAATTGTAAAGGCTTACGAACCTGTTATCCAGCGCATTGTAGATGCTGTTTTTTCGCCTATCCCAGCCAATAAAGTGGTTGTAAAGGCATATTATGATTGGTTGCCGTAAAAATACAAGGTTAAGGATGAGGTTAAGGTTAAGAAAAAATAAAATAAAAGAAATCGCCTTTTTGTTTTTTTCTCTCAACCTCAAACTTAACCTCAACCTGTTTTTCGTATGAACATACCAAATATCCTTACCATATTTCGCATATTGCTCGTTCCCGTATTTGTCATCTTTGTTATTCAAAACAACTTATTTATGGCCTTAGTGATATTTATCTTGGCTGGTATAACAGATGGGTTGGATGGTTTCTTAGCCAGGGTATTGGATCAAAGGACAGTCATTGGCGCATATCTGGATCCTATCGCTGATAAGTTTTTACTGATATCTGCGTATCTTAGCCTGACGATAAAGGACATGCTTCCTGGCTGGCTTTCAGTAGTTGTAGTAAGTCGTGATATCATAATCCTTTCGGGTGTTGTAATTTTGCATGTAATGGACAAGAGGCCTGCCATTCGCCCCTCTATTCTAAGCAAGATTACAACGGTTTTTCAGATAGCGACTATAATTTTGATGTTGTTCTATGCAGGAAGTCAAACTGTTTTTCTGAGTCCTATTATCGCAATAACAGCTGCCTTTACCATCTTGTCCGGCCTTGCCTATATTTATAGTGGAATAAAGATAATGGGAGAGGGTAATTGACAAATAAGAGATTCTTATATCAGCCCCTCACTATTTTTGCAACTCCCTGACAATAGCCGTAAAACAGTATGGTTTCATAAACAGGGCATTATCTTAATATAATTACCGTATTAATACTTGACAAAAACATTAAGGTATATTAGAATTTGCTCAATCGGCTGGGTAGCAAGACAGCAGATGGATTTTTTTGCGAAGTCATTATCGTTTTTGATATGAGATTATCTACGAAAGGACAATATGCAGTAAGGGCAATGGTAAGCCTCGTTTGCCATGCAAACGGCAAACCTATGACGCTTAAAGGTATATCTGAGAGTGAGGATATATCTCTGCCTTATCTTGAGCAGCTCTTTGTTAAGCTCAGGAGGGGTAATATTGTAAAAAGTGTCAGAGGGCCAGGCGGCGGATATGTGCTTGCAAGACCGGCAAGCGAGATAAAGGTGGGTGAGATAATAACCGTGGTGGAAGAATCTTTAAATCCGGTTCCGTGCCTTGATGAGGATCCCTCAATATGCACAAGGATAAATAAGTGCGTGACCCAGCGCGTTTGGAAGGGCTTGGGCGAGAAGATGAAGGAATTTCTAAATTCCATAACCATAGAAGATTTGGGCCGTGAGGCCAAACAATTAGCAGTTAATCATTAAGAGAGGAGGCTGTTTTGAAGAGAATATATTTTGATAATAATGCAACAACTCCCATACATCCCGAGGTTTTTGATGCAATGCTTCCGTACTTGAAAGATGAATTCGGCAATCCATCAAGCATACACTGGGCCGGTAGAAATACACGGAAGGTGATAGATGAGGCGAGGGAAAAGGTTGCAAGGCTTCTTAATTGCGATGTGGGCGAGATTATATTTACAAGCTGCGGTTCAGAGGGCGACAACCTTGCCATCAAGGGGCTTGTTGAATCAAAGAGGGATAAGGGCAACCATATAATTACAACAAAGGTTGAGCATCCCGCAGTGCTGACGACATGCAAATATCTTGCGAAGACCGGTTTTGATGTGACATTCCTTGATGTTGACAATCAGGGCATGTTGGATTTAGACCAGCTCAAAAAGGCAATAACGCCAAAGACCATACTCATTACCATAATGTTTGCAAATAATGAAACGGGCGTCATATTTCCCATAGAAGAGATAGGCAGGATTGCAAAGGAGCATAATATCACTTTCCATACCGATGCTGTTCAGGGTGTTGGAAAGGTTCCCATAGATGTAAAGAAATTAAATATTGACCTGTTGACGCTCTCAGGCCACAAGCTCTATGCGCCAAAAGGAGTTGGCGCAATCTATGTAAAGAGGGGAGTAAGGCTGGTTCCCTTGATACACGGCGGCCATCAGGAGAGAAACAGAAGGGGAGGCACGGAGAATACAGCAGGCATTGTTGCGCTTGGCAAGGCATGCGAGATTGCTCATAGAGATATGGAGCAGGAGATAAAACATCTTACAGCCTTGAGAGACAGGCTTGAGAAAGGACTCATGGGAAAAATACCCCATGCGCGCCTCAACGGTCATCCTAAAAACAGAATCCCCAATACAGCGAATATTAGTTTTGAATTTGCAGAAGGCGAATCTATACTGTTGAATCTTGATATGAAGGGCATAGCTGCTTCTTCTGGCTCTGCCTGCACATCCGGAACATTGGAGCCATCCCATGTGCTTGTGGCAATGGGTGTTTCTATGGAGGCATCTCATAGTTCCGTAAGGTTCAGCCTTGGAAGAGGCAATACAGTTGAGGATGTTGATTATGTGTTGGAGGTTTTGCCGCCGATTGTAGAAAAAATGAGAAGCATGTCACCGCTCTATTCTGCTGCTACTGGCGGTGCAGCGAATATAAGCTTTACTGAAAGCGGTTCATGCAGCCACTGATTTAAAGGCAGGCAAGAGGCAATAGGCAAGAGGTAAAACCCGTAGCCTATAGCCCGGCATCTATAGCCTGTATTTGAGAAAGGAGATTTAACATGTATAGCGAAAAGGTAATGGATCATTTTAGCAATCCAAGGAATGTCGGAGAGATAGAAAATCCAGATGGCGTCGGCACTGTTGGCAATCCTGCATGCGGGGATATTATGAAGCTCAGCATCAAGATAGAGGGCGATGTTATAAAAGATGTCAAGTTCAAGACATTCGGATGCGGCGCCGCAATTGCAACAAGCTCAATGGTTACGGAGCTTGTAAAAGGAAAACACCTTGATGAGGCAGAGGAGATATCAAATAATACCGTTGCAGACGCACTCGGAGGCTTGCCTCCTGTGAAAATGCACTGCTCAAATCTTGCAGCAGATGCGCTCCATGCGGCCATAGAGGATTATAAGAAAAAGCATACGAAATGAACATTCAGGCTATAGGCCATGGGCGAGAGGTTATAGGAAAACCCATAGCCTATCGCCTGTATTTATTATTTGGCGGACTTGCTATTATGTCCGCCATTTTTTTACTATGAAAACAGTGAATAGTTTACAGAGTTTCACAAACAAGCCAAAACGTGTAGTCGTTGCCATGAGCGGCGGCGTGGATTCGTCCGTTGCAGCAGCGCTTCTCAGGGAGCAGGGCTATGATGTGATTGGCATATCCATGCAGCTTTGGGATTATACAGAGGGCGAAAGAGACAGATTCGGGAGTTGCTGCTCCCTTGATGACCTCTATGATGCGCGAAGGGTTGCGGATAAGCTGAATATTCCATTCTATGTGGTCAATTTTGAAGAGGCTTTTTCAAAGGCGGTTGTAGATTATTTTGTAGATGGCTATCTCAAGGGTGAAACCCCGAATCCATGCCTTAAGTGCAATCAGATTTTAAAATTTGAAGTGCTTTTAAAAAGGGCTTTGGAGCTTGATGCGGATTTTCTTGCAACAGGCCATTACTCAAGAGTGAAATACGATGAGAAGAGGAAAAGGTATCTGCTTCTGAGGGGGAAAGATGCATCAAAAGACCAGTCTTATTTCCTCTTTACCATGACGCAGAAACAGCTTTCAAAGATTATTTTTCCTCTGGGTGATTTAACAAAGATAGATGTCAGAAGATTGGCTCAAAAATATGGATTGAATGTCGCTGAGAAAAAAGACAGCCAGGAGATATGTTTCGCGCCAGAGGATTATCCGTCTTTTATAGCTAAATATGCGGGCAATCGTGCAGATAATGGTTCAAGTTACAAACTTGAACCTGCAGGTGAAATAGTTGACTTAAACGGCAATATCCTTGGAGCGCATAAGGGGCTTTATAAATACACCATTGGCCAGAGAAAAGGGCTTGGGGTAACCAGAGGAGAGCCCCTTTATGTGTTGAAGATAGATGCGAAGAACAATCAGCTTGTAGTTGGCCCTGAGGATGATTTGTTTTCAAAAGGTCTTATTGCAAAAGAGGCTCATTGGATTGGAATTCCTTTTCCAGATTCTCCGTTAGATGTTATTGCCAGAATAAGATACAGGCATAAGGGTATAGAGGCGAAAGTTGCGCCTCTGGATGATAACAGGGTTGAGGTTCGTTTTGAAAGGCCGGAGAAGTCCGTAACCCCGGGCCAGGCGGTAGTGTTTTATAAAGGCGATGAGGTTATTGGCGGGGGATGGATTGAAAAATGAAAGTTTTTATCACAACACTTGGCTGCAAGTCCAATCAATACGATTCATCTGCCATAGAGGCTATTTTAAAGGAAAATAACTTTGAGATAGCCAATTCATCTGAATCGGCGGATGTCTTTATAATAAATACATGCACTGTTACAGGCAAAGCGGATTATCAGTCCCGCCAAATTATAAGAAGGGCAAAGGTTGCAAATCCGGATGCTGTTATCATAGTTACCGGCTGCTATGCTCAGGTTTCGGCTCAGGAAGTGGCTCAAATAGAAGGTGTTGATTATGTCCTGGGAAATCCAGAGAAAGAAAGATTCCTCCAGTATATCCGGGAAGGAAAGAGGAAAACCCCCAAGATAGATGTGAGTGAGGCAAATAAGGTTAGGCCTTTGACTCTTAGGGCAAGTGGCTCTTCAGGCAGAACACGGGCAAATCTTAAGGTGCAGGATGGCTGCAATAATTCATGCTCCTATTGCATCATCCCAAAGGCAAGGGGCATATCAAGGAGCCTGCCGGTATATGACATTCTTCAGGAGATAGACGGCCTTGTTGCAAATGGGTATAAAGAGATTATACTTACAGGGATACATCTTGGCGCTTATGGATTGGACCTGGATTCAAAGACCAATATTGCAAGTTTGATAAAGGTTATTGATGGAAATAATTATCCGTGCAGGTTCAGGATTAGCTCATTAGACCCTGATGAGGTGTCGAATGAGTTAATAAAAGTCATTGCAGAATCAAAGACTATCTGCAATCACCTTCACCTGCCTTTACAGAGCGGGGATGATGCCATCTTGAACAAAATGAACAGGAAATATACTGGAAAATTATTTGCAGAGCGAGTAGAAAAGGCTGTAAATTCTATTTCCGAAGTATCCATAGGCGTTGATGTTATTGTTGGTTTCCCAGGAGAAGGTGAAAAAGAATTTCTCACCACCTACAGCATGCTTGAGAGCTTGCCCATTGCCTATATGCACATCTTTCCATTTTCAAAGAGAAAAGGGACTTTGGCAGCAGATTTTCCAAACCATATAGATGCCAGAGTTATAAAAGAAAGATGTGAAAGGTTTAGGATATTAGATAAAATAAAAAGAAAGGGTTTTTACGAAAAATTTATCGGGAAAAAACTCGCAGTTTTGACTGAAACTTCACTGGATAAAGAAACAGGATTTTCAACAGGCAGGTCCAGAAATTACATACCCTTTCTTATAAAGGGAGACAATAAAATCAAAAATACGGAAATTGCCGTTGTTGCTCATAAGATTCATGGCGATAGGATGATTGGCGATGCAGTCAGGTAATAAACAGGGGTTAGAAGGGCTTGCCTATAAGCTTTCCTATACATTCAACGATATCAATATCCTTGAACATGCCCTCATTCACCGGTCTTTTATTAATGAAAAGATGGCACAGGATATTGAAAGCAATGAGAGATTTGAGTTTTTGGGTGATGCAGTCCTTTCTGCTGTAATAAGCCACCTGCTTATTCAAAGATTTCCTGACGCTGATGAAGGAAGGCTCTCCAAATTCAGGGCAAGGCTGGTGAATGAGATTACCCTGGCCATGCTTGCAGTAGATATGGAATTGGGCAAATATCTCCTTCTCGGTAAGGGTGAAGAACAGACCGGCGGCAGGGAAAAACCGTCTATACTCTCTGATGCATACGAGGCTGTTATAGCAGCCGTGTATTTTGATGGAGGGTTTGAGAAGGTATTTTCTTTAGTAGCAAAACAATTTTCAATGCTTATAGACGATGTTTCTGCTGCCGAGCTTTCCAGAGATTATAAAACAGAACTACAGGAGAAAACGCAGGAATTGTTCAAGGTTGCGCCAAAGTATCAGCTTATGAGCGAGAGTGGGCCGGAACATAATAAGATGTTTGAGGTTGAGGTTGTGATTAATGGCGAAAAATTTGGAAGAGGGCAGGGGAGGACTAAAAAAGAGGCTGAGCAGCAAGCGGCGATGGAGACCTTGGAAAGATTAAAGAAAGGCGATAGGCAATAGGCAAGAGGTTATAGAGTGGCCAAAAAAAAACAACTCATTATCCCAATCTTCATTCCCCAGTATGGCTGTCCGCACCAGTGCGTATTCTGCAATCAGTCAAATATAACAGGCAGAAGAGAGAAGCCTGATATGAGCGAGGTGGCAGATACGATTAACTTGTATTTAAGCACATGGAAAGGCAGCGGCAGAAAAGAGGTAGCCTTTTATGGAGGCAGTTTTACAGGATTAGAGAGGTGTGTTCAAGAAACCTTTTTAAAGACAGCCTATAAGTTTGTTGCCGCTGGTTCAATAAATTTTATCAGGGTTTCTACAAGACCAGATTATATAACAGATGAGATATTAACTCTCTTAAAGCGCTATAAAGTTGAGACAGTGGAGCTTGGCGTCCAGTCAATGGATGATGAGGTGTTAAGGCTCTCAGGCAGAGGCCATACGGCAATAGATACTATTGCCGCAGTTGCGCTTTTAAAGAGATATAATTTTAAAGTTGGCCTCCAGTTTATGCCCGGCCTGCCTGGGGATACAGAAGAGACTATCCTCTCTACAGCGGATAAGATTATAGGGCTTCGGCCTGATTTTGTCAGAATCTATCCAACGGTTGTAGTGCGGGATACCCCTTTGGCAGATATGCATCAAAAAGGCTTGTACAATCCGTGGCCTCTATCTGATATGGTAAAAACATGTAAAAGGCTTGTCTGTTTATTCAATGCTCAAAGAATTCCGATTATAAGACTCGGCCTCCATGCAGCAGAGTCATTGGAAAAGGCCATTGTTGCAGGCCCATACCATCAGTCCTTCAGAGACCTGATTCATAGAACGGCTTAAGTACATACCCCTGCTTGCTAAAAATCAAATATGAATATATACTTTGATTGACAGCGAATTATAAAACCCTTAAGGAGGTGTATTATGAAAAGACTTACCACTATGTTGCTGGCGGGCATAGTTTCATTAATATTTGTCAGCGCAGCGCCGGCAGAGACAAAACTTTCTGTGGAAGCGGCGGTAATTGCTACAAGTGTAGAAAATATGACCCCCATGGGAGTTGCTGAAAAGTTTCCTGCCACAGTGGGTAAACTCTACTGTTATTCCAAGATTATCGGCGGGGGAGAGGGTGTTTCTATAAAACATGTCTGGTATTATGGAGAGAAAGAAATTAGCAAAATACCACTCCTTATAAAATATCCGAGCTTCAGGACATATAGCTACAAGACTATTCCCTCTGATTGGACAGGAAAGTGGAGGGTAGAAATAGTGGCTGACAATGGCACAGTTTTGAAAACACTGGAATTCACTGTAGAGTAAGAAAAAAGATGCTTGCCCTGTTTAAATTCGGCGCATAAAGAACAGATGGAGGTGGCCGATGAAAGAGATTATTGATTGGATTATTGGCATTGAAGACAGGGCGCACAAGATTTATGAAAAGGCTGCGTTTCTGTTGAAGGATGATAAGGCATTTGCTGATTTCTTGTGGCATCTGGCCGCGGATGAAAAGGGGCATTATGATTCCATGTGTATGGCTGCTGAAGTGATAAAAGGTGAAAAAGATTATCCTTCCCTTGTGTTGATAGGTGATGTTGTAAAGCAGAAGGTAGAGGCTTATTTTGGGTTGTGTGAAAAAAGAATAGAGGCAAATAAGCTCACAAAAGAAAATCTGATTGATTTTGTTGTTGCTACTGAATACTCAGAATGGAATGATCTCTTTGTGTATGCAGTTAATATCTTAAAACACAGCCATAGGCAATTTATCCCAGCGGCAGTAAACATGCAGCAGCACATAAAAGACATCGAAAGATTTTTGGAACCATATCCGAAATTTAGCAAGTTCCTTGAAAAAATACGACAACTAACGGCCTTATGGCAGGAAAAATTATTGGTAGTTGACGATGATAATGCGATAGTTGATTTACTTAAGGCCATTCTTTCAGACGAGGGCGTTATAGAGGGTGCTGTAAATGGCGAGGAAGGGCTTGAGAAGATAGGCGAGAAGTATTTCGCAGCCATTGTAACTGATGTGGACATGCCTGTTATGAACGGAATAGAGTTTTATAAGAAGGCAGTTAAGTTATTTCCTAATGTTAAAGATCGTTTTCTGTTCTTTACAGGGCTTCCTGATGAACAGCGCCTCTCTTTTTTCAGGGAAAATAATATTAAATTCATCATAAAGCCTTCGCCAATAGATGATATAAGGAGGGGTGTTATAGGTATTTTGAGCAGGCGATTAAAGTAAATCTGAAATATCTTATTGATATTCCTAATAATTTTCTTGACAGTTTTGCCCTCTGTGATAAAATTCTTTTTACTTGTTTTTGCCTCAACAATTTTCAGGCGCGTAGCTCAGGGGTTAGAGCGCTACCTTGACACGGTAGAGGTCGGCGGTTCAAGACCGCCCGTGCCTACCATATAATAATAAAAAGAACGGAGAAGGATTTTGTAGTATTAAAATTCAAAAGGTATCATCCCTATAGAGTAGCGTTGGGGTTTACCTCCAACGATTTCCGTTGCCCATAAAAGGCAACTCTACTAAAAACAGGGTTGATACCTTTTGTTATTTAAAACTTATATGAACCGTTTAATTAAAATAACATTTCCTGATGGAAAACATAAAGAGTATGCAGCAGGTACTACAGCCGAGGCTGTTCTTAAGGATTTTGATAGAGCGCTTCTCAAGACTGCTGTGGCAGCAGAGATTAATGGAAAATATGCTGACCTTACATCTGCATTAAGCGAGGATAGCGCTGTTAAGCCGATTCTGCTTGATTCCAAAGAAGGGCTTGAGATATACCGCCACTCTACATCCCATGTAATGGCACAGGCAGTAAAGGACATCTTTGACGGCATAAAGGTTACCATAGGGCCGTCTATAGAGGATGGCTTTTATTATGATTTTGATTCGCCGCATCCTTTTACGCCTGAAGACCTTAAAAAGATAGAAAAGCACATGCTGGAGATTATAAAGAAAAATAAACCATTTGAACGCACTGAGGTAAGCAAGAAGGACGCCATAAAATTATTTGGTGACATGGGTGAAATTTATAAGCAGGAATTAATAAATGAGATACCCGGCGGTAAAGTGAATATCTATCAACAGGATGGTTTTGTTGACCTGTGCCGCGGTCCACACCTTCCTTCAACAGGGTGGATAAAGGCATTTAAACTTACAGGGATTGCAGGGGCATACTGGAGAGGTGACGAAAAAAACAAGATGCTCCAGAGGATATATGGCACAGCCTTTCCAACCAAGCAGGAATTGGACGATTATCTTTACAGGGTGGAAGAGGCAAAGAAGAGAGACCATAGGAAGCTTGGAAAGGAGTTAGACCTTTTCAGCATGCATGATGCGGTTGGCTCCGGCCTTGTATGCTGGCACCCTAATGGCGCAGTTGTGAGGAGCACAATAGAAGACTTCTGGAAAAAGGAGCATTACAGACACGGCTATCAGATTATATACACGCCGCACATAGCCAAGGTTGATTTGTGGAAGACCAGCGGACATTGGGAATTCTACAGGGAAAACCTCTACTCGCCTATGGATATAGAGGGTCAGGATTTTATTGTTAAGCCCATGAACTGCCCCTTTCATATCCAGATATACCAGAGCGGGCTTCGAAGCTACAGGGATTTGCCGATACGTTATGCAGAACTTGGAACTGTTTATAGATTTGAGCGGTCTGGGGTGTTACATGGCCTGCTTCGGGTGAGAGGGTTTACCCAGGATGACGCGCATATCTTTTGCAGGCCGAATCAGTTGGAAGATGAGATTAGCAAGGTATTGAATTTTACGCTTTACATATTAAGGAGTTTCGGGTTTAATAACTACGATATATATCTTTCTACAAGACCTGAAAAGTTTGTCGGAGCGCTTGATAACTGGAATAAGGCCGAAGATGCGTTGAAGCATGCATTGGAAAAAACAGGTCTAAAGTTCCAGATTGATCCAGGCGAAGGGGTTTTTTACGGTCCAAAGATAGATATAAAAATAAAAGATACGTTGGGAAGGGCTTGGCAGTGTTCAACTATTCAGGTTGATTTCAACCTGCCCCAAAGGTTCAATATTGCTTACAGGGGAGAGGATGGGAAAGAGCATCAGCCCATAATGATACACAGGGCCCTCATGGGCTCTCTGGAAAGATTCTTTGGGGTTTTGATAGAACATTATGCAGGCGCATTTCCCTTATGGCTTGCGCCGGTTCAGGCCATCGTGCTTACTATTACTGAAAAGAATAATGAATATGCGCAAGAGGTTTTTAATGCACTGCGCAAAGAGGATATACGGGCAGAGCTTGATATACGAAATGAAAAGCTTGGGCTTAAGGTGAGAGAGGCGCAGCTAAAAAAGATTCCCTACATGCTTGTTGTAGGCGATAAGGAAGAGGAAAAGAAAGTGGTTGCACCGAGGACAAGGAGCGGCAGCACCTTGGAGCCAATGGCTGTAGAAGATTTTGTAGAGTTTATTGCTAAAGAAAATAAACCCCACTCGGTGGGATAAGGATAATATAAAAGAGTCGTAGAGTCTAAGTGTCAGAGTAAAAGATAAAGCGTTTAATTTTGACTCTCTGATACGATGACTCTTTGACACTAAAACGGAGGTGGTGTTATAAAAGATTATACAAGAGTAAACAGAGGCATACGGGCGCCGCAGGTGCGCATACTTGACCACGAAGGAAAACAGCTCGGTGTTATGGCTGCGAGGGACGGTATAAAGCTTGCAGAGGAAACCGGCTTAGATTTAGTAGAAATATCGCCAAATGCTGTACCGCCTGTTTGCAAGATAATGGATTATGGCAAGTATAAGTATCAACTGAGTAAAAAGGCACATGAGGCAAAAAAGAAACAGACGGTAATCCATCTCAAAGAAGTTAAGATGAGGTCAGGGACAGAAGAGCATGATTTTAATTTTAAAATGCGCCATATAGAAAGGTTTTTGGCTGACGGAGATAAGGCCAAGGTTACTATTGTATTCAGAGGCAGAGAGCTTGCCCATATAGACCTTGGAAGAGAAGTGCTTAATAGGGTAGCAGAGGCAATTAAGGGGAAGGGCGTTATAGAGCAGCATCCAAAAATGGAGGGTAAAAGCCTGACTATGGTTATTGCCCCGGCAGGAAAATAAGAAGACAGGTTAAGGTTAAGGCTAAGGTTCAGGTCGTAAAAACAGTGTGAGGTTAGGAATTTTCTCAACCTGTATTTTCTCAGCCTCAACCTGTAATTTAAGAAGGGAGGTTTTATGCCAAAGATGAAAACAAATAGCGGCGCCGCAAAGCGCTTCCGCATTACAGGCACAGGAAAGATAAAAAGGTCAAAGGCAGGCCGCAGACATCTGTTATTGTCAAATTCTGCAAGGACATCACGGAATATGAGAAAGGCAACCTGTGTTGAAAAGGCCAATCATGACCAGATAAAGAAGCTGCTGCCGTATGGATAGTAAAAACAGATTAAGGTTGAGGTCAAGGTTAAGGAAAGACAAGTAAGGGTTTTTCTCAACCGCAACCTTAACCTCAACCTGTATTAAAATCTGATGTCTAAAGTCTAATTATACAGAAAGGAGTTTCAAACATATGCCGAGAGTGAAAAGAGGCGTACATGCCAAGAAAAAAAAGAGAAAGATATTAAAGGCTGCCAAAGGCATGAGGGGGGCAAGAGGCAGACTATACCGTATTGCAACACAGGCTGTTGACAGGGCGCTCGCATACGCATACAGGGACAGGAAGGCCAAGAAGAGAGAATTCAGAAGCCTTTGGATAGCCAGGATAAATGCTGCTGCAAGACTCAATGATATGTCCTACAGTCAGCTCATGAAAGGTATAAAGAAGGCTAGCATAGAGGTAGATAGGAAAAATCTTGCCCATATTGCTATAAATGACCCCCGCGGCTTTTCCCAGATTGTCTCAATGGCTAAAGCAAGTTTAACTGCATGAGGGACAGACTTCTACAGTTAGAAAAGGCTGCCCTATCAGAGATTTCCTCTATCAAAAACAAAGAAGCTGTTATTGAATTGAAAAACAGATACCTCGGAAGGAAGGGTGAGCTGGCCTCTCTTACAAAAGAGCTGGGCAAGCTCTCTCATGAGGAGCGGCCTGTTGTAGGTGATTTGATAAATAGCATAAGAGGGAGGATAGAGGAGAGGGTAAATAGCCTCTTAACTGCCTTTGCACAAGATGAAAGGGAGCAAAGGTTAAAGGCAGAAAGAGTTGATGTAACCCTTCCTGGGCGGTATCTGCCGTTAGGCAATAGCCATCCAATTACCCAGATAATGGATGAGGTGGTGAGCATATTCTTGGGTATGGGTTTTAAAGTGGCAGAAGGCCCTGAAGTAGAAACCGATTACTACAATTTCGAGGCCCTTAATATTCCCAAAGACCATCCTGCGCGGGATATGCAGGATACATTTTATATAAGCGATGATGTCCTGTTAAGGACCCACACATCCCCTGTGCAGATAAGGGTTATGCAGGGTAAGAAACCCCCTTTAAGGGTAATTGCGCCAGGTAAGGTATATAGGAGAGACTCAGATATAACCCATACGCCTATGTTCCATCAGGTGGAGGGGTTTATGGTAGATGAGTCCATTACCTTTGGCGACCTTAAAGGTGTTCTCACTGCATTCCTCCACTCTTTATTTAGAGAAGATATAGCTATTCGTTTCAGGCCAAGTTTTTTTCCTTTTACAGAGCCGAGCGTAGAAGTGGATATTCAGTGTGTTATGTGCAACGGCAAAGGGTGCCGTGTGTGCAAAGGGAGCGGCTGGCTTGAGATACTTGGCGCAGGCATGATTCACCCAATGGTTTTTAAGGCCGTTGATTATGACTCTGAAAGGTATACCGGTTTTGCATTCGGTCTTGGCATAGAGCGCATTGCAATGCTTAAATACGGCATTGATGATATAAGAATGTTTTTTGAAAATGATGTAAGGTTTTTGAGGCAATTCTAAAAATACAGGCAATAGGCAATGGGCAATAGACAAAACAAAAAATCTATAACCCATCGCCTATGACCTATAGCCTATTTTCTATATGAAACTCAGCTACAACTGGCTTAAAGAATATATAAGAGCGCTTCCCTCACCTGATAAACTGGCCGAACGATTAACCATGGCAGGGCTTGAGGTAGAAGGGATTGAGGCGCCTGGTAAAGATATAAAGGGCGTTGTCATAGCGCAAATCCTCTCTGTAGAAAAGCATCCAAACGCTGACCGACTTTCATTCTGCAAGGTAAAGACCGATAAAGGCATTCATTCTATTGTCTGTGGCGCAAGAAACATGAAGGCCGGAGATAAGGTGGCCTTGGCGCTTCATGGGACGACTCTTCCCAGAGGTATAAAAATAGAAAAAACAAAGATACGCGGCGTGGAATCTGAAGGCATGATGTGCTCTGAGTCTGAGCTTGGACTCAAGGATGCCTCAGAGGGTATAATGATTTTGCCGCAAGACCTTCCCGTTGGCAAAGATTTTACAGAGGCAATGGGGTTAAATGACATTATACTCAATATAAATGTTACGCCAAATAGACCGGATTGCCTTTCCATTCTGGGAATAGCCCGGGAAGTTGCTGCAATAACAAGATGCAAGATGCACGAGGTCAGATGGAAAAGGTCTGAGGTTGGAGGCAAAAAACAGCCTCAAACCTCAAACCTCAAACCACCCTCTGTTTCCATAGATGAATCATCTCTATGCAGGCGATACAGCGCAAGGGTTGTTGAGAATATAAAAGTAGGCCCTTCGCCTAATTGGCTCAAGCAGAGGCTGGAATCCCATGGTTTCAGGTCTATAAACAATGTGGTAGATGTAACCAACTATGTGATGATTGAATACGGTCATCCCTTGCATGCATTTGATTCTGACCTTGTAGACGGCAAACAGATTGTCGTAAGAATGGCGCACGAGCATGAGAGTATACAAACCCTTGACAATATAACAAGAAAGCTCACAAAGGATATGCTGGTGATTTGCGATAAGGAAAAGCCCATTGCATTGGCAGGTGTCATGGGAGGCAAGGAATCTGAGATACAAGATACAACAAAGAATATCTTTCTTGAAAGCGCATATTTTGACCCTTCCTGTGTCAGAAGGACATCAAAGGCATTGGGTATTTCTACTGATTCATCGTATAGATTTGAGAGGGGAGCTGATATAGAAGGAGTAACAAGGGCATTGGATAGAGCAGCCCAGATGATAGTTGAATTGGCTGGCGGTGATATGGCAAAGGGAATGATTGATAAATATCCTCGGCCATATAAGCCGATAACTATTAAGGTTAGACTCTCCAGAATAAATAAAATCCTTGGACTCAACATAAACAAAAAAGAGGTTGAGGATTGTTTAAAGAGGCTCGGCATTGACTTTAAACCAGTGAGGGTGCAAAAAGGAGAGGGCGCAGTATGGAATGTGATTCCTCCGTCATTCAGGGTGGACATTTTAAAAGAGGTAGATATAATTGAGGAGATTGCAAGGCTGTATGGTTATGAGAAAATACCTACCATCCTTCCCTTGGCCAGATTATCCACTGCGAAAAAGACAGGTGTGGATATGATAAGGGAGAAGGTTAGGGATATTTTAACCAATAATGGTTTTTTAGAGGCCATCAACTACAGCTTTGTATCGCCAAAAGTTTTTGAGATAGCGCCTGAAATCAACAACGGCCTCAGGCTTATAAATCCGTTGACAGAAGAGCAGTCCATTATGAGGCGGTCTCTTATTTCAAGCCTTTTAGAAACCATGAGATACAATGTGAATCACAATAACAGTGACATAAAGATTTTTGAGATTGGCAGGATATTTATTCCGAAGGGCAAAGAAACAGAGGAAAGGGAAATGGTAAGCGGTATTATAAGCGGTCTTCGGTATGGCGAGGCGTGGAGTGTTAGAAGAGATGCGGTAGATTTTTATGATATTAAAGGCGTAGTTGAACAGATTTTGACAGGGCTTGGTGTTGCTAACTATACTTTTACTGCTAAAGCAGATATTTTATTTTTACATCCTGGCAAGGGCGGTGTCTTTGAGGTGAATGGTAAACCGATTGGAATGACTGGAGAGGCTCATCCAGACACCCTGCAGAGTCTTGATATAAAACAACCTGCGTATATATTTGAGCTGGATTTGCAAGCCATAATGACCGTGATGAGCAGTCAGAAAGGATATCGTCCAATTCCCAAATATCCGATGATAATCAGGGATGCGGCAATGATAGTAAATAGAGAGATTCCGTTTCAAGAATTATATGATGCTGTTAAAGGAGCGGGAATCAAACTCCTTGAGAAAGTCGATATATTTGATGTATACTACGGTGAAAATATCCCAGAGGGTAAATTGAGCATTGCCCTCCGTTTTGTATATAGGTCTTCGGAGAGGACGCTCACTGACAATGAGGTCAATAACGTCCATGTAATTATACTGGATAATCTCAAGAATAGATTCGGTGTAGAGATTAGGGGAGAAGCTTGACAGCAATTAAAAATTAAGAATTGTGAATTAGGAATTCATAATTGTTTTGAAACGGGAGGCATAAGATGACCAAGGCAGATATTGTAGAGCATATCTTTGAAAAGGTTGGTTTTTCAAAAAAGGATGTAACAGAGGTTGTGGAGCTTGTATTTGAAACAATAAAAGAGACTGCTGAAGGCGGGGATAATGTAAAGATATCAGGTTTCGGGAATTTTATGGTGAGGCAGAAGAGGGCCAGGAGAGGGAGAAATCCCCAGACAGGCGCAGACCTGACCATAACAGCCAGAAAGGTCTTAACCTTTAAACCAAGCCAGCTTTTGAAAGAGGCGGTTAATACTAAAAAATAGGAGGCAGGGCGTGGGGAACGGGAGGCTTTTTCCCGTTTACGCCTCCTCTATAAAATATGGCTAATATCCCTGATAAGCTTTATTTCAAGATAGGCGAGGTTAGCAAGATAACACGGGTGAAGCCTTATGTCCTGAGATACTGGGAAACAGAGTTCAAGATAATAAATCCGCAGAAGTCAAAGTCAAATCAGAGGGTTTATAAGAAAAAAGATGTTGAGCTTGTTTTAGAAATAAAAAGACTTTTATATAATGAAAGATACACACTTGAAGGGGCAAAGGCAAGAATTAAGGAATGGCTTAAAGAGAGAAATAATCGGCAGCTGGCCATTCAATTTCCTGACCAAAGATATTTAAAGGCATTGAGGGTAATAAAAGAAGAATTGCATTCTATAAAAAAGATACTTGCCTAATTTAAAAAATCGTAATTCGTAATTCCTCATTCGTAATTGTATTATTCACTTCGGGGCGTAGCGCAGCCTGGTAGCGCACTTGCATGGGGTGCAAGTGGCCGTGGGTTCGAATCCCGCCGCCCCGACCAGATTATCCTACCCTGAATAGTCAATTATTTCAAGTATTTCATAGGTTTATAGGTTAGTTAAACCTTTATAGTTAAAAACCGCAAAGTGGGTCAAAATAGCTCAAGATGGGGCAAAATACCCCTAAAAAGAAAAAGTTTAGTGTATTTTTTGGTGTATTTTTTTGACTCAAGGTGGGTATATTGGGATTGGGTCAGAGAATTGATGGAAGCTTATCAATCGGTGAGTGTTTCTTAGGGATGACATGGACATACTTCATTGTGGTGCGTATATCAGCATGGCCTGCGACAACCTGAACCTCTTTTAGCGGCACACCCATCTCAAGCAAATTAGTAATGAAAGTATGCCTCAGACAGTGAAACGCAATGTCTTTTGGCAGATTTGCCCTTTTTACTATTTTTGTGAAGGCATGGCTTACTGAATTTAGACATAATGGTTTGTCACCCCCCTTATATAAAAGGAAAAAGGGGACAGATTTATTTAATATCCTTTAGGCCTACGAATAAATCCATTTCCATCCCATCTTCAAGAAAAAATGGACAAATTTATTTTTATGTTGGCATTGTATTATGCTTCAGTACTTTCATACTTCTTTATTCCATCGATTAAAATAAATATAGCTCCCACAATAAGCAGGACCAGATAAAGATGTATCCAT